>NZ_JBHXQN010000003.1:0-372789 GCF_042717785.1 Streptomyces sp. NPDC058619
TGCTGTCGCGAGGGTGTCCAGGTCCGTCTTCACACACTGACATTGGACGCCCTCGTCCTATGTCCGCAGGCCATCCCTTGGACTCACTCATCTAGCACTAGCACGAGCACGGGTACTTGACCCGCACCGGCTCCGGCTACGCCCGCCCCCGGGCCCCGGCCCCCCTTACTGCTCCTGCGGGCCCGCCGTGCGGTGAGCGGCGGCGAGGCGCCCGTCCAGCGCGCGCACGGCCGAACGGAACGAGCGGCCCAGCCCGGGCCGGGCGGCGGCGAGGCCGAGCCGGAACGCGGGCGTGCCGTCCGCGGCGAAGGTCCAGAGGATCCGGGTGCCGGAGCCCGCCGGGGTCAGCCGCCACTCCTCCAGCAGGGCGCGCATCCCGGGGACGTTGGTCTCGTCGACCCGGTAGGCGTACCGCTGCTCGGGGTCGGCGGCCATGATCGTCTCCTGGAACCGGACGCCGCCCATCAGCCTGATCTCCCGCCCGGCGCCGCCGTGCGTGGGCCGGGCCAGTGTGACGGCGCGGAACCAGGCGGGCCAGCCCGTGACGTCCTCCGCGAGCGCCTGGTACACCACGGCGGGTGCCGCCGAGGCTACGGCCGTGAACCTAAGCCGTATCGGGGCGTCCTCGGTGAAGTCCGTCCCCACCGGACGGAGTCGGTGAGTCATGTCGGTACCCCCAGGGTCGGGAACGCGTGTGCGGACGGCGTGTCCGCCACCCTAGCTGGCGGCCCGTCAGATGTCCGCCCCCGGAAGCGCGGTGCCGCAGGCGCAGTGCCCCCCCCGCCGCCCCTCCCCGCTGGCGCCCCGCGCCTCAGTGGGAAGCGGGCAGGGCGGGCAGGGCCGGGAGCGCCGGGAGGTCCGCCGGGAAGAGCAGGGTGAGGTCGTCCGTACTCGGTTCCGCGAGCTGCGCCACCCGGCCCGCGTGCCGCTCGACCATCGATTCGAAGGTCTGGCGAGCGGTACGCCCGTTGCCGAAGGCGGGACCCTTCGGCAACTCCGTGAAGTACGTCAGCAGGGCCCCGGACGTGCCCTCGCCGAGCCGGTACTCGTGCTCCTCGGCCTGCTGCTCCACGATCCGCAGCAGCTCCTGCGGCCCGTAGTCGCCGAACGTGATGGTCCGGGAGAACCGCGAGGCCACCCCCGGGTTCACGGTGAGGAAGCGGTCCATCTCCGCCGTGTACCCGGCGACGATCACCACCACCGCGTCCCGGTGGTCCTCCATCAGCTTCACCAGGGTGTCGATCGCCTCGCGCCCGAAGTCGCGGCCCGAGTCCTCCGGCGCCAGCGCGTACGCCTCGTCGATGAACAGCACCCCGCCGCGCGCCCGGTCGAAGGCCTCCTGCGTACGGATCGCCGTGGACCCGATGTGCTCGCCGACCAGGTCCACCCGGGACACCTCGACGAGGTGGCCGCGCTCCAGCACCCCGAGCGAGGCGAGGATCTCCCCGTACAGCCGGGCGACCGTGGTCTTGCCGGTACCGGGGGAGCCGGTGAAGACCAGGTGCCGGCGGACCGAGGCGGCCTTGAGTCCGGCCAGCTGCCGCCGCCGGCCCACCTCGATCATGTCCGTGAGCGCCCGCACCTCGCGTTTGACGCTGTCCAGGCCGACCAGCCCGTCGAGCTGCCCCAGCACCTCGCCGGAGCCCCGGGCGGCCGGCGGCGGGTCCTCCGCGCCGTCCGCCGGTTCCCCGGGCCGCGGTACGGGCACCTCCGCCGCCGACGGGGACTGCGCCGGGGCGGCGACGCCGCCGGCCGTGACCGTACGGGTCCCCGTCCGCGCCCCGGCGGAGCCGGCACCCGGGCCCGACTGGGCCGCCAGGCGGGGGCCGGGCTCGTCGCTCGTGCAGTCCTCGGCCTCCGGACCGTCCTCGGCGAACTCGTAGCCCCCGCGCGCGCAGCGCTCGGTGTGGCAGCCCTTCAGGGTCGTGCGGCAGCCGTCGATCACGTGGAAGCCGAAGCCGGAGCTGCCCGTCACCCGGCAGGCGGTGAAGGTGCCGCGGCCGCCCGCCGACACGTAGAACCCCGCCTCGGCGGGGGAGGTGACCGTGCACCGCTCCAGGGCCGGGTCGGCCCCCTTGGTCACGATCACCCCCGTCTGCACCGCGTCGATGGTGCAGTTCGCGAGGGTGCCGCCGCTGCCGTGGTCGCGGAACCAGGCTCCGGTCGCGGCCTCCCGGATCCGGCAGTCGTCGAGCTGCGCGGTGGCGCCGTCGCTCACCGAGACGGCCGTGTTGCGGACCTGCGACAGGTCGCTGTCGACCACGTCCACGCGCGAGCCCCGGTCCAGGACGAACAGCGCGTCCGGCACGTCGTGCACCCGGCAGGAGTCGAGGGAGACCGAGGCCCCGTCGCTGATCCACACCGCCGGGTAGTCGCCCGTGCTGTCGTGGATCTCGCAGGACTCGGCGTCGACGCGGGTGCCCGGGTCCCACACCGACAGGCCGTTGCGGCCGAACCTGCGCACCGTGGTGCGGCTCAGGGTGAGGACCGACCGGGAGCGCAGGTCCACCGCGTTCTCCGGGATGTCGTGGATGTCGCAGCCGGCGAGGGTGAGCACCGCGTCCGTGTCGAGGGTGACCCCGTCGGTCGACGTGCGGTGCACCGAGCAGTCCGTGAGCCGGGCCGTGGCCCGGGCGGCGATCTGCACGCCGGTGCCCTTGATCTCGTACACCTCGCAGCCCAGCGCCTCCAGGCCCGAGCCCTCGCCGGTGACCGCGATCCCCGCGCCGGTGGCGTGGTGGATCCGGCAGCGCTCCAGCCGGGGACGGCCGCCGCCGCGGACCGAGACGCCGTTCTGCCCGGCGGCCACGACCTCGCACTCCTCGAACACCCCGCCGCCGCCGTCCAGGACGGCGATGCCGACCCCGGTCGGGTTCTCCACGGTGCAGCGCCGCACCAGCGGGCGCGCCCCGCTGCCGCGCACCTCGATGCCGGCCGCCGAGCGGGTGCTCACGCGCAGGTCGGTCAGCTCGGGGGCGCCGTCCTCGACGAGCAGCGCCGGGGCGGCCCGGTCCTGGCCCTCCAGGTGCAGGTCCTGGATCACGGCGGAGGCGCGCACGGTCAGTGCGACCCCGTCGGGAGGCGCGATCCGCACCGACCCCAGACCGCCCTCGGGACCGCGCAGGGTCACCGCGTGGAGCACCACCAGGTTCTCCCGGTAGGTGCCGGGGGGGATGGACAGCACGTCCCCGTCGCCCGCGACGGCCAGTGCGGCGGCCAGCGTCGGATACTCACCGGATCGGCGCCGCCACCGCGATGCCCCGCCGTGCGTCACCTGGACCGTGCCCTGAGCCATGGTGCTGTCGTGCCCCCGCCCTCGTACTCGCGCTGTCGACGCGGCCGAAGCCACTGAAACCGTCGAAAGCCACCGCGGCCACTGACACCGCGGTCACTGGAACCGTCGAACCTGTCGTACCCGTAGAACATTTCGTACTCGCCGGGGCCGGTCGGGGCGCTGGGAGCGGCCCACCGGGGTGGAGCGGCCGAGGGCGCCCGGACCGGCCGCTCCACCGTAGCGCGCGCGGGGCCGGTGGGGCGCCAGGTCAACTTCCCGCGCCCGCCCGGCCCCAGTCGGGCCAGGCCGCCGCCCACGCCCGGTCCAGTCGTATGTACCGCCGATGCATGAGCCTGCGTACGACCATCCGCCGGACGGTCTCCACCAGCGCGGCCGCGCAGACGGCGGCGGCCAGCCCCGCCGTCCCCGCGTGGAACGCGGCGGCGGAGGGGTCGAGCGGCTGCCCCACCGCCCGGCCGTGCCCGTCGGTCCACATCCGGAACCGGTCGCCGGTCCGCGGCGGTTCCTCCGCGGCGGGCACCGTGCCCTCGTGGCTGCTGCCGTCGGGCCCGGTCCACGCGGCCACGACCTGCGTCCGCCGCGGGGCCGTCCGCTGCGCCGACGGGTCGGCCGAGGCGTCCCCGGCCGGCTCGGGAGCCGGCCGGACCACCACCGCCGGTACGAGGTGGCGCTCCTGCCGCTGCTCGTTCGCGGCCCGTTGAAGGGTCCCGTCCACCCGCGCGCCGACGGCCCAGCCGAGGGCCGGGGCCACCAGCAGGAAACACACCACCGCGCCGAAGGCCACCCACGCCTCGACGAGGTCGGTCGGCCGGCGCAGCGGATTGCGCCGCCAACGCCACACACCCATCGCTGTCCGCACGGTCCGGCTCCCCCTGCTTCCGCCTGCCTGCGCGTCCAAGCCTCCCGCATGCCCCCGGGACCCGCATTCCGGGACGCGCGAGACATGTGTCACCCGATCCGGTGTCGAAGTCCCCACGGGTGCCCACCTGTCCTGACTGATCCAACGGCGCGGCGCGGCAGGTTGGTTCCAACCCCGGCCAGGAGCCCCCCGAAGGTGTCATTCCGGCGGCGGGCCCCCCGGGCGCCGCGTCCGCGGCGCCCGGGTCGCTCCAGGCGCCCGGGTCGCTCCGGTCGTCACTCCCGGGCCCCTCCCTCGTCCCACTCCAGCACGTGTACCTCGTCGCCGACCCGCACCGTGCCCAGCCGCACCGGGACCAGGTGCCTCCCGAACGCCAGGGACTTGCCGATCCGGCGGTGCGCGGCCAGCGTCTTGAGGGGCTCCCTGCCGCGCCGCGCCGTCGCCTGGTCGGTGGTCGTGACGACGCACCGCCCGCACTCGCGGACCCCGCGGAACTCGGCGCCGCCGATCACGATGCGCCGCCAGCCGTCCTCCGACCACGCGCCGGCTCCGGACACCACCACGTTCGGGCGGAACCGGTTCATCGGGAGCGGCCCCTCCGCGGGATGGTCTCCCTGCGCGATCAGCGAGTTGAGCGCGTCCAGCGAGCCGAGGGTGGTGATCAGCAGCGGGTAGGCGTCGGCGAGGCTCACCGTCTCGCCCGGCAGCGCGTAGTCCGGGTCCACGGGCCGGCGCACGGCCGGATCGTCCAGGTGGACCAGGCGCGCCCCCACCCCGAGGTACGCGCTGAACCAGGCCGCGGCGTCCTGCGCCGCGACCACGGTCTCGACCTTCTTCCCGAACACCAGGACCGGCTCCGGCGGACCCGGCGCGGGCACCTCCACGACCAGCTCCGGCATGCCCGGTGCCGACAGCCCGATGCGGCCCCCGTCCAGCGGACGGGCCGCGGCCAGGGCCAGCCGGGGCTGCTGGCGCTGCGTGATGACGGCGCCCCCGGTGTCGACCAGTGCCCAGCGCCGGTCCCCGGACAGACCCCAGGGCTCCACGGCCACCGCGTCGGGAGCGGTCCCCGCTACCGATTTGACGGGGTGGACGTGGAGCGACTGGACGCGCATGTTCGGCATGGGGGCATCCTGCCAGCCCCCGCCTCCTCCGCCCCAGCGGGTTTCGACGGCCCCGTCAGTAGCCCCGTCCCTGGTACGGGCGGCCGTACGGGTCCTCGTACGTGGCCGCGGGCGCCGGAGCCTGCATCGGGCGCGGTGCGGCCGGGCGCATGGCCTCGTAGCCGGTGGACGCGGCGACCGGGCGGGGCTGCTGTTGCTGCGGCTGCGGCTGGGGCACGTACCCGCCGCGGGCTGCCATCGGCTGCTGCTGCGGGATGTACGGGGCGGGCGCCTGCTGTAGCGGCATCGGCTGCGGTGCGGCCTGCTGCTGGTACGGGTAGCCGTACGCGGGTGCGTGCTGCTGCGGTGCGGGCGGCAGGGCGGGCAGGGCCGACGCGAGGGCCGGCAGGTATCCACCGTTCGAGTAACCGGTGGAGTAGCCGGCGCTCGGGGACTCGTAGGCGGCCGGGACGCGGATCGGGGCGATCTGCGGAGTGCCGCGTTCGGCGACGAGGGAGTCGTAGATGGGGGTGTCCGGGAAGGAGGGCGCGGAGTAGTAACCGCCGCCATAAGTGGAGCGGGGGGAGGTCATGGGACCTAAGTTAAGCCCACGACTTCACGTGGTCCATAGCGAGGTTGGGCGAACACCGCTCTGACCTGCATATTCGCAGGTCAGGACCACGGCTGTCACTTGGCGTTCACGTGCACGATTCACCACTTCCGTCCCACCTCGCCCCTACTCGTACCTGCTGGTTGTGCGCTGCACCCATTTCGTGCTGACGCAGCGTCACAATGCCGTGACCTCGGACGATGTTGGGCCGGGCGGCAGTTCGCCGTTTCAGGCGTCGCGGGGACGGGCATAGGTACGTCCCTTCCAGGCGGCGCCGCGGCCCCGGTAGTGCTGGACGGCCGAATCGACGGTCATCAGCAGGTACAGCAGCGCCGTGAACGGAAGCAGGGGCGCGAGCAGGGCCGGCTGGCGGTAGTAGCGCAGCATCGGCAGGTACGTGCCGGCCATCAGCAGCCAGGCCAGCCCTCCGGCCCAGGCGACGGCGGGGCGCCCCGCCGCGAGGCCCCCGAGGAGGGCGGCCGGCGGCACGATGTACACGAGCACCAGGCCCGCCACCGTCCCGGCCAGCAGCGCGGGCTGGTGGCGGAGTTGGGCGTACGCGCTGCGCGAGACCATCCGCCACAGGTCCGCGAGCGCCGGGTAAGGGCGCACGCTGTCCACCCGCTCCGCCAGCCCCAGCCAGATGCGGCCGCCGGAGCGCTGGACGGCGCGCGCCAGGGAGACGTCGTCGATCACGGCCTGCCGGATCGAGTCGGGCACGCCCGCCCGGACGGCCGCCTCGGTGCGCAGCAGGACGCAGCCGCCGGCCGCGGCCGCGGTACGGGCGCCGGGACGGTTGATCCGGCGGAAGGGGTACAGCTGGGCGAAGAAGTACACGAACGCCGGCACGACGAGCCGCTCCCACGGGCTCGCGACCCGCAGGCGGGCCATCTGGGAGACGAGGTCCAGGTCGGCGGAGGTCGCGGCGGCGACCAGCTCGCGGAGGCTGTCGGGCTCGTGCGCGATGTCCGCGTCGGTGAGGAGCAGGTACTCGGGCGCGGGAGCGGTACGGGCGATGGCCATGCCGTGGCGCAGCGCCCACAGCTTCCCCGTCCACCCCGGGGCCGGGTCGCCGGGGGAGGCCACCGTGAGGGGCAGCCCGGGCTGTTCGGCGGCCAGGCGGCGGGCGAGGTCGGCGGTGCCGTCCGTACTGCCGTCGTCGACCAGGATGACCTCGGCGTCGCCGGGATAGTCCTGCGCGAGGAGCGAGGGCAAACTCCGGGGCAGCACCCCGGCCTCGTCCCGGGCCGGGACCACGATCGCGACGGACGGCCAGCGGGCGGGGGCGGAGCGCGGGGGGAGGCGGACGTCGGTGCGCCAGAACATGCCCTGGGCCAGGGTGAGCCAGAGCCAGGCGGCGAGGGAGGCGTAGGCCGCGCAGGCGGCGGTGAGGAGGCCCATCCCGGCAGTGTGCCGCTCCCCGACGGCCGTGTCCCGCACCCGGCGGCGCCCCGACCCGGCGCGTCTCCCGAGGGGGCCGGCGGCGCGGGGTCCGGCGCCCGTCCGCGTCGGGGTGGCGTGCGCGGGCCCGGGGGCCGGGGCCGGGCGGTGGAGCGGCCTCGTCGCCGGTGCCGGGCTCCGGGCGAACCTCCGCAGCGGGGGCTCCGGGGCGGAGGCCCCGCGGTGGTACGGGGCGCCTCCCGCGGTCCGGGGCCGCGCGCCCTGCGCGGCTCCGGCGGGTGGGTCCGCCGCCGTGGTCGGAGGCCGGTCCTGCGGGGGCTTCGACTAAGGTGACGGGGTGAAGATCGCGCTCATGGACTCCGGAATCGGCCTCCTCGCGGCGGCCGCGGCGGTACGGCGGCTGCGGCCGGACGCGGATCTCGTGCTGTCCTCCGACCCCGACGGGATGCCGTGGGGCCCGCGGACCCCCGAGGACCTCACCGGGCGGGCCCTCGACGTGGCGCGGGCCGCCGCCGCCCACCGGCCCGCCGCGCTCATCGTGGCCTGCAACACCGCCTCCGTGCACGCCCTCCCCGCCCTGCGGGCCGCGCTGGAACCCGCGATCCCCGTCATCGGGACCGTCCCCGCGATCAAGCCCGCCGCGGCCGCCGGCCGGGGGCGGGTGGCGATCTGGGCCACCCCCGCCACCACCGGCAGCCCGTACCAGCGCGAGCTGATCCGTGCGTTCGCCGCCGGGGCGCGGGTGACCGAGGTGCCCTGTCCCGGCCTCGCCGACGCCGTGGAAGCGGCCGACGGCGCCGCCGTGACGGCCGCCGTCGCCGCCGCCGCCGAACTCACCCCGGCCGACGTCACCGACGTGGTGCTCGGCTGCACCCACTACGAGCTGGTGGAGACCGCCATCCGGGTCGCCCTCGCCGCCCGCACCGGCGGCGCCGACCTCGTCTTCCACGGGTCCGCCGAGCCGGTGGCCGTCCAGGCGCTGCGCCGCATCGGCGCCCGTCCCGAGCCCGCGCTGGCCGCGACCGGCGGCCTGACCGTGCTGCGCAGCGGCCGCCCCGGATCCCTGCCGGCCGCCGCCCTCGGGTACGCGGAGGGACGGCTCCTCGCGGGCCGGGAAGCACGCGGCCCCGCCGCCGTCCGCTGACCTCGCCGCGCTGACGTCCTACAGCCCGGGGCCCGTCGCTCCGCGGTGGCCGGACGCGTGCGCCCGTCGCGTGAGCGGCGGGTGCGCGACGGCCCGGTAGGGGGCGTTTCAGTGCCCGCCGGGGTCGGTCCGACATCGCCAACTGGAGCACGCTGTGCGGAGCCCTGTGCTTCTCGGTCGGCGGTGTGCTCCAGGCCTTCGAGCGGCCGTAGGGGCCCTACCCGTCTCCCGCGCCGGCCGCCGCCAGCCGCCGGGCCAGTTCGCGGAGGTCCTCGGCGCGCAGGACCCGGCCCCCGAAGCCCGGCAGGGGAACGTGCAGCGGGTCCGTCCAGTGCCGCGGGATCGCCGCCGCCCCGTACCGGGCCCCGGCCAGGGTGCCCGTCACCGCGGCCACCGTGTCGGTGTCGCCGCCCAGGTCCACGGCGGCCCGCACCGCCTCCGCGAAGCCGGTGGTCGTCCGCAGCGCCCACACCGCCGAGCCCAGGCAGGGCCACACCGCCCCGTTGAACTCGGTGGCGAGGCCCGGGTGCCAGTCGGCGGCGAGCACCCGCTCGTACCGCTCGCGCGCGCTCGGGCGCACCAGGCCGAGCGTCGCCGGGAGGGCGGCCAGCGGGTCGGCACCGTCGAGGGCGACCCGTACGAGCTCATGCAGGACGGCCGTGCCCTCCCACGCCGCCCGGTCGCCGTGCGTCAGTGCCGCGATCCGCCGGGCGGCGTCCATGGTGGCCTCCCGCCCGGCCGCGGCGAAGTACACCGCCGAGGTCGACGCCCGCATCAGTGAACCGTTGCCCGCCGCCCGGGCGTTGAGCTGGAAGTGCAGTGCGGCGGCGAGGTCCCAGGGCTCGCCGTTGGTCAGCACGTCCTCGGTCTGGAGGCCGATGTCCTTCGGGCCTCCGGCCGCCCAGCGCTGGAACCGGCGGAAGACGTCCGGGAGTTCGAGGCCGCCGTGCTCCAGCAGCGATTCGCCGACCAGGACCGCCATCTGCGTGTCGTCGGTGGCCTCGCCCGGATCCCAGCCGCCGCCCCCGCGCATCTCCTCGCCGCGCGCGGTCAACTGCCCCTCGGGGCCGAACTCGTACGGTGCGCCGAGCGCGTCGCCCGCCGCCGAACCCACTACGGCTCCCACCACCCGGTCGATCCGGTCGTCCTGCTCGCTCACGGAGCCTCCCGCTTCGTACGGCGGCCCGCGGGCCGGGGGCCAAGCCTTCCAGATCCTGCGGCCCCGCCGACCCCTACGCTCCCACTGCCCCGGTGAGGCGGCGGGCCGGGCGAGCGCGTCCGGTACGCACACGTGCAGCGCGACCGAGGTCCCGCCCAGCGCAGCGGGGGAGGCGGAAGGGGCCGCTCCAGCCGGACGTCCTCCACGGCACCGAAGGCTCGCGCGAGAGGCGCGTAAGGGCGCGTAAAGGCGCGTAGAGGAGAAGGTGGCGGGTAGGTCGGCCGCCTGACGTGCGGCGCCACCGCGTTGCGGTACCGCGCCGGAACGATCCGCACTGCGTCCTCGCACATCATGGCAGGACCCTGGAACCTCACGTTCGGTTCGGGTCGAGGGCGGGCCGGTGCAGGTGCGGGGCCTCGGGGGGACCGGCTGGGCGAGAGGCAGTGGCGCGCATGCGGAAGGTGAGTACGCTGCTACACATGACGGGTCACCCACCGGGTCCGCTCTGGACGGGCCGGGCCTCCAACCGCGCACAGTGGCTGCTCGCCGCGACCGGCGCCGCCTGCCTGGCTCTCGGCATCGAGCTGGCCGTGGACAACTCCTGGTCGGCCGGCATCGTGCCGCTGCTCATGTCCGTGGTCGGCTGCCTCGCCGTCGGTCTGCTCATCCTCTACGGCACCCTCGCCTTCGTGCACGTCGCCGTCACCGTCGACTCCGAAGCCCTGGAAGTGCGCTGCGGCCATATCGGACTGCCGCGCCGCAAGATCCGGCTCGCCGAGGTCGCCTCCGCCGAGTTCGTCCCCCGCATCACCCCGCAGCAGTGGGGCGGCTGGGGCTACCGGTGGCGGCCCGAGAAAGGCACCGCGGTCATCGTTCGCCGCGGCGAGGGGCTGGAGCTGCGGCTCGGCGACGGAAAGCTGTTCACGGTCACCGTGGACGACGCCGAGAACGCGGTCCGGGTCATCCGCACCCACCTCCGGTCCCTCGCCCGCTGAACCGCGCACCGCCGGCCGACGCCCGGTCCGCCGCCGCTGCCGGGTTCACCCCCGCAGCGGCCCGCCGTCCCGCTCCCGCCACCCGCGGGAGCCCGCCCCGCGCGGCCGACCGGCTCCTCCGCGGCGCCTGCCCGCCGGCCTTTACGGGCGGTCGGCCCCCGGGGCCGTACACTCCGCCAGATGAGCACCAGTGTCACCCGCGCGGCCGGAAGCGAGCCCGCGCAGCCCGCCGGCCGGACCGCAGCGGGCACCGGAACCGAAGCCGCCGCTTTCCCCGGAAAGGGGAGCCGGAAGGAGTTCTGGGCGCGTGCCGGGCTCGCGGCGCTCGCCGGCGTGCTGCTGTACCTGAGCTTCCCGCCCCGCCCCCTGTGGTGGCTGGCCCCCCTCGCCCTCGCCCTGCTGGCCGGCTCCCTCCACGGTCGCCGCGCGCGCGCCGGCTTCGGCCTCGGGTTCTTCGCCGGCCTCGGGTACCTGCTGCCGCTCCTCAGCTGGACCGGCGAGGAGGTCGGCCCCGTCCCCTGGCTGGCGCTCACGGCCCTCGAAGCCGCCTTCATCGGTCTCACCTGCCTCGGGATCGCCCTCGTCAGCCGGCTTCCCGCCTGGCCGTTCTTCGCCGCCGCCGTCTGGGTCGCCGGGGAGGCACTGCGGGCCCGCGCCCCCTTCGGTGGTTTCCCCTGGGGCAAGCTCGCCTTCGGGCAGGCCGACGGCGTCTTCACCCCGCTCGCCGCGCTCGGTGGCACCCCGCTGCTCTCCTTCGGCGTGGCCCTGTGCGGATTCGGCCTCTACGAGGTCCTGCGCGCCGCCCGCAGCCACCCCCGCCGGGCCACCGCCGCGCTGGCCGCCCTCGCCGTCGCCCTGCCGGTCGGTGCGAGCCTCGCCGCCCGCCCGCTCGTCTCCGACGCGGCCGAGGACGGCACCGTCGTCGCCGCCCTCATCCAGGGCAACGTGCCGCGCCTCGGCCTCGACTTCAACTCCCAGCGCCGCCAGGTCCTCGACAACCACGCCGCGCGCACCGTCCAGCTCGCCGAGGACGTCAAGGCCGGCCGCGTGCCCAAGCCCGACTTCGTCGTCTGGCCGGAGAACTCCTCCGACCTCGACCCCTACGCCGAGCCCGACGCCCGCGCCGTCATCGACCGGGCGGTCAAGGCGATCGGCGTGCCCGTGGCCATCGGCGCCGTCGTTGCCCCCGAGACCGGCCCGCTGCGCAACACGATGATCCTGTGGGACCCGGCCAAGGGCCCGACCGAGACCTACGACAAACGCAAGATCCAGCCCTTCGGCGAGCGCATCCCGATGCGTTCCTTCGTCCGGCTCTTCAGCTCCGATGTGGACCGGGTCCGCCGCGACTTCGGCCCCGGCAAGGAGCCCGGCGTCTTCGACATGGCGGGCAGCGGGGTCGGCATGGTGACGTGCTTCGAGGCCGCCTTCGACGACGCCGTCCGCTCCACGGTCCGGGCCGGGGCCCAGGTCATCACCGTACCCAGCAACAACGCCACGTTCGGCCGGAGCCAGATGACCTACCAGCAGCTGGCCATGGACCGGGTCCGCGCCGTCGAGCACAGCCGGACCGTGCTCGTCCCCGTCACCAGCGGCGTCAGCGCGGTGATCCGCCCCGACGGCAGCGTCGTCTCGGAGACGAAGATGTTCACCGCGGACGCGCTCGTCGCCGAGATCCCGCTGCGCTCCACCCGCACCCCGGCCACCGTCGTCGGACCGCTGCCGGAGTACGCGCTGCTCGTCCTCGCCGCGGCCGGCCTCGGCTGGACCGCGACACTCCGGTTCCGCGCCCGCCGCGCCGCCTGAAACGGGAGCCGTCGGTCCCGGCTCGTAGGGTCGGGGGATGACCACACCCGATTTCATCCGCGCGATCCGCGCCACCGCCGGCCACCAGCTGCTCCTGCTGCCCGGGGTGACGGCGATCGTCCTCGACGACCGGGGCCGGGTGCTGCTCGGCCGGCGCAGCGACACCGGGCGGTGGTCCGTGGTCGGCGGGATCTCCGAGCCGGGGGAGCAGCCGGCCGAGACCGCCGTGCGCGAGGTGTTCGAGGAGACGGCGGTGACGTGTGTGCCGGAGCGGGTGGTCCTCGTGCAGATGCTCGCGCCGGTCACCTACCCCAACGGCGACGTCTGCCAGTTCCAGGACATCACCTTCCGTTGCCGGGCGACCGGCGGGCAGGCCCGCGCCAACGACAGCGAGTCGCTGGAGGTCGCCTGGTTCGAGGTGGACGCGCTGCCGCCGCTGGAGCAGTTCTCCCTCGACCGGATCCACCGGGCGCTGCGGGACGAGCCGACCTGGTTCGAGCCGTTCGTCCCCGCGCCGCAGGAGCGGCCCGCCGGCGGTGCCTGAGGGCCGTACGGAGTACGTACGAGCGCCCGGCCGGCGTACGGGCCCGGGCCGGCGTACGGAGCGCGGCGTCCGGCGGGGGCGTCAGCCCGCGGCCGCCGCCGCGCGGTACAGCGCCGTGGCCCCGTCGCCCAGCACCGCGCTGTAGGAGACCTCCGGAACCGTGCCGCCGCCCTCGTATCCGCCCAGGACCCCGGCCAGCGCGCCGTTGACCAGCCAGGGGCTGCCGCTGGTGCCGCCGCTGAGGTCCGGGCAGCCGATCCGGCGCTGGGTCGGCGAGATCAGGTCGGTGGTGTTGGCGCAGCGCAGCGGGGCGTCCAGCGCGCGCGGGTAGCCGACGACCTCCACCGTGGCCTCCCCGGACTGGTCGCCCGCCACCGGGAACCCGCCCACCAGGTCCTCCACCGGCCCGGACTGCCCGGCGTCCACCGGAGCCACCGTGGCGAAGGCGATGTCCGCGTCCGGGTCCTGGCCGTCCGTCCAGCCCCGGGCGACCTGCACGCCGGTGATCCGCCAGAGGCCGTACGGGGCGATGCCGTCCCGGTAGCCCGGCGCGAAGAAGGTGCTGTCCGGGTCGCCCAGGCAGTGCGCGGCGGTCGCTATCACATCGCCGTCGTCGCTGCGGACCACCGCGGCGGTGCAGAAGTGCCCTCCGTCGAGACCGTCCGTGAACAGGGCGCCCACCCGGTTCGCCGTGGCGTCGGGGACGGCCCGCGCCGTGACGCCGAGCGGCCGGTCGGGGGCGGCGTCCGGCAGGGCCACGCCGAGCAGCGCGGTCAGCGCGGCCAGCACGAGCACGATCCGGGACGCCTGCCGGGCGCGGGCGCGGGCCCGTCCGGCCGCACGGGGATGGGAACGCATGCGCGGGATCATGTTCCGACCCTGCCCGGCGAACCTTTGTCCGGAGCCCGTAGTTCCGTATGAATCTGCTGTGAATCGCGTGAACCGGATGTGAAACCGGGTCATAGCAGCGCAGAGCGGCGGCAGGCGGTGGGGGAGTCGTCGGATGCGATGAACGCGCCGGGTGCTCCGAGGATCCGTTTCGGCGGAAAGCACGAGTCTATGGACGACACGGACGGTTTGCGGACCTGCTGTTGTGCACCGCGGAGCGTGAGCGGCGGGCCCGCCCGCCCCTAGCCTCACCGCAGGAGCACGAACGAGGGGCGGTACCCGGTGAACTGGCTCATCCACGACTACCGCGAGAGCGATCTCGCCGCAGTGGTCCACCTGATCGACACCACGGCCGAACTCGGCCAGGAGTCCGTCTTCTCCCTCGCCGAGTGCATCGGCGCCCTCACCGACCGGCAGCCGTGCGTGGTCGCCGTCCACCAGGGCGTCCCGATCGGCGCGGCCCTCGCCTGCGTCACCGGTGAGCGGGCCTGGGTGATGCGCATCGCGATCGCCGCCGGCTGGCGCGGCCGCGGCCTGGCCAGCGCGCTGCTCGTCGAGCTGGAGCGGCGGCTCATCGCCGCCCGCGTCGGGAGGATCGCGTACGTCCTGCCCGAGGAGGACCTGCTCGGCGAGGGTCTGCTCAACGCCGGATACACCCGGCAGCCCGCCGTGGCGTACTTCGAGAAGACCGAGCCGCTCCACGGACCCGCGGCAGGCCTCCTGGACGACCTCGGCGGCCGCTTCCTCCCCAACGACCTGTGGACCGGGGTCGCCGGGATGGAGAAGGAGAAGGACCTCATCGAGCGGCGCGTGGTCCTGCCGCTCGCCGAGCCGGAGCGGGCCGCCTCGCACGGGGTGCGGGCGCCGCGCGCCATCGCCCTCTTCGGGCCGCCCGGTACCGGCAAGACCACCTTCGCCCGGGCGATCGCCTCGCGGCTGGGCTGGCCGTTCGTCGAACTGCTGCCGTCCCGCCTCGCCGACGAGGGCAACCTGGCGGCCGCGCTGCGCGACGCCTTCGCGCGGATCGCCGAGCTGGAACGGGTGCTCGTCTTCATCGACGAGGTCGAGGAGATCGCGCCCCGGCGCACCGAGCCCGCGCAGCCCGGCGGCATCCACGGGGTGACGAACGAGCTGCTGAAGCTGATACCGCGGTTCCGCGAGGGTGACGAGCGGCTGCTGGTCTGCGCCACCAACTCGGTCCGCTCCCTGGACCCGGCCTTCCTGCGGCCCGGGCGCTTCGACTACCTGATCCCGATCGGCACCCCCGACGCCGTCGCCCGGGCCGCGATCTGGTCCCGGTACACGGCGGGGCGCGCCGACGTCGACGTGGCGGCCCTGGTGGCGGCGACCGAGCTGTTCACCCCGGCCGACATCGAGCACGCGGCGCGGATCGCGGCGCAGGTGTCCTTCGAACGGGACCTGGAGGCGGTGGGCGCGCGCGGCGCGGCGGCCGCGCAGCTCGGCGCGACCACCGGCGACTACCTGGAGGCGGTCCGGCAGTGCCGGCCCACGGTGACCCCGGCGATGACGGGGGAGTTCGAGGCGGACATCACGGCGCACGCCCGGTTCTGACCCCGCGCGGGGTTCAGTGCTCCGTCCCCCGGTTGCGGCGGGGGACGGCACGCGGCCCGCAGTCACTCCCCAAAGCGGCTGCGGGCCTCCCGCGCGGACTTGGCATCCGTGCGGGACGGCCACGCTCCGGTTGGGGTGTATCGCCGGCTGGAGCGTGACACGCAGCGGTGCCGGAGGGCGCCCTGCGCGCCCTCGTCAACACCTTCGAGTCAACCAGCGGGCCGGGGGCCCGCGCTTCGGCCGGACGGCCCCGGACGGCCCCGGACGGCCCCGGCCGCCCCGGCCGGAAGGACGGCCGACAGGACCCGTCACGGGGCCGAACGGCCGGCCGGCTACGGCCGGCAGCGGTACGTGAACTCCACCGCGGCCGTGCGCCGCCCGGGCGACAGCAGCTCCAGCTCGGCCTTCGCGGGGTAGCTGCCCGCGCCCCGGAACGTCCACAGCAGGTGCAGCCGCGCCTCCCGCTGCCCGCGCGGCACCCGCTCGGTCAGCTGCTCGGAGCGCGTGCCGTCGCTGCGGATCCAGCGGTAGGCGAGCGTGCCCTCGCGCCCGTTGGTCCGTACGAGGGCCACCACGTCGGCCGCGGTGTCGCACGACGGGCCCCCGGCCGCGGTGGTCACGGCCACGTCCCGCACTTCCAGGGCGGGCCCGTACCGCTGCCAGCCGAGGTACGCGAGCACGCCGACCAGCACCAGCACGGCCAGCGCGTACCTGCGAAACCCGGCGGCCCGGCGCCCGCGGGGCGCGGCCGCGCCCGCGGTGACGGGGAACGGCGCGGGCAGGGCAGCCGTCACCCCGGGCCCGAACCGCAGCACGGAACCCTCGACCCGGTCGGGGACGACCCCGGCCGGCTCCGGCGGGCCGGAGATCCAGTGGCTGCCGAGGACGGTGGCGCTGTACTCGTCGTCCCGGGGCGCGCGGGGCCCGCTCATCGGGCGGGCCCCTGACAGCGCGGCAGGTACTGGGAGTCCGACGCGGAGCCGCTCGCCGCGGCGGGCTCGGTCGTGACGCGGACCCCGCCGTAGCAGCCGCGTCCGCGGGTGAAGACGTGGGACCGCACCACGGGGGCCACGGAGCCGGACTGGACCACGACCGTGTCCGTGCCGTCGGGCACGGAGAGCTCGCCGGCCGCGTCGCCGAGGTACCACTGCAGGACGACGGTGACGGGGCCGGTGCCCCGGGTGGCGAGCGAGACGGTCGCCTGCCCCTGGTAGACGCCGGGCCGCAGCGACACGTCGAGCTTCGTGACCTTCAGCGTGGGTGTCGGCGTCGGGGTCGGCGTGGGCGTGGGGGTGGGCGTGGCACCGGTGGTCGGCTCGGCCGTGGCGCCCGGCGTCGGGGTCGGCGCCGTCGTGGTCGCGCCGGGTGACGGGGACGCGGACGGCGACGGGGAGGAGGACTGCGACGCGGACGGCGACGGCGAGGGGCTCACCGACGCCGAGGGGCCCGGGGATGCGGACGGGTCCGCGGTCCCGGTCGGCGAGCCCGGTCCCGGCGGGGCGGCGCTGGTGGTGGCGAACGCGCTCAGCGCCGACGCCCCGCCCGGGGTGCTGCCGATCGCGTCCGTCGTGAACAGCAGCACCGCGCCCAGGACCAGTGCCACGCCCGTCGCGAGCCAGCCGCCGCGGCCGGGAGCCCAGCCGGAGCCGCCGCCCAGCGTGGTCGAGGCCAGCGCCGTGGTGCCCTGGGCGGCGGCCCCGGCCGAGGGGAACAGCAGCGGCAGCAGCGCGGCCAGCGCCGCCAGCTTGCGCTGCCCGCGCTCCTCCCACTGCGGCCCGTACGCGGCGAGGGCCACGCCCTCCAGCTCCGCCACGAACTCCTCGGCGTTCTCCGGCCGTTGCTCCGGCTGCTTGGCCAGGCCCCGCCGGATCAGCGGGCGTACGGGCTCGGGGGCCTCGGTCTCCGGAACCGGGGCCTCGATGTGCTGGACCGCGAGCTCCGCGAAGTTCTCCCCGTCGTAGGGCTTGCGGCCGGTCAGGCACTCGAAGAAGGTCGCCGTCGCCGCGTACACGTCGGCGGCGGGCGAGGCCGGACGGCCCTGCCACTGTTCCGGGGCCATGTAGGCGGGCGTTCCGGCCACGCCGGGCGTGGTGCCGCGGCCCGCCGCGATGCCGAAGTCCACCAGCTTCGACGAGCCGTCCGCCGCGACCAGTACGTTCTCCGGCTTGTAGTCCCGGTGGACGACCCCCGCTCGGTGCGCCTCCGCCAGACCGAGCAGGGAGCCCTTCAGCACCACCAACGCGGCTTCGGCGTCGGTCCGCCCGGACTGCTTGAGCAGCGCGCGCAGCGAGATGCCGTCGACCAGCTCCATCACGATGGCCGCGCCGCCGGGCGCCTCCACGTACTCGTACAGCCCCACCACGTACGGGGTCCGCAGCCCGCCGAGGAGCCGCGCCTCGGCCCGGAACTCCCCGACGAAGGCCGGGTCCTCGCGGAGCCGGTCGCCGAGGTACTTCACCGCGACCGCCGTGCCCGTGCCGTCGTGGACGGCGAGCACCACCCGGCCGCTGCCCCCCGAGCCCAGTTCCCGGACCTCCGTGTAGCCGGGGACCGTCCACATACGGTTCATCGTTCACGCCCCTCGGCGCCGTGACGGCGTCCTGTCCCCGGGCCGCCCGGTCGTCGGGCGGCCACCCCTTGGGACACGCATTCCGCCACGGCCGGTTCCCGTCCGTACGGGGTGTGTCAGGCGGCGGCCGTACAGCCGGGCGCCACTGCCCACCAGCACGACGGTCGTCGCAGGAGCGATGTCCATGCAGGCGGGGTTTGCTGGCAAGTAAAGGTCGGGTCAACCCTTCAGCAGCACCAACAGCCTCTCCAGGAAGAGAATTTGAGAAGTCATCAGTTTTTTCTCGGCCACCTCCGGGGCGAACCAGGCCACCCGGTCCAGTTCGGGGAACTCCCGCACCTCCCCGGAGTGCGGCGGCCACTGCATCGAGAACGTCCCGGGCACCATGAGCGCGGGGTCGAGGTCCGCCTCGACGGCCCAGATCGTCACCAGCTTGCCGCTGGTCAGCCGCACCTCGCCGAGCGGCAGGTACGGGCCCTCCGGCGGCGGCAGCCCGATCTCCTCGGTGAACTCCCGGCGGGCCGCGTCCCGCGGCGTCTCGTCCGGCCCGTACTCGCCCTTCGGGATGGCCCAGCCCCCGTCGTCCCGCCCGGCCCAGAGCGGACCGCCCATGTGCCCGAGCAGGACCTCGACGCCGGATGCGTCCTCGCCGCCGGTGCGGCGGAACAGGAACAGCCCGGCACTGCGCTTGTGCGTCATGGGTCCATCCATGCCCCGGACCGGACCGTCCCAGTGACGCCCGGCCGGGGATTCCCGCGGACCGGCGGCCGGCCGTCAGTGGTCGTGCGGACCCTGGCGGTGCACCGGGCCGTGCGCGTCCGCGCAGTGCGGGTCGCCGGACGGCTCCTCGCCGGCGCGGCCGACGGTGAGGAGGGACTCCTGGGTGTGGTCCACCTGGAGGGTGGTGTGCGTGATCCCGTACTCCTTGTCCAGCAGCCCCTCCAGATCGCGGCGCACGGCGTGGCAGTCGCCCGCCGGCTCCACCAGCACGTGCGCCGAGAGCGCCGCCTGACCCGAGGTGATCGTCCAGATGTGCAGGTCGTGCACCTCGGCGACCGGCGGGTGCCCCGCCAGCCGGTCGCCGACCGCGTCCGGGTCGACGTGGGCCGGCGCGGCCTCCAACAGGATCCGGCCGGACTCGCGGACCAGCCCGTAGCCCGCCTTCACCATCAGCACCACGACCACGAGGGTGGCGATCGCGTCGGCCTGCCGGAAGCCGGTGGTCAGCACGATCAGACCGGCCACGGCGGTCCCGATGAAGGCGAACAGGTCGTTCAGGATGTGCTGGTAGGCGCCCTCGACGGCGAGCGAGGACCGGTTCGCCCTGGATATGCACCAGGCCGCGACCACGTTGACGACGATGCCCGCCAAGGCCGTCACCAGGACGAGCCCGCCCTCGACCGGCGGCGGGTCGGCCAGCCGCCGCACGGCCTCGTACGCCAGCCAGACCGCCAGCAGGAGCAGCGTCAGCCCGTTGGCCTGCGCGGAGAGTATCTCCGCGCGCTTGAGGCCGTACGTGAAGCCGCCGCGCGCCGGGCGGGCCGCCAGCCGCATCGCGATCAGGGCCAGGACGATGGAGACGGCGTCGGTCAGCATGTGGGCGGCGTCGGAGATCAGGGCCAGCGAGTGGGCCATGACGCCGATGACCACCTCGACGGCCATGAACGCGCCGATCAGACCGAGCGCGATCCCCAGCCAGCGCCGGTCGGCGTCGGCGGACACGCCGTGGCCGTGTCCGCCGGGTCCGTGGCCGTGCCCTCCGTGTGCGTCGCCGTGATCGTGGTCGTGGCCGCTCATGGGTCCCCCGTCTCATCGCGTCACCCGTGTGTCCGGTTCCGTCGGGTGAAGTGAAGCGCACCCCGGCGCGATGGGCAAAGGCTGCAACGGGGACCGTTGTCATTACCCATAACGCGGCTCTGACCTGCGGTGATGTGCGACCGGTGCCGGGTCGGCCGGATCGTGGGAAAATCTGCTCATGGTCCAGCGCCCCGGAGTGCCGACCGCGCCCGAGCTCGTCCTGGAAACCGACCGTGGCTCCACCGCGATGAGCCCCGGCCGGATCTACCACGTCGGCCGGGACCCCCTCTGCGAGATCTGCCTCGACGACGCCCGCGTCTCCTGGCACCACGCCGTCCTGCGGCCCGACGGCGACCACTGGACGGTGGAGGACGCGGACAGCACCAACGGCACCTGGGCCGACGGCCGCCGCGTGCACGAGTGGAGCGTCGGGCCCGGCAGCGAGCTGCGCTTCGGCCACGCGGCCGACGGGCCGCGCGCGCTGCTGCTCGGGCCGGCACCGCCCGCGCCCGGGCCGACACCGCCCGCCGCGCCCTCCGCCGACTCCGCGGTCGAGCCGCCCGCCGCCCCTCGCGCGGTCGAGCCGCCCGCCGCCGAGCCGCCCGTTGCGCCGCCCGCCGCCGCGTGGCCCGTCGTGCTGCCGGCCGTACCGGCCGCCGCCCGGCCGTCCCGGGTCTCGGACCCGGCCCTGACCGGCACGTTCCGGCAGCCCACCGCCGTCCGTCCGCTGCCCGCCCGCACCGCCGTGCGGATCGGCCGCGCCCCCGACAACGACCTCGTCGTCGACGACCTCGTCGTCTCCCGCCGGCACGCCGAACTGCGCGCCCGCGCCGACGGCACGTACGAGATCGCCGACCTCGGCAGCCACAACGGCACCTACCTCAACGGCGCCCCCGTCGACGGGACCGCCCGCCTCGCCGAGGGCGACCTCGTCGGCATCGGCCACTCGGTGTTCTGCCTCGTCGGAGACCAGCTCCAGGAGTACGTGGACACGGGCGAGGTCTCCCTCGACGTCCAGCAGCTCACCGTCGCCGTCGACCGCGGCCGCAAGACCCTCCTCGACGACGTCTCCTTCCCCGTCGGCGCGAAGTGCCTGCTCGCCGTCGTCGGCCCCAGCGGCGCCGGCAAATCCACCCTCCTCGGCGCCCTGACCGGCCTGCGCCCCGCCGACCGCGGCACCGTCCTCTACGACGGCCGCGACCTCTACCGCGACTACGCCGAACTGCGCAGCCGTATCGGCCTCGTCCCGCAGGACGACATCCTGCACGCCCAGCTCACCGTCCGCCGCGCCCTCGGCTACGCCGCCGAACTGCGCTTCCCCCAGGACACGGCCAAGGCCGAACGCCGGGCCCGGGTCGAGGAGGTCATCGGCGAACTCGGCCTGCGGGAGCGCGCCGACCAGCCCATCCACAGCCTCTCCGGCGGCCAGCGCAAACGTGTCTCCGTCGCCCTGGAACTGCTGACGAAGCCCTCGCTGCTCTTCCTGGACGAGCCCACCTCGGGGCTCGACCCCGGCATGGACCGCTCCGTGATGCACATGCTGCGCGGCCTCGCCGACGACGGCCGCACCGTCATCGTGGTCACCCACAGCGTCCTCAGTCTGGACGTGTGCGACCGCCTCCTGGTCCTCGCCCCGGGCGGGCGCATCGCCTACTTCGGGCCGCCCGGGGAGACCCTCGACTACTTCGGCTACACCCAGTGGCCCGAGGCCTTCGAAGCCTTCGAGAACCACCGGGGCCGCGACTGGGCGGGCGAGTACGCCGTCTCGGCGTCGTACCGCAAGTACGCCGCCGCCGCGTCCCGGACGCCGCGGCGCGACGGCGCAGACGGCCCGGAGGGAACCGGCGGCTTCGTCTCCGCCCCGCCCAAGGCGCAGAGCTGGGGCTCACAGCTTTCCACGCTGGTCCGGCGGTACGCGGCCGCGCTCGGCGCCGACAGGACCTTCCTCGCCATCATGATCGCGCTGCCGTTCGTGATGGGCGCCATGGCCCGCGCCCTCGCGGGCAGCGCGCTCACCGCCGAGACCGCGATCAACGCCCTGCTCATCCTCTGTGTCGGCGGCGTGCTCACGGGCGCCGCCAACGCGGTGCGCGAACTGGTCAAGGAACGGACCATCTACCAGCGCGAGAGAGCCGTCGGACTGTCGCGCTCCGCCTATCTGATGTCCAAGGTGGTGGTGCTCGGCGCCGTCACCGTGGCCCAGGCGGTGGTGCTCACCCTGGTCGGCCTCTTCGGCGTGAAACTGGAGGCACCCGGCGGCCGGGGGGTGTTCCTGCCACCCCTCGTCGAGATCACCCTCGCCGTGGCGCTGCTGTCGTTCACCGCGATGATGCTCGGCCTGCTGGTCTCCGCGCTGGTCAGGAAGGAGGAGGTCACCATGCCGCTGCTGGTCCTCCTCGCCATCGTGCAGGTGGTCTTCTGCGGCGCGCTGCTCCAGCTGGACGGCGTACCCGTCATCGAGCAGTTGGCCTGGCTCGTACCCTCCCGGTGGGCGCTCGGGGCCATGGCGGGCACCATCGACCTCGGCGCCATCGTGCCCGGCACCCTCACCGACGACCCGCTGTTCGCGCACAGCGCCGGGGTGTGGCTGCTCAACATGGGGATGCTGGCCGCCCTGTCCGTGCTGTTCGGGATACTGGTCGTCCGGCTGCTGCGGCGCCACGAACCCGCGATCATGCGGAAGTAGGCCCGATGGCGAATCCGACGACGGACCCCGGGGGCGCCGCGGACTTCCGGCCGACGCACGTCGTGCCGCACGACGGGCTGCCCGCCTGGGAGACCCCCGACGCGTCCCGGCCCACCGTGCCCCTGGACCCCTTCCTTCCCGTACGGCTGCTCTCCCGGCGGGCGGAGTGGGGGGAGATCCTGTGCGCCAACGGCTGGTCCGCCTGGGTGGACGGGCGGCTCCTGGTCGCCGTACCGCAGCCGCCGCCGACGACCGGGGGTCGGCCGCCGGGCCGGGCCGAGGACCCCCGGCCGCTGCTCGCGCGCGGCGCCGACGCCCTGGACCGCTACCGGCGGGCCGTCGACGTGCTGGCGTCCGGGCAGGCGGACGGAGAGGGCTTCCGGGCGTCCGTACGCGGACTGCGCGCCGGGATCGTGATCGACGGGGAGTCGGTCTGGCTGTACGACGAGGCCGCCGGGCGCTGGCTGTACGGGGACGGCACCCGACTGGCGACGTACGCGGTCGTGGCCGGACCGGGCGCCCCGCCGGAGCCGGACGCTGACGCGGAGGCGGGGGCGGACGGCGCGGCGGGCACGGGCCCGGTCCGGCCGGGGGCTCCGGGAGGGGCGCCGGGGCACGAGCCCACCCGCGTCGTAGACGCCCCCGACGGCCGGCCCGGGGCCGCCCGGGAAGGCGGCGGGCGGTGACGGGCCCGGAGCGGGGCCGGGACGCGGATCCGGTCGCGGGGTTGGTCGCGGGGCCGGTCGCGGGGCGCCCGTCGGACCTGCGCGGGCAGCTGATCGCCGGGTACCGGGTGGAGGACGAGATCGGGCGCGGCGGGATGGCCGTCGTCTACCGGGCCCGGGACCTGCGGTTGGACCGGACGGTGGCGTTGAAGCTGCTCGCCCCCGAAATGGCCCGGAACGACACCTTCCGGCAGCGCTTCGCGCACGAGTCGAAGGTGGCCGCGGCCATCGACCACCCCCACATCGTGCCGGTCTTCGAGGCGGGGGAGACGAACGGCCTGCTGTACATCGCGATGCGGTACGTCGCCGGGCAGGACCTGCGGGCCCTGCTCGACCGGACCGGGCCGCTACCGGTGGAGACCGCGGCCCGGATCGCCGGCCAGGTGGCCTCCGCACTGGACGCGGCGCACGCCCACGACCTGGTCCACCGGGACGTGAAGCCGGGGAACGTCCTGGTCGCGGCGGGCACCGACAGCGAACACCCCGAGCACGTCTACCTCACCGACTTCGGGCTGACGAAGAAGTCGCTGTCCCTGACCGGCTTCACGAGCGTCGGACAGTTCGTGGGGACGCTGGACTACGTCGCGCCGGAGCAGATCTCGGGCAAGCCGGTGGACGGCCGGTGCGACGTCTACAGCCTGGGGTGCGTGGTCTACGAGATGCTGGCGGGCGGGCCGCCGTTCCAGCGGGACGACGACATGGCCCTGCTCTGGGCCCACCAGTACGACCCGCCGCCACCGCCGACCTCCCGCCGGCCCGGCCTGCCCGCGGAGGTGGACGGGGTACTGGCGAAGGCGCTGGCCAAGTCGCCGGACGACCGGTGGGGCAGCTGTCTGGAGTTCACCGGCGCCCTGCGCCGGGCGGGCGCCGGAGCCCCCCGGCCGCCGCGGACCCGTGCGGGTTCCCCGACCGGGCCGCCCCCGCCCCCGCCGCACTGGGCGGGCCCCGTGTTCCACGGGCGCTCGTGACCGGTCGGCGGGGAGGCAGGGCGGCCACGGGGACCGGGCCCCGGGCTACCGCCGGGCGCCGGCCGGTTCGCCGACGCGGCCCCGCCGGTGCAGGGGGCGGGCCAGCAGGGCGCCGAGGAAGCCCGCCACCGCGCCCCAGAGGAGGGCGAGGCCCACCGTGCGCCCCAGCAGAGCGGTGAGTTCGACCCGGCCGCCGAGGCCGTCGACGGCGCCGATGCCGAGGAGGGACAGCCCGAACCGGGCCTGTACCCCGGCCAGCAGGCACACCGCGAGCGTCGCCAGCGCCAGAGCCACGCCGAGGTGCAGGGCGTGCTGCCGGGGGCGGACGTGCGCGGGGGACCGTACGGCCGTCAGCACGCCCGCGCCCAGCAGCAGGACGGCGGCGACCACCACCAGCCACCAGGCCCGGGCGTCCCGCTCCGCGAGCGAGGTGACGTCGACCGGGGACAGGTCGGGGCGGCGCAGGACCTGGTCCAGCACCTGCGGCACCGGGAGCCCGAACGGCCCTTCCACCCGGCCCTGCCAGGCCCCGCCGAAGCCGAGGGTGAGCGCGATCCAGACCAGGTTCGGCAGGCCGAGCAGGACCACGGCCAGGGTCTGCCCGGGGTGGCCGCGGGTCGCGGCCACGACCAGCCCGACGCCGACGCCGAGGACGACGTACGCGAGCAGCAGTGCCACCGTGGCGAACGCGGCGGGCCGCACCGCCGCGTGGAAGCGGACCAGACCGGCTGGCAGCGGCGCGCGGCGGGAGACCAGCAGGCAGACCAGCAACACGCCGAGGATCCACAGCAGTCCGAACAGGAGCGTGGCGGGGACGGCCGCGCGGAATCCCACCGTCGGCGCGGAGTCGAGGAGTTCGCCGATCTCGCCGACGGGGGAGTCACCGGTGGAGATCCCGAAGGTCTGGCGGGCCAGGAGCGAGGCGCCGGTGAGCGCGAGGAGCCACAACACCACCAACGGCAGTGCCCGTCCGGCCAGTTCGCGCGGGCGGGCCACGGCCCGGTTGTGCAGGGGACGCAGGAAGCAGAAGCCGGCGGTAAGGGCTCCGGCCAGGCTGACCGAGAGCGGCATGAGGGCCAGGCTCGCGTCCGCGCCGGCGAGGAAGCCCGCCCCGCCCGACACCTCGACCGACCCGCCGGCGGCCAGTACGACGACGGCGGCGACCACGCGGGGGAACGCGCCCTCCGGCAGGTCACCGGCGCCGGCGCAGGCCAGCCCGGCCGCGCCGACCACCGTCATCACCACGAATCCCGCGACGACGGCGACCAGCGCGTCACGCCACGCCCCCGCGGAGGAAGCCCCGGTCGGCGGTGCCATCGGCGTACGGCTCACCCTGCAACGGTAGGCACCGCCCGTGTACGGCCACCACCTGAACGGCCCACCCGGCCGCGCGGCGGAGTGACGGGTGCCCGGATACTGCAAGGAATGCACCCGTATGGGTGGGTCTACGGGCAGAGCGTCCAGCCGGGACCGGAACTTCTGCGTACGGAGGGCATCCGTGACCACGCAACCTTCGGGCATACCGCCGTCCGACCGCCCCGCCGGTCCTCCGTCCGGGCCGCTCTCGGGCGGCCGGCAGGGCCCGCCCCCGGAGGGCCCGGGCGGTCCGTCCGGCCCGGTTCCTCCGGGCGGTTCAGGCCCTTCCGGGCAGCCTCCCGGCGGGCGGCCCCCCGGAAGGCCCCGGTGGCGGTCCGGGCCCCGGCTGGCGGCGGCACTCGTGGCGGTGGCCGCGGCCGTGGCGCTGATCGTGGTGCTGACCCGGCCCGGCGGTACGCCGACCGCCACCGGCGGCGAGGTCTTCCTCCAGCCGGCGGGCTCCGCGGGGCAGGACCCGTTCACCGAGTCCACCGCGACGGCGCCGGGCGCCCAGGAAACCCAGCCGACCCCCACGGGTCCCGTGCCCACCACCGGCACCACCACCACCACCACTCGCACCGTCAGCGGCGCCCAGCCCGGCCTGTACGGCGGTACCCAGGACCTGGCCAGCTGCGACGTCGAGAAGCAGGTGCGGGTGCTCGGGGCGGAGCCGGCCAAGAACAGCGCGTTCGCCGAGGCCCTGGGCATCCGGCCCGCGGCCGTACCGGGCCACCTGCGCGCCCTCACGCCGGTCCGGCTGCGTCTGGACACCCGGGTGACCAACCACGGCTACAAGGACGGCCGCGCGACCCCCTATCAGGCCGTGCTCCAAGCCGGAACGGCCGTGCTGGTGGACGACCGGGGCGTGCCGCGGGTGCGGTGCGCCTGCGGGAACCCGCTGGTGGAGCCGGTGCCCCTGAAGCCCGACTCGAAGCGGTACGGGCAGCCGTGGAGCGCCTACCACCCGCTGAACGTGGTGGTGATCGCGCCCTCGGTCAAGATCGTCAACAAGATCGTGATCTACGACCACGAGGACGAGCGCTGGTACGAGCGCGACCGGGGTGCGAAGCCGGCCCCCGACCGGCGCATCGACCCGCCGGTGGTCCCGACGCCTCCGGTGACGACGGCCCCGCCCTCCCGCTCGCCGTCCGACACGGGCAAGCCCACGGGCAAGCCCACGGGCAAGCCCACGGGCAAGCCCACGGGCAAGCCCACGGGCAAGCCCACGGACACGCCCACGGACACGGATTCGGGTACGCCGACCGACTCGGACACTCCGACCGGCCCGTCCTCCGACACGGACACCGGTACCCCGACGGACTCGGACACGCCCACGGAGACGGACACCGACCGGCAGCGGGACGCGGGTACGCCCACCGACACGGGCACGCCGACGGACTCCGGCACGCGCACGGACACGGGTACGCCCACGGACACGGGCACGCGCACGGACACGGGTACGCCCACGGACACGGGCACGCGCACGGACACGGGTACGCCCACGGACACGGGCACGCCCACCGACACCGGCACCCCCACGGACACCGACACCCCGACGGGCGCGCAGCAGAAGCCGGGGCTGACCGACCGGAGCGGCACTCCGACCGGAACGGCGACGTCCGGCCGACCCGTCGGACCGCCCTCCTCCTCGGGCACGGAAACCGGCACGGAATCCGCCACGGAATCCGGTACCGCCCCCGCCCCGCCCGTCCCGTAGGCGGGGTTCCAGCGAAGGCGCTGCTCTTCTGGAAGCGCACGAGCGAGAACGACCCGTCGGGCCCGACCGGCACGGTGGCGACGCCCTCACCGCCGTCGATCCCCCGTGCCCCGCTGGGACACCGGCGGGCTGGGGTGAGACCCTTGCTCCATGGGCCGAAGGGGAGAGAACCCCGAAGTCGGCTGGCCCGCGCGGCCGGACACGAGCCTCGCACTGAACCGCATGGGCACGTTCGACTGGGACCTCGACAGCGGTCGGATGCACCTGGACCCGACCGCCCTCGAGGTGCTCGACCTGCGGCCGGACGAATTCCCCGGTACGCCCGCCGGACTGGGCCTGCGGATCCCGCCCGCCGAGGCGGCCCGGCTCGACGCCCGGGTCGCGCAGGCGCTGAAGGACGGCCGCAGCCACTACGGCGCGTACGTCCGCAGCCGCCGCCGGGACGGCTCCCCGGCCTGGACCCACCTCCAGGGCCACGTCCTGCGGGAGCGCGACGGCCGCCCGTACCGCGTCATCGGGATACTCCGCGACGCCGCCCACGACCCGGGCGAACCGGGCGCCGCCGGCGAGCGGGACGAGGGGCGGCGGCGGATGACGGGGGTCGTCGAACGGACCACGGCGATCCTGGCCCACGCGCGCACCGTCAACGACGTGACGGACACCCTGAAGGACCCGGAGGCCCTCGGACACCTCGGCGCGGTCAGCGTGATGCTCGGCGTCGTCGACGGCGGCCGCATCCACCTGGTAGCGGAGGGGCAGCTCGGTTCGTACGTCCCGGAGATCGAGTACACGCGGATCGACTCGCAGTTCCCGATGAGCGAGGTCGTACGGACCATGCAGCCGGTGGTCCTCGCCTCGCGGGAGGAGTTCCAGCGGCGCTACCCCCAGCTCTGGCCGTACATCGAGCCGCTGGCCGTGCGCAGCGGGGTCTACCTGCCGCTGATCGCCCAGGGGCGTCCCATCGGCGCGCTCGGGCTCCTCTACACGCGGGACGGCGACTTCACCGCCGAGGAGCGGAACCTGCTGATGGCCCTCGGCAGCGGCATCGCCCAGAGCCTCCAGCGCGCCATCCTCTACGAGCAGGAGCACGACCTCGCCGAAGGGCTCCAGCGCGCCATGCTGCCCCGCCGCATCCCGGACGTGCCGGGCGCGCGGATCGCCGTACGGTACCGGTCCGCCCGGATGGGACGGGACGTCGGCGGCGACTGGTACGACGTGATCCCGCTCGGCGAGGGCCGGGTCGGCGTGATGATCGGCGACGTGGAGGGGCACGACACGGACGCGGCCGCCGTCATGGGACAGCTCCGGATCGTCCTGCGCGCCTACATCACCGAGGGGCACACGCCCGGCGCGGCGATGGAACGGGCTTCGGCCTTCCTCCGCGAGCTGGAGACGGAACGGTTCGCCACCTGTACGTACGCCGAGGTGGACCTGAACACCGGGACGCTCGGCATGGTCCGCGCCGGGCACCTCGACCCGGTCGTGCGGCGCGGCGACGGGAGCTGTCACCGCATCCAGGTGGCCGGCGGCCTCCCCCTCGGCCTGCCGGCACGGGACGCCGCCCCGCACGAGGGGCCGGCGACCGGCTCCGGATACCCCGTCACCAGCCTCGAACTCCACCCCGGCGACACCCTGCTGCTCTGCACGGACGGCCTGATCGAACGGCCCGGCAGCGACGCGGACACGGGCATGCGGGAGTTCATGGAGGCCGTCCACGGCGGCCCCGCCGACGTGGAGGAACTCGCCGACGTGCTCTGCGACCTGGTCGGCGACGCGGGCGGCGGCGACGACATGGCCCTGCTCGTCCTGCGCCGGCGCGGCACGCCCGACGCACGCGGCGGCGGCCCGCTGCGCCACCGCCTGGACCCGGGCGACAAGGACGCCCCGACGGCCGTCCGGCACCTGATCCGGGCGGCGGTGGCCGCCTGGGGTGCCGGGGAGCGGGCCGACGAGATCGAGCTGGCCGCGGACGAGCTGATGACCAACGCCCTGGTCCACACCGACGGCGGCGCCCAAGTGGGACTGCGGCTGACGGCGCAGGGGCGGGTCCGGTTCGAGGTCGAGGACTCCAGCAGCGCCCTGCCCCGGCCGCGCGAGGCCGGGGACTGGGAGGAGTCGGGGCGCGGCCTGCTCCTGGTGGACCGGCTCGCGGACGCCTGGGGCGTGGAGCCGCGGGGCGGCGGGAAGCGCGTGTGGTGCGAGTTCGACCTCGCCGGGCCGGAGGGGTCACCGGAAGCCGCCGCGTGAGGCCATGACCGCCGTCGGGGCGCAGAGCACTCGCCGTCCGGGCCGAGCGGGGTAACGGGCTTCCTGGGTCTGCTTCGCCGTGCGGTACGGGAGGAACCGCCGTGCCGGGGAACCGTGGCATCCAGAGCACCCGTAAGCCTCTTCTCGGCCGGCGTCCACCCGTACACGTGGTCGAGCCGATGACGCAGAGCAGCAGGCCCACGGCCGTCGCGGGGCCCTGCGGGGACAGCGGCACACCGGAGGCGGGCGCGGGGCCGGTGGAGGGCTCCACGGGAAACCGCGGCGGCGCGGACGGGTCCCCGAGGGGAGCGACGTCGGCCGGGTGGCGGCGGCGCCGGTGAGCCGGGCGCGCTGAAGGACAGGACGGTGGCCCCTCCCACGGGATCGTTCCGGGTGGGAAGCGGCGCCCGCCGACCAAGCGGGCAGCGATGAACCCATGTCGTCCCCGCGTCGGCGTCCACGCGGTTCGGCGGGCGCCCGAACGGCTGAACGTGCGGGTCCGCGCCCGGTTCGCGACGTTCGGGCGGTGTCCGGGGGACGATCCTTCCCGGGTGTCGAACCCCCGCCCGCTGCTGCCCGTGCTCCCGCTGCTGCTCGCCGTGGTACTCGCCGCGGTCCTGTCCGTTCCCGCGGACGCCGCCGACCGGGCCGGGGACGGCATCGAGACCGACCGGACCAGCCGCCAGGTGGCCCCGGGCATCCGGCTGGAGTCGTACGACCGGCTGGAGGCCGACCGCTGGCTGCGGATCGACGAGCTCGTCGTCGACCTCGGCGGGAGCGGCGGGGTACGGGCCGAGTACCTCGGCGGCGCCGGCGCCGCCACCGTCGCGGAGGCCGCCGCCCGGCACCGGCCCGGTCCCGGGCGACGCGTGGTCGCCGCCGTCAACGGGGACTTCTTCGACATCGGCCGCACCGGCGCCCCGCTCGGCCCCGGCCTCGCCGCCGGGCGGCTGCTCCACGCGGCGACACCCGGAGCGGGCCGGGCCGTCGGCTTCGGCGCCGACGGCAGCGGCCGCGTCCTGTGGATCGGCCTCGCCGGAGGGGTCACCCTGCCGGGCGGCCGCGCCAGCCCGCTCACCGGCTACAACACGGCCCGGCCGCCCGCCGACGGCATCGCCGCCTACACCGCCGCCTGGGCGGGCACCGAGATCCCGGACCGGGACGGCGCCGCCGCCGTCGACGTACGCGACGGCCTGGTCACCGCCGTCCGGTCGCCCCGGGATCCCGCCCGGCCGCAGCGGCGTCCCGCCCCCGGCACCACCCTGCTGCTCGGCCTCGGCGCGGCCGCGGCCGAGCTAGCCGCCCTGCGCCCCGGGGACCCCGTCGCCGTCGCGGCCCGGCCCGCGCCCGACCCGGGCCCGGCGCCGGTCGCGGCCGTCGGCGGCCGGGAGCCGCTCGTCGTGGCGGGGGTACCGCGGGACCACGACGGCACCCCGAACAACGCGGCCGCGCCGCGCACCGCGGTCGGCCTCTCCCGCGACGGGCGCCGCCTGCGCCTCCTGACGGTGGACGGCCGCCAGCGTGACAGCGGCGGCCTCAGCCTGACCGCGCTGGGCCGGCTGATGCACCGGGCCGGCGCCCACGAGGCCCTCAACCTCGACGGCGGCGGCTCCTCGACCCTCCTCGCGGCGATCAGCGGAGCCGCGGCCCCCGTCCTGGAGAACACCCCCTCCGACGGGCGCCCGCGCCCGGTGCCCAACGGCATCGTCCTCACCGCCCCCGAGGGCCCCGGCCGGCCCACCGCCTTCCGGGTCGACGCCCTCGGCGGAGCCGCCCGCGTCCTTGCCGGTCTGACCCGCACCCTCACCGCCACCGGCCACGACGCCGCGCTCGGACCGGCCGCGGGCCGGCCCCGGTGGTCCGCCACGGCGGGCTCGATCGGGGCGGACGGGGTGCTCCGCGCGCCGCGCGCCGGGAGCGTCACGGCGTCCGCCCGGCTCGGCACCGCCCGCGGCACGCTCCGCCTGGACGTGCTCGGCCCGCCGGCCCGGCTGCGCCCGGTGCCGGCCCGCATCGGCCTCGCGGAGGCGGGCGAGAGCGCGGCGTTCGTGCTGACGGGGTACGACGCCCAGGGCGCGGCCACCACCGTCGAACCCCGGGACGTGACCCTGCGGTTCGACCGCTCGCGGTGGCGCGTCACCGGCGCTGCCGGGGGCGGCTTCACCGTCACCGCCCTCGTCCCGCGGGCCGCCGGGCGGCTGCTGGCCACCGTCCGGGCCACCGGGGTCACCGCCGAACTGGCCCTCGGCGTAGGCCTGGTCAGTCGGGAGCTCGCCGGGATGGAGGACGCCACCGCCTGGACCGGGCCGGACGCGGCCCCGGCCGGGGGCCATCCGGGGCCCGGGCTCGCCCTGGAACTCCGGCCTCCGGCAGCGCCGTTGGCCCCGCCCGCTCCTTCGCAGCCCGGCGTGCCACCGGTCCCGGCCGCGCCCTCGGCCCCCGAGGCCTGGGCGATCCCGCCCCGGCCGCTGCCCGTGCCGGAGCTGGCCCGGACGCTGACGCTCCGGGTCGGCGGGGACGGCTCCGGGGCCCGGCCCGCCGTGGAACTGGCCGACGCGGACGGCGCCGCCGTCACGGTGCGCGGACCCGCCGTGGACTGGACCGGCTGGCGGGAGATCTCCCTCCCGCTGCCCGCCGCGCCGCAGCGGCCGCTCACCGTCACCCGGCTCTCCGCCGCCGGCGGGACCCGTCCGGGCCGGCTGCTCCTGGACACCCTGGCCGCCCGGACCCCGCCCACCGGGCCCGCGGCCCGCGAGCCCGCCCGGCCGGACCCCGTGGTGGCCACCGGCGCCCAAGTCGGTGCCCGGCCCTGGCGGTTCGCCGTCGCGCCCGGCGCCGGGCACGTCCGGGCCGCCGGCGCGGACCCCGCGGTGACGGGCGCCGACCTCGTGGTGACGGGAGCCGAGCAGCGGCCGTTCCTGCACCGCGGCGTACGGTTCGTGCCGCTCGGCAGCGCCCGCCGCACCCTGGACGGGGGCGGGCTGGAGCGCGTACGGGCCCTGCGGGACGCGCTGGCGGCCGCCGCCCGGGATCCCGGCACGGGCGCGCTGGCCGTCGTACGCCGGTACTCCGTGCGCACCGTGGACCGCAAGGAGGAGGCCCTGCTGGCGCGCTGCCTTGCGGAGTTCCGGCGCGCCACGGGAAAGGGCGCCGCGGTGCTCACCGTCGGCGCCCCGCGGTTCGCCGCAGGACGCTCCGAGGGCGTGCTCGCCCTCGCGGCGGCCCGTACCGGCTGGACCCTGGTGGGCGCCGACGCCTTCCCGGGCCCCGGCCGCGACTGGCTCTCCGTACGGCCGACCGGCCCGCTGCCCCGGACCGGGGCGTCGACGGGGCCGCCGTCCTGAACCGCAGGGCCGGGCGCGGGCGGCGCCGGACGCCACCCGGTGGGCTCAGGCCGCGTCGAGGAGGACCCGGGCCAGCTCCCGGGGCCGGGAGAACATGGGCCAGTGGCCCGTGTCCAGCTCCACCAGGCGCCAGTTCCCGCCGGTCAGCAGCCGGGCCACGTCCGGGCCCGGATCCGCCCCGTCGAGCAGGCACTTGACGTACGTGGCGGGAAGTCCGCCCAAGGGGCCCGCCAGCACGGCCGGCTCCGTCAGGGAGGCGCCCGGGTGGGGGGTGGAGCCGGAGACGATCCGGGCGGTCTGCGCGGCGTCGAGCCCCTGCCCCGTGAAGTCTGCGGCGGCCAACGGCGGCCAGAAGCCGTCGTTCCCGGCGATCGCGGCCTCAACCTCCGACCTGCCGTCCGGCCAGCCCGACACGAAGGACTCGCCGTCCGCGGGAACGCTGGCGTCGACGAAGACCACACGGGTCAGCCGGGCCCCGATGCGCTGCGCCGCCTGCCCCACCGGGATGCCCGAGTAGCTGTGCCCGACCAGGACGACGTCCCGCAGGTCGAGGCGCTCCACCTCGGCGACGATGTCCTGCACGTGGGTCTGCTGCCCGGCGGGCGTGCCCCTCCGGCCGGCCAGACCGGACAGGGTGAGGGCGTGGACCCCGTGCCCGGCCGACCGCAGCTCAGGGGCCACCTCGTCCCACGCCCACGAGCCGAGCCAGGCACCTGCCACCAGTACGAAGTTCGTCATGCGGGCACGGTAGCCGAGCCCTCCGACACCGCCCGCCCGCTTGTTAGAGCGGTACGAGGGTGACCTCGGTGGCCTTCACGCTCGTCCACACCTCGACGCCGTCGGCGATGCCCAGCTCGGCGGCGGCCACCGGGGTGATCTCCGCGACCAGGTCGGGCGCCTCGGGGGAGGAGACCAGGACGCGCAGCCGGCTGCCGACGGCGGTGACCTCGCGCACGGTGCCCCGCCAGACGTTGCGGGGGCTGCCGCCCGGGCGCTCCCGGTGCACCGACACGGCCTCCGGGGCGATGATGGCCAGCGCCGGCGCCCCCTCCGGCAGTGCTTCGGCGACGACGAGGCGGCCCCCGGCGGCGAGCGCGAGGCCGTCGGCCGAGGCGGTGCCGGGCCAGGCGTTGCGCCCCAGCATCCGGGCCACCCACGGGGAGCGCGGGTGGCGGGTCACCTCGGCGGGCGGCGCGTCCTGCAGGGTCCGCCCGTCGGCCAGTACGAGGACCCGGTCGGCCAGGGACACCGCCTCCACGGGGTCGTGCGTGACGATGAGGCAGACCCCGCCGAAGCCGGCCAGGTGGGTGCGCAGCGTGTGCCGGACGTGGGCCCGCGTCGTCTGGTCGAGGGCGGCGAGCGGTTCGTCCAGGAGCAGCAGCCGGGGGCGGGCCGCGAGCGCCCGGGCGAGGGCGACGCGCTGGGCCTGGCCCCCGGACAGCTGCGCGGGCCTGCGCTGGGCCAGGTGCCCGACGCCGAGCCGGTCCAGCCAGGCCTGGGCCTCGCGGCGGGCGTCGGCGCGCGGCACCCGGCGGGCGCGCAGCCCGTACGCGGTGTTGGCCAGGGCGCTCAGGTGCGGGAACAGCGCGCCGTCCTGCGGTACCCAGGCCACCTGCCGCCGGTGCGGGGGCAGCGCGGTGACGTCCGTGCCGCCGAGGACGAGGTCGGCATGGGCGCGCGGGGTCAGGCCGAGCAGGGCGCGCAGCAGGGTGGTCTTGCCGGCCCCGTTCTCGCCGACGACGGCGATGGTGGTGCCCGGCGCGGCGTCGAGGGTGACGTGGTTGAAGCCGGTGACGGTGGCGTGCAGGGGCCAGCGGCCGCCGTCACGGGGGGCGTGCCCGGCGGGTTCCACGGGCTCGCCCGGAGGGGGCGGGGGCGGGGTCTCCTCGACCGGTTTCGGCGCTTCGGCGCCGGTGCGGGCGACGGGGGTGCCCGTCCAGCGGCCGCGCAGCGCGATCAGTACGGCCATGGCGATGGCGAGGAGCAGGAGGGAGACGGAGGTCGCCGCCTCGGGCTGGTCCTGGAGCAGCAGGTACACCTGGAGCGGCAGGGTCTGGGTGGTGCCCGGCAGGTTCCCCGCGAAGGTGATGGTGGCGCCGAACTCGCCCAGCGCCCGGGCCCAGGTCAGCGCGGCGCCCGCGATCAGTCCCGGGGCGACCATGGGCAGGGTGACCGTGAAGAACACCCGGACCGGCGGGGCGCCGAGGGACGCGGCGGTCTCCTCGTAGCTCTGCTTCAGGCCGCCGAGCGCGCCCTCCAGGCTGATCACGAGGAACGGCATCGCGACGAACGTGGCCGCGACGACGGCGCCCGAGGTGTGGAAGGGCAGGGTGATCCCGAAGGCGTCCTCCAGCCAGGGCCCCAGCAGTCCGCGGCGGCCGAAGCCCAGCAGCAGCGCCACGCCGCCGACGGTCGGCGGCAGCACCATCGGGAGCAGCACGAGCGAGCGGACGAGGGGCTTGCCCGTGAAGTCGACCCGCGCCAGCAGCCAGGCGAGCGGTACGCCGAGGAGGAGCGAGAGGCCGAGGGCCCACAACGACACCAGCAGCGACAGTTGTAGGGCCTCGACGACGCCGGGGCTGGAGAGGTGGGTGGCGAGGTCGCTCCACTGGGTACGGGTCAGGATGCCGATGAGGGGCAGCAGCAGGAACGCGACGGCGAGCAGCGCGGGCAGCGCGAGGGCCACGGGGGGTCGGGTGCGGGTGCGGAGTCTGCTCATGAGGGGTTCCTGGCTGGGGGGTTACGGCGGCGGGAGAAGCGTATGGCTGCCGACTGCTACAACTGCCGGACGCGCGCCGCCCGGACGCGCGCCGCCCGGACGCGCGCCGCCCGGACGCGCGCCGCCCGGTCCGGAGGGACTGCCCGTCCCCCGGACCGGGCGCTCCTTCCCCGGCGCCGGCGTCACCGGGGGACCGGGTCGGCCCCGTGGTGGCGCCGGACTCCGCCGTACGGCGCGGTGCCCGCTACGGCTTCTGGAAGCCCGCGTCCTGGAGGATCTTCTGCGCGTCCGGGCTGTTGAGCCAGGTCACGAACGCGGCGGCGGCCGCGGCGTTCTTGGACTGCTTCAGGGAGGCGGCCGGGTAGGAGGCGACCGCGTTCTGGTCGTCCGGGATGTCCACGGCGACGACCTTGTCGCCCGACTTGGCGGAGTCCGTCTTGTAGACGAGACCGGCGTCGGCCTCGCCGAGCTCGACCTTGCTCAGCACGGCGCGGACGTTGGGCTCCTGGGAAACCGGCTTCACCGTGACGGCCTGCTTGTCCAGGATCTCCTTGCTGTAGCGGCCGACCGGGACCTCGGGCGCGGCCAGGACGACCTTGAGCTTGGAGTCGGCGAGGTCCTTCAGCTCGTCGATCTTGAACGGGTTGCCCTTGCCCGCCGCGATGACCAGGCGGTTCTTCGCGATGACCGTGGGGTTGCCGGTCTCCGCCTTGAGGCCGTCCATGGTCTTGGTGTCGGCGGTGACCAGCGCGTCGGCCGGGGCGCCCTGCTTCACCTGCGCCGCGAGTTCCTGCGAGCCGGCGAAGGAGAAGGTGATCTTCGTACCCGGGTGGGCCTTCTCGTAGGCCGCGCCCGCGGTCTTGAACACGTCGGTGAGGGAGGCCGCGGCGAGCACCGTGAGGTTCGCCGCCTCGGGCTCGGTGGAGGCCGGTCCGGTGTCCGAGGCGCTCGCGGAGGAGTCGGCGGCCGGCTTCCCGTCGCCGCCTCCGCAAGCGGTCAGCGGGACGAACAGGGCGGCGGTGAGAGCGGCGGCTGCTACGCGGCGGCCGGTCGGGGTCAGGGTCGGGGACATGAGCTGGTGCTCCTCGGTCGGGTCGGCGGCCGGCCGGGTGCCGGTACCGCGCGGTGGTGACCCCGCGCCGGTGACGGCGGAGCGGGTGGGAACGTACGGGACAGGAGGTACTGGGGTGGGGAGGCGGCGCGTCGGGGTGCGGGGTGGTACCGGACCGTGGCCCCGGCCGCGGGGGTGGGCGGGCGTCGGGCCGTCGGCCGCCTCCGGACGTCAGACGCGGTCGATGTGCACGCTGGTGGACTTCACGCGGGCGGTGGCCCGCATGCCGACCTCCAGTCCGAGCTCCTCGACGGCTTCACGGGTGAGCAGGGAGACCAGCCGGTGGGGACCCGCCTGGATCTCGACCTGGGCGGCGACGTCGCCGAGCGTGACGGCCGTGACGATGCCGGGGAAGGCGTTGCGCGCGGAGGTGTACGGCACGCCGTCCTCGGTGTGGGCGCCCTGTCCGACTTCCGCGGAGAAGGCGGCCAGGGCCCGGCCGTTGATCAGGCGCCGGCCGCCCTCGTCGCGGTGGGTCGCAACCCGGCCGGCGTCGGCCCAGCGACGTGCCGTGTCGGGGCTGACGCCCAGCAGACGAGCCGCCTGGCCGATCGTGTAGGACTGCATGTGCGACAAGGTAGGGGCAGTTGTGCCGCATGTGCAATTCTTTTGGGGACATCTCCATGGCAAGTGCGGTGCCCTTTGTCGTATCCGCCAAAAGTCGTTCCGGATTCCTCCGCCCGTCTCGCTAGAGTCGTGGCATGGCTGAAGAGGTAGCGGCGACGGGCACCGTGCGCGTGGACGCGTGGATCTGGTCCGTACGTTTGACGAAGACCCGCGCGACCGCGGCGACCGCGTGCAGGGCGGGCCACGTGAAGGTCAACGGGGAGCGCGCCAAGCCGGCGCAGCCGGTGCGCGCGGGTGATGAGGTGCGGCTGTTCCACGCGGGGCGCGAGCGGATCGTCGTGGTCCGGCGTCCCGTGTCCAAGCGGGTGGGGCCGCCGGTCGCGGCGGACTGCTTCGTCGACAACAGCCCGCCGCCGCCCACGCGCGTCGAGGCGGCCGTCGTGGGCATCCGCGACCGCGGTGCGGGCCGGCCCACGAAGCGCGAGCGCCGCGACATCGAGAACCTGCGCGGCCGCTGACGGCCCGGGGTCGTCTTCCGGTGCGGCCGCGAGGGTACCCGTACACCGCTATTCGAGCGTGTGTTCGGATCCGGGGGTAGGGTGGAGGCATGTGCGCCGTCCAGGGCCTCCAGGGCTCGCTCTTCGACCAGGGGGACGAGGTCCTGCTCGGCCCGCTCGTCGGCGTCCGGCGGACCCCGCTCGGCGCCGGGGCATGGGTCGACCACCTGCCCGGCTGGCTGACCGGCGCCGGCGTGCTGTTCGAGCGACTCGCCGCCGACGTGCCCTGGCGGGCCGAACGGCGGCAGATGTACGAGCGGGAGGTGGACGTGCCCCGGCTGCTCGCCTTCTACGGCGAGGGCGAGGCGCTGCCGGACCCCGCACTCACCGACGCCCGCGAGGCGCTGACCCTGCACTACGCGGCCGAGCTCGGCGAGCCCTTCGCCACCGCCGGGCTGTGCCTCTACCGGGACGGGCGCGACAGCGTGGCCTGGCACGGCGACCGGACCGGCCGCTCCTCCACCGAGGACACCATGGTCGCCATCGTCTCCGTCGGGGATCCGCGCGATCTCGTGCTGCGCCCCCGCGGCGGTGGTTCCACCCTGCTGCGCCTGCCCCTCGGGCACGGGGACCTCGTCGTGATGGGCGGCTCCTGTCAGCGGACGATGGAGCACGCGGTGCCCAAGTCGGCGCGGGCCGTGGGGCCCCGGATCAGCGTGCAGTTCCGCACCCGTGGAGTCCGCTGACCTGCGGTTGCGCCCGTGCCTCCGGCGTCCCGGCCGACCGAGGGACGTCAACGGCCTAGATAATTTTCATCCGTCCGGCTGAACGGCCAATCCGCTGGGCCCGCGGCGCCGAAGACCAGATGTGAGCATCAACCGCAGCACCACCGAGCAGGGCGCACCGGCGCCCGAACTCGTGGACGCCCCGACCGGTACGGGGCCGCTGTGCGCACCGATCGGGCGCCTGACCGCCGTACCGGGCGGTCAGGGCGCGACAGCCGGCATCGGGCCCGGCTGGAGCCGTCGGGGCTTCCTCGCCGCGGACGGGGCCTCTGCGCCGGCCCCGATCGCGGCGGGGGGCCTCGGCCGGCGGCCGGACACCCCCGGCGGCCGGGAGGCGACGGCCTCCCGCGACGCGGAACGACCCCCTGCGGGCGCTCCGCCCACCGCGACCCCCACCCGCAGTGCAGTGCGGGTCGGGACGCGAGCCCGGACCATAACCGGCGGCGCGAGCGGCCGGTACCCGGCCCGGCCCGGCGTCGGCTGAACCGGACTTCTTCCCCTTTCTTCCTCTGACCTCCGTACGTCCGTACCTCCGTGCGCCCGTACGTCTACGCATCCGTGCCCTTTCTGCCGAGCAAGCAACTCCCAAGGAGAACAGCCACCATGAACGCTCTTCACTTCCGCCGCACCGCTGTGGCCGTGGCCGCCGCCGCCGTCCTTCCCTTCACCCTGGCGGCCTGCTCGGAGTCGGGCAAGGACTCCGCCGCCGGCTCCACCGCGAGCACGGACAGCTCCGCCTCGCAGCCCGCCACCCCGGACGCGTCGATGGCGATGGACAAGCCGTTCGGCCCGGCCTGTGCGGGCGTCCCCGCCGATGGTGCGGGTTCGTTCGACGGGATGGCCAAGGACCCGGTGGCGACGGCGGCTTCGAACAACCCGGCGCTGTCGACCCTGGTCACCGCGGTGAAGCAGGCCGGTCTGGTCGACACGCTGAACAACGCGAAGGACATCACGGTCTTCGCGCCGACGAACGACGCGTTCGCGAAGATCCCGAAGGCGGACCTGGACAAGGTCCTCGCCGACAAGGCCATGCTGACGAAGATCCTCACCTACCACGTGGTGGGCGAGAAGCTGACGCCGCAGCAGCTGGAGAACGGCTCCTTCGACACGCTGGAGAAGACGAAGCTGACGACCGCGGGCTCGGGCGAGGCCTACAAGGTCAACGGCACGTCCAGCGTGGTCTGCGGCAACGTCAAGACGGCCAACGCCAACGTCTACATCGTCGACACCGTCCTGATGCCGAAGTAGCGGCGCTGCGCGCGCAGCGCGCGCGGGGAACCGAGTGAGCGAGCACCGTGCGGTCCCGGATTCCGGGGCCGCACGGTGCTGTCCCCGGGCCCCGGGGCGGGCGGCGTCAGGCCGGGTCGGAGTCCTTCATGCCGCCGGGCAGGCGTCCGGCCGCGGCGTGCAGCGAGCGCAGGGCCAGCATGAGGACGCCGATGTCGTCCAGGTACACCGGGTCCGGGATCAGGTCCACGGGGGAGACCGTGTACACGACCGCGACCCAGAACAGGGCCTTGTCGCGCAGCGGGATGCCTGCGTCGAGCAGGAGCCGCCGCGCGGCGAAGACGCGTACGAGCAGTACGACCGCGGCGATCGCCAGAGCAATGGCGACGACCACGGCCAGGGTGAGCCAGACCTTTCCGTCCATGGCGCGCCTATACCCCGTTCCCGGCCCGCTCTACCGGGGCGCCGCAGGGGCGGCTCATCCGGTCCCGCCGCGCAGGCGGCGGCCGACCTCGCCGAGGCCGTCGGCGAGCACGTCGAGCTGCTCGGGGGTGAGGACGTCGACGAGGACCTCCCGGACCGTGGCCACGTGTCCGGGCGCGGCGTCCTCCAGCCGGGCGCTGCCGGCGTCGGTGAGGGCGGCGAAGACGCCGCGCACGTCGGAGGGGCAGCTGCGGCGGCGGACCAGCCCGGCCTTCTCCATCTGGGTGACCTGGTAGGTCAGCCCGCTCTTGGAATTGATCAGGCCATTGGCGAGCTCGGTCATCCGCAGCTCGCGCCCGGGGGCGGCGGCGAGCCGTACGAGGATCTCGTACTGGGGGTGGGAGAGCCCGGAATCGTCCTTGAGCTGCTGGTCGAGGCGGCGGTTCACCAGGGCCGAGGCGGCCAGGAAGCCGTCCCAGGCCCGCATCTCTCGCTCGTTCAGCCATCTCGTCTCAGCCATGCGGCGAGCCTACACGGGTTGTTCCAATTTGAATTAATGGCCTAGGGTCGGGTCTCGGCGGTTCGAATTTGAACAAACCTGAGCAGTGCCGTCCCCGCCATCCGGACCGCCCGACCGGAAGGATTCCCCCCATGACCAGCCCCTCCGTGACCCCGACGAAGCCGCAGGCCGCCGCACCGGCCGTACCCCCGCACGCGTTCGCCCCCTCCACCCCCGCGCACGACACCGGCCTGCTGATCCTGCGCCTGGTCCTCGGCCTGACCATGGCCGCCCACGGCGCCCAGAAGCTCTTCGGCTGGTTCGGCGGCGGCGGTATCAGCGGCACCGGACAGTTCTTCACCGCCAGCGGCTACCCCGCCGGCGACGCCATGGCCGTCCTCGCCGGCCTGACCGAGACCCTGGGAGGCCTCGGCCTCGCCGCCGGACTGCTCACCCCGCTCGCCGGGGCCGCCCTCTTCGGCACGATGATCAACGCCATCGCCGTCCACGGAGCCGGCTCGTTCTTCGCGCCGGAGGGCATCGAGTACGAGCTCCTGCTCACCGCCGGCGCCGCGGCCCTCGCCCTCACCGGCCCCGGCCGGTACGCCGTCGACCGCTTCCTGCCCGTCCTGCGCGCGCACCGGCTGGCGCACGGCGCCCTCGCCGTCGCCCTCGGCGCGGTCCTCGCGGCCGTACTGCTCCTCGTACGCGACTAGCGCGCACGAGGGTGTCCGGGGCCTGCGCTGATTGGCCCCGGGCATTCGCGGGAAGAGCGCACGAATGACACAACCCATCGAAGACTACGCACTCATCGGCGACCTGATGACCAGTGGGCTCGTCGGCCGCGACGGGTCCATCGACTGGCTGTGCCTGCCGCGCTTCGACTCGGCGGCCTGCTTCGCCAAGCTCCTCGGAGAAGAGGACAACGGCCACTGGCGCATCGCCCCTGCCGGGGCCGCACCCGACGAGCGGTGCAGCCGCCGGGCCTACTTGGACGGCGCGCTGGTCCTGGAGTCGTACTGGGAGACCGAGGACGGCACGTTCAAGGTCATCGACTTCATGCCGCAGCGCGACACCGCACCCGACGTCGTCCGGATCGTCGAGGGCCTCACCGGCGAGGTCACCGTACGCAGCATGCTGCGCCTGAGGTTCGACTACGGCCACGTCGTGCCCTGGGTCCGCCGCGTCGACGGCGAACGCGTCGCCGTCGCCGGACCCGACTCCGTCTGGTTCCGCAGCGAACCACACGTGCACACCTGGGGCGAGGACAACAGCACCCGCTCCGAGTTCACCGTCACCGCCGGGGAACGCGTCGCCTTCGTCCTCACCTGGCACCCCTCGCACGAACCCCGCCCCAGCCCGATCGACCCGTACACCGCGCTGGAGACCAGCCTCGCCGACTGGCGCGCGTGGTCCTCCCAGTGCACCTACGAGGGCCCCTACCAGGAAGCGGTCACCCGCTCCCTGATCACCCTCAAGGCCCTCACCTACGCCCCCACCGGAGGCATCGCCGCCGCGGCCACCACCTCCCTCCCCGAGGAGCTCGGCGGCGTCCGCAACTGGGACTACCGGTACTGCTGGCTGCGCGACTCCACCCTCACGCTCGGGTCGTTGCTCGCCACCGGATTCCTCGACGAGGCCCGCGCCTGGCGGGCCTGGCTGCTGCGCGCCGTCGCCGGCGACCCCGCCGACCTCCAGATCATGTACGGGATCGCGGGCGAGCGCCGGATCCCCGAAACGGACCTGCCGTGGCTGCGGGGCTACGCCTCCTCCGCCCCCGTCCGCGTCGGCAACGCGGCCGTGGACCAGCTCCAGCTCGACGTGTACGGCGAGGTCATCGACTCGCTGTACCTGGCCCGCGCCACCGGCCTCGACGCCGAGCCGCACGCCTGGAACCTCCAGCTCGCCCTGCTCGACTTCCTGGAGCGCAACTGGCGCCGGCCCGACGAGGGTCTGTGGGAAGTGCGCGGCCCGCGCCGCCACTTCGTCCACTCCAAGGTGATGGCCTGGGTCGCCGCCGACCGGGCCGTGCGCACCCTGGAGCGCGAGCCCTCGCTGCCCGGCGACATCGAGCGCTGGCGGGCCATAAGGGACGAGGTCCACCGCGACGTCTGCGAGAACGGCTACGACCCGGATCGCAACACCTTCACCCAGTACTACGGTTCCCGCGAGCTCGACGCCGCCACCCTGCTCATCCCGCGCGTCGGCTTCCTGCCGCCCGACGACCCGCGGGTCGTCGGCACGGTCGCCGCGGTCCAGGCCGAGCTCGGGCGCAGCGGCCTGGTCCGCCGCTACACCACCGAGGGTCCCTCCGTCGACGGACTGCCCGGCGACGAAGGGGCCTTCCTGGCCTGCTCGTTCTGGATGGCCGACGCGCTGCAGCTGATCGGCCGGGAGAAGGAGGCCCGCGCCCTCTTCGAGCGGCTGCTGTCCGTGCGCAACGACGTGGGACTGCTCGCGGAGGAGTACGACCCCATCGCGGGACGCCAACTCGGCAACTTCCCGCAGGCGTTCAGCCACGTCGGCCTGGTGAACACCGCGCTCACCCTCGCCCGGGGGGAGGCGGCCGTGGCGACGCCGTAGCGCGAGCCGCCCCATCAGCCCGGGCTGCGGACTCCGCCCGGCGCTACGGAACCCGCACGGCCTCGGTCAGCCGGCCCCGGGCCGATGCCCGCCCACAGGTTCGGCGACACCGTCAGCCGGGCCGCGTCCGCGACCCCGCCGTGCAGGGCCGTCATCCGGGCCTGCACGGTGGAGTCCATGGCGGCGAACCGTTCCTGCGTCGCCCGTACGCGCCGGGGAAGGGTGTGTCAGTGGGGCGCGCGAAGGGTGCGCGGGTGTTCGTACGGGGTCAGGAGCGGCGGATCAGGAGATCAACAGCCGTGCGTACGGGAGGAGTCGGCCCGACAGAGCATGGTCGAGACGCAGCAGATCCACGTGACGACGCGATACGAGTACCGGGGCCATGGCCGCATCCTGTCGTTGCCGGGCGGGCTGGGACAAGCGGGGTCCGGATGGTGGACGTTTCCGTTCCGGAGTCCGGTACGGTCCGGGCTCAGCGGCGCCGGTTGAACGGGAGGCGGCCGAGCACCAGCGCCATCCCGCAGGTGTCGGTGAGCGCGGAGAAGACGAGTCCGGCGCCGATGCCGGCGGAGAGCAGCTGGAACGCCGGGTGCACCAGGAGGCCGAGGGCCAGGCCGAGCAGTACGAGCGAGCCCGCGGTGACCCGTACCTGACGCTCCATGGCCCAGACCGACCGGCGGCCCTTGGCGGGGTAGTCCAGGCCATGCCCGCCCGCCGACCAGGAGCGGGTGCCGCCGGTCAGGCTGGTGGACGGGATGCCGTGCGAGGCGAGGGTCCGGGCGGCGTTCTCCGAGCGGGCGCCGGTGGCGCAGACGAGCAGCAGGCCCTTGTCCTCGGCGGCGCGCCGCAGTTCGGGCAGGGAGGGGGTGATCCGGTCGAGCGGGATGTTCACCGCGCCGGGGAGGTGACCGGAGGCGTACTCGCCCGGTGTGCGGACGTCGATCACGGTGAACTCCTCGGGGCTGGAGAGGACCTGGCCGGCGGTGAGGGTGGTGGGAAGGCTCATGGTGGACGGGCTCCTTGCGGGACGTGGAAGGACGTGGAAGGACGTGGAAGGAAGGGGAAGGCGGACGGACGCGGAACGTGCGGCGGGCCGCGGGAGTCCGGCGCGGGGGTGCGGGACGCCGGGCGGGCACGGGGCCGGGCTTCGGGGGAGCGGGGGCCGCGGGATGTGCGACCCGCGGGGGAGGAGCTCCGGGAGGGGCATAGTCCGGGGCCGGAGCCCGGCCGGAATCCGTCCGGAGCGGCTGCCCGGGGACGGCCCGTCACGCGAAGGCGCGGTGCGGAACCCGGACCGGGCAGGCGTCAGCTACGACAACAGGAGAGCGACAGGAGGCGCTGGGTGACGGCCATGCCGCGGATCATAGGCCCGGAGACGCGATCAGGCCAGCGGCCGTGCCGTGCCGGGCCGGGCGGGGCGCCCGGGGTGACAGCTCCGGCGGTCCGGCCGCACGGCACCGGCCGGCAGGGTCCGGATGCCACCGCCCCCCGCCGGGATGCGTTCGAGCACGCCGCCCGCGAAGACGTCGTAGAGCGGCAGCGTCTCCAGGTGGACGTAGCCGATGTGGCACTCGCAGACCGCCAGCGGGCAGGCCCGCGGGCGCAGCGCCGCCCGGTAGGAGCCGTCGTACAGGTTGCCCAGTTCCGTCTTCACGAAGTGGCAGCGGCGGACCGTGCCGTCGCCGTCCACCGAGATCACCGACTCGCCGGTCCGGCAGGGCAGGCCCGCCGAGCGGTGGGGGTGGCGGCTGTACGGGAAGAGCGGGTCCAGGGCCGTCCAGCGGGCGGCCTCCGGATCCGTGTAGGTGTGCCCCTCCGCCGCGTTCACCCACAGGTAGACCTCCGGCGGGAGCGCCGCCCGCAGCCGCCGGGCCTCCTCCAGGTGCTCGGGGAGGCCGACGACGCCCACGCTGAAGCGGACGCCGGCGTCCGCCAGCTCCCGGCACCGGCCGAGGAAGCGCTCGTACGGGGTCTGCCCCGGGTGGTAGGTGCACCAGAGCGCGAGCGTGTCCGGATCGGCGGCGGCGGTCCACCCGGTGCGGCCGCTCAGGTTCGTCTGGATGGCTACCCGCCGGACGTGCGGCAGGTGCGACAGCTCCACCAGGGTGCGCCGGTACCAGGACCGGACCAGGCCCTCGCCCCACGGGGTGAACAGCACCGAGAGCCGGTCGCCGGTGTTCCCGGCCGCCCAGGCGGCGAACCGCTCCAGTGCCGCCCGGTCGGCGGCCAGCGTCTCGCGGCTGTCCCGGCGCTTGGCGAACGGGCAGTACGGGCAGTCGTAGTCGCAGGAGGCCAGCGGCCCCCGGTAGAGCACGGTGAGCTGACGCGGCCGTTCCGGGATCCCCTCAGCGGCCCCCTCCGGCTCCCGCGGGCCCGTCACTTGCGCGCGTACGCGGCCATGGCGGCCCGTACCTCCGCCGAGAACAGCGCCGGACCGACCGCGTCCGAGTGCGCGAGGCCCTCGGGGGTCAGCCGGAGCAGGCCCGGGTCGTCCGTCAACCAGCCGCGCGCCGCGAACGCCGCCAGCTCGGCCGGGAAGTCCTCCCGGGGGTCGTTGCCGAACCGCTCCCGGTACCCCGCCACCGGCATCCCCGCCGCCTGGAGCAGCGACTGCATCAGGTGCCGCCGCCGGGCCTCGTCCGCGTCGATCCACCGGCCGTACTCCGCCCGCGCGAAGTCCGCCCGCGGCCGCGCCACGTAGTCGTCGACGATCGTGCGGATCTCCCGCATGTCCACCGCGTAGTCGAAGGAGTAGTGCAGCTCGGAGGTGTAGGAACGGGCTCCGCAGCCCAGCCCCACCATGCCGTCGGTCTGGCACGCGTAGTCGTCGGCGCCCGCCGCCGGAGCGCCCGGGAGGCGGAACATCCGCATCGACACCTGCTCGTACCCGGCGGCCAGCAGGTGGTCCCGGCCGGCCCGGTACAGGCGCAGCCGCTGGTCGTCCCAGCTCTCGGCGGGCTCGTCGGGTTCGGCGGCCCCGTCCGGCCGGCGGCCCAGCGCCGTCAGGGGGCGTACGTACAGGGGGTACAGGTACAGCTCCTCCGGGCGCCAGGCGAGCGCGGCGTCCAGGGAGTACCTCCAACTGTCCTCGGTCTGGCCGTCGATGCCGTAGATCAGGTCGATGTTCAGCACCGGGATGCCGGCGTCCCGGACCCGGGACAGCGCCGCCTCCACGTCCGCGCGCTTCTGCGGGCGGACCGCCGTCCGCGCCTCCTCCGGCACGAAGCTCTGCACGCCCAGGCTCAGCCGGGTCGCGCCCCGGTCGGCGAGTACCGCGAGGCGGTCCGCCGTGGTGGTGGCCGGCGAGGCCTCCACCGACAGGGGCACCGCCCGCAGGTCGGCGCCCGCGCCCTTCTCCGCTATGTCGCACAGCCGTTCCAGCTCGGAGGCGGTCAGGAACGTCGGCGTTCCGCCCCCGAAGGCGGCCGCCGCGAACCGGACCGGCCCGCCGTCCGTGCCGTCGAGGGCCTCGCGGACCGCGCCCGCCTGGCGCTCCAGCGCGTCGAGGTAGGCGGTGGTCAGCCCCTCCGGGGCGCCGATCCGGGTGAACAGGTTGCAGAACCCGCAGCGGACCTCGCAGAACGGTACGTGCAGGTAGAGCGAGAGCGCGTGCTTCGGCTGGTCCGCCCACAGGCCGTGCAGTCCCGGCCGCTCGGCCAGCCGCCGGTACGCCGTCTTGTGCGGGTAGGCGTACACGTAACTCTCGTACGGAGTCGCCGTGTTGATGCCGGTCTTCATCGTGCGGCCGCCTCCTTCGGTGCGGGGGCGCACCGCGGTCGCGGCGGCTCCAGGGAGAACTGGGCGTACGGGACGGTCCACACGGCCTCGTGCGCCAGGCGGTGGCCGGTGTACCCGTCGTCCCCGTACGCCGTCCCGTGGTCGGAGCAGACGATCGCGAAGCACCGGCGGCGCGAACGCATCGCGTCGAACAGCCGGCCGATGTGCCGGTCCACGTACTCCAGCGCCGCCGCGTGCGACTCCCACGAGTCCCCGGCCGCGGCCGTCGCGCCGTCCAGGTGGAACCAGTTGGGCTGGTGCATCGCCGACACGTTCAGGAAGAGGAACAGCCGCCGGTCCGCCGGGAGCGCGGCCACCACCTGCTCGGCGCGGGTCACCTGTGCCTCGAAGGAGGTCGGGGACGCCACCCCGAACTCCGGCTCCCAGTGGCTCTCCTGGAACATCCTGGGCAGTACGGAGCCCAGCGCGCCCGCTCGGTTGAAGAACCCGACCCCGCCCACGCACACGGTGCGGTAGCCCGCCCCGGCCAGCCCCGACACCAGGTCCGGGGTGTCGAACACCCAGGTGCGCCCGGCGGTGCTCTCGCTGCCCGCGAACCGGGCTGCGAACAGCCTCGGGTGCGGGCCCGGCCCGGCCGGAGTCGGCAGGAATCCGGCGAACATCGCCTGGTGGGAGGCGTAGGTGAAACTGCCCGGAGCGTGCCGGCGCTCCCAGGCGCCGCCGGGCAGGTGCGCGGCGAGGTGCGGGATGCGCCCCTCGGCGGCCAGCCGGACGGCGACGTCGTACCGCAGGGTGTCGAGGGTGACGAGCAGCAGGTCGTCGCGGCCGACGACCTCGTTCATGTCAGGGGCGGGCGGTGTGGGGTGCATGGTGGTCCTGTCGTGCCGGTGCGTGTACGGCGGCCAGTTGGGCCGCATAGGTGTCGAGACCCTCGGCGGGCGAGCCGGGAAGCCCGGCCAGCCCGGGCAGCAGGTCCCCGAAGGCGTTGACCTCGCCGACGGCGAACCCGCGCCAGCCGGTGGCGGGCAGCAGGTCCACCCCCGTGCAGAGGGTGGCGGGGAAGACGGCCGCGGCGCGCTCGCAGACGGCGAGAGCGTCGCGTTCCCAGCTGCCTCCCGCCGCGGTCACGGCCGCGACGGCGGCGTCGAGGTCGCCGCGCGCGCCGCCGAGGTGCAGGTTGGTCATCGGCCCGCGGGCGGTGCGGACCACGGCGTGCGTGGCGCGGCCCGCGACGGTCACCACCCGCAGATCGGCCGAACGGCCCCGCTGGGAGGCCTTCGGCAGCCAGCGCTCGATGTGCAGGCCGTCGGGGGCGAGCGCGTCGAGGACGGCGCCGATCACCCGCTCGTCCTCGTACCGGCGCACCCGCAGCGAGTTGTGCAGGGCCCCGGAGGAGGAGCGCTCCACCGAGGTCGTCGCCCGGAACCGGCCGCCCGCGCCCGCTTCGAGGGCCACCACGCCGGAGGCCGACGACCCGTGCGCGAGCTTCACGAACACCCGGCGGAAACCGGGCCGCCCGAGGACCTCCCGCACGTCCGCCCAGCCGCGCACCGGCGTCGCGCCGGGGCCGGAGGTCGGGGAGGCCGGCACCGGGACCCCCGCCCGGTCCAGGGCGTGGTGGCACCGGCGCTTGTCGAACAGCGCGGCGAGGTCGGCCGGGGTGGTGAGCAGCCGGCCGCCGGCCTCCGCGACCCCGGCCGCCACCGCCTCCACGGCCGCGGTGAACCGGTCGTACCAGCGGGCGGCGCCCTCCACCCGGGTCGGGTCGGACACCCCGCGCAGCAGCCGCTCGACCTCGGGGTCCTCGCCCGGCGAGTCGATCCGCACGGTCTCGCCCGGGTGGAACCGGGCGGAGCCGTCCAGGACGTCCCGCCAGGCCACCACGCGGGCCGCGGGCAGGCCGCGGGCGCGCACGGCGTCCTGGTAGAGCGCCACGCGGCGGCCCGCCGGGTTGCCGACGACCGCCGGCGCGGCGGCCGGCAGGGCTGCCGGCGGGCCCGGGGTCACTCCGCCACCGCGACGTACCGGTAGATCTCCCCGTCGTAGTCGTCCTCGTCGCCCGCCTCGAGGGAGAGGACCACTCCGTGCGGCTCCAGCGCGGCGCGCAGCCGCTCCTGGAGGTCGGCGCCGATGAAGTGGTGGTCGAGGTCCAGGCGGGACAGGTGGGCGAGGGGCCCGCCCTCCAGCAGGGCGGTCGCGCCCTCGTCGGTGAGGATGCCCATGGACAGGTCCAGGGTTTCCAGCCGCCCCACCACGGGGGCGCCCGCCACCGCGACGGCCACCGCGTCCTGGATCTCGCTGTTGCGCAGCCCGAGGTGGCGCAGGGCCGGGAGCCGCTCGCCCGACAGGATCGGGGCCAGGTCCTGAGCCTCGGTGTCCGCGCCGTACTCGGAGGTGCCCAGCCACAGGTCGAGGACCTCCAGGGAGGGCAGGTCACTCGCTGCGGCGCCGCGCACCACCTCCCTGGGCAGCCCGCCGGTCTGCACCACCAGCTTCCGCAGCCCGGTGTGCTTCACGGGCGCCAGCGCCAGCCCCGTACCGCCGCGCACCCCGAACTCGCGCAGCTCCGGGAAGGCCTCCAGGAGCGGGGTGACGTCCGACTGCTGGATCCACGAGATCTCGGACTCCTCGCCCTCGATGTCCCCGAGGAAGAGGTGCCGCAGGAGCGGGAAGTCGCCGGCGGCCGCGACGAGGGCGGACACGACGGCCGCGCTGGAGACCTCGTACGACTCCTCCCAGACGCCCACGATCAGCGAGGTGACCCGGCGGGTGTCGACGGCGGCCGTGAAGCGGGCGTAGGCCTCGCTCCAGGTCTCCCCGGTGTCGTGCTCGTCGGCGCGCACCCGCCAGGCGACGGCGCCGGCCTCGGGGAGGGCCCGCTCGTCCCCCTTGGCGGGGAAGTCGAAGGCGGGCAGCCCGCCCAGCTCCGAGAGGTGTGCGACCTGGCTCATGCGCTGCTCCTGAGGGGTGAACGGGCCGTTCGGCGAGCGGCCGGTGCGACACCAGTTCTACCAAGGACCACTGACATCCCGGCCCGCGGGGGAAGGCCCTGCGCACCGCGTACGGACGGGCACCGCGGGTAAGCGCGGGTCATGACTGTCGCGAAGACGAGCATTCTCGTACTGGACTGCGCCGATCCCGAGGCGCTTGCCGCCTTCTACGCCGAGTTGCTGGGCGCCGAAGTGCGGGCGGGGGACGGCCCGGACATCGTCGAGGTCGTCGGCGGCGCCGGCGTCCACCTCGCCCTGTGCCGGGACCACGGCTACGCGCCGCCGAGCTGGCCGCGCCCGGAGGACTCCCAACAGGCCCACCTGCGCATCCTCGTCGCCCCCGAGGACCTGGACGAGGCCGAGCGGGAGGCCGTCTCGCTCGGCGCCCGCCCGCTGGCCGTCGACGTCGGCGAAGGCCCGCGTGACGCCCGCCTGTTCGGCGACCCGGCGGGCCACTCCTTCACCCTGGCCGCCACCAGCCTGTCCCGCTGAATCCCGTCCGGCGCGACCGAACGCGGTCCTCGTCGACACCGCGCTCGTCGCGGCCGCGCCCAGCCGCTTCATCGCCGCGACGCGTACGCCCGCGCCACCCGGGCCGGGCCGCCTGAGGTCCGCCCGCCCGGCCCCGGGGCCGGGCGGCTACGGCGTGCGCGACGCGAGCAGCAGGGCCGTGTCGTCCGGCCGGTCCGCGGTACTGCCCGCCACGCCGATCAACCGGTCCGCGGCTTCGGTCAGCGGAGTCGGCCGCGCCGCGGACAGGGAGAGCCGCAGCCGCTCCACCCCGACGTCGATGTCGGTGCCCGGCACCTCCACCAGCCCGTCGGTGTACAGGGCGAGCACCGACCCGGTCTCCAGCCGCAGTTCCGTCACCGGGTAGGAGGCCCCGGCGTCGATGCCGAGCACCACCCCGCCCGTCAGGTCCAGCACCTCGGTGCGGCCGTCGGGGTGGCGCAGCAGCGGCTGGGGGTGTCCGGCGCGGACGGCCCGGGCGGCGCCCGTCTCCGGGTCGAGCAGCACGTAGCAGCAGCTCGCGAACTGGCCCGGGTCCAGGTCGATGAGGAGCCGGTTCGTGCCGCTCATCACCTGCTCGGGACTGCTGCCGCTGAGTGCGAACGCCCTTACCGCGCTGCGAAGTTGGCCCATGGTCGCCGCGGCGGCCACCCCGTGGCCCTGGACGTCCCCGATGACCAGCGCGAGCAGTCCGGCTCCCGTCTCGACGACGTCGTACCAGTCGCCGCCGACGTCCATGCCCAAGGTGCCGGGCAGGTAGCGGCCGACCGTATGCACGTGGTCGCGCACCGGCAGCCGGTGCGGCAGCAGCGCCGCCTGCAGCCCGCGGGCGAGTGCGGCCTCGCTGTCGTAGCGCCGGGCCCGTTCCAGGGCCTGCGCGATCAGCCCGGCCAGCGCGGTGAGCACCGTACGCTCCTCCGGGCTGAAGCCGCGGGGCGCTTCGAAGCCGAGGATGCACGAGCCGACCGGCCGCCCGGAGGCGATGAGCGGCAGGAACGCGCGGGCTCCGACGTCGGCGTCCAGCGGGATCCCCGGGTAGGCGGCGGCCAGGTGCTGCATCGACTCGAAGAACAGCGGCCGGCCCGAGGTCAGGGTCTCGACGCCCGGGAGCCGGGCGTCGAGCCCCACCCCGTCGAAGCGGTCGAGGAAGCCCGTGGGGAAGCCGGTCTCCCACGCGAGGTGCAGGTGCCGCTCGTCCAGCAGGTAGATGGCCAGCTGGCGGCCGCCGAAGGCCGGCAGCAGCTCCTCGGTCACCACCGCCGAGACCTGGCGGGCCGTGACCGCCTCGGTCAGCGCGATGGCGAGGGCCACCGGCCGGTACAGCGCGGAGGCCCGGTCCGCCGGCGAGCCGGGGCCCACGGCCGGCTGGATCACCGTCGCGGGTGCGTACGAGGGCTTCTCGGCCGCCCCGATCATCAGGGTGACCCCGTCGGGTCCCGGGTGCAGGGCCACGGACAGCCAGTCCCCGGGCGGGTGCCGGCCGCGCCGGGCCGCGAAGCGCACCGGCTCGGTGGACATGAAGACTGCCCGGAAGTGGTCCTCGTACTCCGGATGCCCCAGCCAGGGCACCGCCTCCCACACCACCCGCCCGAGCAGCTGCGGCTCGCCGAGGCCCAGCAGGTCCTGGGCGGCGGAGTTGACGAAGCCGATCCGGCCCAGCCGGTCCACCGACAGGACCGCCTGCGCGAGCCGGTCCACTGCCTCGCGGGGGCCCGCGTGCCCGGCCGGGGGCCGGAGGACCACCGGGTCCCCGTCCCAGACCACCGGGTCCGCGCCCTCGGCCCGCCCGGCCAGCTCCCGGGCCAGCCGGTCCGCGGCCTCCCGCAGCCGCTCCCGGTCCACGGCCCCGACCGGGATCCCCGGGGTCGCCGCGCGCAGGGCGAACAGGACGCCGAACCGCTGTCCGTCCGCGGTCACCGGCTCGTACAGCGAGGCGAAGGGGAACGGCAGCCCGGCCATCAGCTGCGGGAAGCGCCGCATGGCCGCCTCCGCGTCGGCCAGGTGCACGGCCTGACCGGACCGGAACGCCTCGGCCACCGGGTACGGGCGGTTCGCGTGCATCCGCCACCACGGCCGGAACAGGCGGCCGGGGAGTCCGGTCAGCACGGCCATCCGGAGCAGCCCCTCGGTGCCCGAGCGCAGGTAGACCCCGCCTGCGTACCCGCCGACGGCCGCCACCGCCTCGACGGTGGCCCGGGCGAGCGCCTGGGCCGTGGCGTCACGGGAGGGGGCGGGGCCGTGGTCGTCCGGTCTCGCCGTCACACCGCCAGGATGCCCCCTCGGCGGCGGTGACCGCACCCCGGCGCCGGTCCCGTTCCCCGGCGGGGCCGCGGCCGGAGCCCCGGTACCGGCCACCGCCGCGACCGCCGCGGAAGACCGGCAAGCTGACCGGCAGCATGTACCTGAAGGGTTTCGGGCACGGAATCTCGATGGAGCGCAGCCGGTCGGCGCCGAGACCTACCTGTGGACCGAGGTCGGCCCCGCATCGCCCAACGACGGCGTCGGCAACAGCTTCGGTACGGCGGTCACACGGGCCGAGGTTGTTGTTGCGGGGGCAGACGCCGCGGGTGCTGCGCTGACCAACCGGCGGCTTGGGTACCGCAACTGCGGCCGACTCTCCCTGGCGTCTTCAGCCAAGTCACCGCGTCGGGGAACGACCGGATCCGCAGCGGGGTGGGCCACCTCCTGGTCTTGGGCACCGGGTCCGCACGGGCCGCCCGCGGCGTGAGGAGATCGGCGATCCGGACTGCGCCGGTGCTTGTTCGCCGCCCGGGTGTGCGCGTCCACCTGCGCCGCCACCGACCCCGCCCGGCCGGTGCTGGTGGCGCTGCGCCCCGTGGCCGCGCCGCCGCCGGTACCCGTACGGCCCGGCCGGCCGCGATAGGCCGACCGCTTCGCTCGTCCGGGGGACGCACGGGTGTACGGGCCGTCCCCGGACGCGCCGCGGGGCACGATACGGACGCGTCCCACCTCACCCGGCAGGCCCCCGGAAGGCAGAACATGCGGTTCCAGTACGACACCATCGGCGAGCGCTACGCCGAGTCCACGGCCACGGCGGCCTTCTCGGCGGCCGACACCTACACCCTGCACGGCGCCCTGGACGCGCTCGGCGGGGTACGCGGACTCGACGCCCTGGACCTGGCCTGCGGATACGGCTACAACACCCGGCTCCTGGCCCGCGGCGGGGCCCGGCGGACGGTGGGCGTGGACCCCTGCGGGGAGCGGATCGCGCAGGCCCGCGCGCACGAGGCGACGAAGGGCCGGCGGGACATCGAGTACCACGTCGCCGAAGCCGTGGGCGTCGCCGGCCTCGGTCCCTTCGACCTCGCCACCGCCGCCTACCTCTTCAACCACGCGACCGACCGCGCGTCGCTGCACGCCGTGCTCCGGTCCGTGCGGGCCAGCCTGCGGCCCGGCGGCAGGCTGCTCGCGATCGTGCCGAACGCGGGCGCGTTCCCGCGGGTGGACTGGTCGCCGTACGGGGTGCGCATCCTGGACCGGGTCCCGCAGGGCGACGCACCGCTGCTGAAGGCGCACTTCCTCACCGATCCGCCCGAGCCCTTCGAGTTCCGCGAGTGGGCCCACGCCGACCTCGCCCAGGCGGCCGTCGAGGCGGGCTTCACGACCGTCGGCTGGCAGCCGAACCGGACGCCGCCGCCCGACGCCGTGCGCGACGAGGCCTACTGGACGGCGTACCGCGCCTGGCCGATCAGCTCCCTGATGACCTGCACGGCTTAGGGACGCGTCCGGCGGGGGTGCGGCACGCCATAAGGCGAGGCGCACGGGCCGGTCCCGGGTCCGGGCCGTCCCTCCCTCAGCCGTCCGCCGCAGACCGGACCAGTTCCACGATCCGGTCGCGTGCCGCCCGGCCCTCCGGCACCGGCAGCAGCGGGTACCCGTGCGGCAGCCCCACCGCCTCGTGGAGGTCCACCTCCACCCCGGCCGCGCGGGCCCGGCGCAGCAGTTCCCTGCTGTCCGTGGCGAGCACGTCCCGGGTCCCCGTGAACACCGTCAGCGGCGCCAGGCCCGCGAACGTCCCGCGCAGCGGGCTCACCCGAGGGTCCTCGGCCGCGAGGGTCCCCGCGTACAGCCGTCCGGCCTCCAGCAGGCCCGGCCGGGCCGACGGCGGATCGGCCGCCTCGATGGCCGCCTGGTCCGGATGGCTCATGGTCACGTCCAGCCAGGGGGACACCAGCACGATCCGGGAGGGCTGCGTCCGGGTGCGGTCGCGCAGCCGCTGGGCGGCCGCCAGCGCCAGCCCGGCCCCGGAGGAGTCCCCGAGGAGCACGGTGCCGCCCGCGCCGCCGCTCTCGATCAGGCCGCTGAGCAGGTCGGCGGCGACCGGCACCGTCCGGTCCGCGGTTCCGCGCGGCGCGAGGATGTACGCCGGTACGACGACCCGCGCCCGCGCCCGCACGACCAGCTCCCGGACCAGCGCCCAGTGCGGGCGCTCCAGTTCGTCCACGAAGCCGCCGCCGTGGAAGTACAGCACCCGGGCGTCCGGCTCGGCCCCGCGCGGGCAGACGTCGTACACCGGCCAGGCCCCGACGAACGTCCGCGAGATGTCCGCGACCCGGCCCAGCGACCGCGGCGGCAGGTGCGACGCGGGCCGCCGGGCGGACTGGGCCACCCGGGTCCGCACCACCTCCGCGCTCGCGAACCGTCTTCGCCGTCCCGTCGCGGTCAGCGCCACCGAAAACGCCCTGCTGCGCAGACTCGGCACGCCCCTCACCTCCCCATTTCCCCCGCGCCTCCCCGGCGCGAGCCCCGGGGAGAGCATAGGCGTGAAGCTGCGCTGGACGCCTGCTTAAGAAAGTCTCGATGGACTGATCACCATGCCGCTCGGCAGATTGGTCCCGTCACACGCGCCACCCGCGCCTCCGCGGCCCCGGCGTCCCGTTCCGCATGCCTGGAGCCACCCATGAAGGCACTCGTCAAGCACAAGGCCGAGCCCGGTCTGTGGCTCATGGACGTCCCCGAGCCCGAGTACGGCGCCGGCGACGTGCTGATCCGGGTGCTGCGCACCGGCATCTGCGGAACGGACCTGCACATCCGGGCCTGGGACGGCTGGGCGCAGGGCGCCGTCAAGACCCCGCTCGTCCTCGGCCACGAGTTCGTCGGCGAGGTGGCCGCGCTCGGCGCGGACGTCCGCGACATCGAGGTCGGCGCGCTGGTCAGCGGCGAGGGCCACCTGGTGTGCGGCAGGTGCCGCAACTGTCTGGCCGGACGCCGCCACCTGTGCCGCAGCACCATCGGACTCGGCGTCGGGCGCGACGGCGCCTTCGCCGAGTACGTCGTGCTGCCCGCGCAGAACGTGTGGGTGCACCGCACCGCCGTCGACCTCGACGTCGCGGCCATCTTCGATCCCTTCGGCAACGCCGTGCACACCGCGCTGTCCTTCCCCCTCGTCGGCGAGGACGTGCTGATCACCGGCGCGGGCCCGATCGGGATCATGGCGGCGGCGGTGGCCCGCCACGCCGGTGCGCGCAGCGTCGTGATCACGGACGTCAGCCCGGAGCGGCTGGAGATCGCCCGCAAGGCGGGCGCCACCCTCGCCGTGAACGTCGCCGAGACCTCCATCGCCGACGCGCAGCGCTCGCTGGGCCTGCGCGAGGGCTTCGACATCGGCCTGGAGATGTCCGGCCGCGCCGAGGCCATGCGCGACATGATCGACAACATGACCCACGGCGGCCGGATCGCCATGCTGGGCCTGCCCGCGCAGGAGTTCCCGGTGGACTGGGCGAAGGTGGTCACCTCGATGATCACGATCAAGGGCATCTACGGCCGTGAGATGTTCGAGACCTGGTACGCGATGACGGTCCTGCTGGAAGGCGGGCTGGACCTCAGCCCCGTCATCACCGGCCGTTACGCGCACGGCGACTTCGAGGCCGCGTTCGACGAGGCGTCGACCGCCCGGAGCGGCAAGATCATCCTGGACTGGACGGCGTAACCCACCCCGGAGTCCTCCCACGGTCCAGCGGCTCACGCCGCGCCGGACCCCCGGACCCCCGGGCCCCCGGACCCCCGGACCCCACAGACCACCTTCCCCCGGCCGGGCCCCGCCCACCCTCCCCCCTCCGCGGGGCCCGGCCCCCCTCGTCGTCCGTACGCCCCGTCCGTACGCCCCGCCTCCGCCGTAGAAGGAGAACCGCACCATGTTCGAGTCCGTCCGCGAGGACCTGCGCACCACCCTCGACGAGATCCGCGCCGCCGGTCTGCACAAGCCCGAGCGCGTCATCGGCACCCCGCAGAACGCGGCCGTGGCCGTCACCTCGGGCGGCGCCGCGGGCGAAGTCCTCAACTTCTGCGCCAACAACTACCTCGGGCTGGCCGATCACCCCGACGTCGTCGCCGCCGCCAAGGACGCGCTGGACCGCTGGGGCTACGGCATGGCCTCCGTGCGCTTCATCTGCGGCACGCAGGAGGTGCACAAGGAGCTGGAGGCGCGGCTGTCGGCGTTCCTCGGCCAGGAGGACACCATCCTGTACTCCTCCTGCTTCGACGCGAACGGCGGCGTCTTCGAGACCCTCCTCGGCGCCGAGGACGCGGTGATCTCCGACGCCCTCAACCACGCCTCGATCATCGACGGCATCCGCCTCTCCAAGGCCCGCCGCTACCGCTACGCCAACCGCGACCTCACCGAGCTGGAGACCCGGCTCAAGGAGTCGCAGGACGCCCGCCGCCGCCTGATCGTCACCGACGGCGTGTTCTCCATGGACGGCTACGTCGCCCCCCTCGCGGAGATCTGTGACCTGGCCGAGCGCTACGACGCCATGGTCATGGTCGACGACTCCCACGCCGTCGGCTTCGTCGGCTCCGGCGGCCGCGGCACCCCCGAGCTGCACGGGGTCATGGACCGCGTCGACATCATCACCGGCACCCTCGGCAAGGCCCTCGGCGGCGCCTCCGGCGGCTACGTCGCTGCGCGCGCCGAGATCGTGGAGCTGCTGCGCCAGCGCTCGCGTCCGTACCTCTTCTCCAACTCCCTCGCCCCGGTCATCGCCGCGGCCTCCCTCACGGTCCTCGACCTGCTGGAGTCGGCCGGTGACCTGCGCGAGCGGCTCGCCGCCAACACCGCCCTCTTCCGTACGAAGATGACCGAGGCCGGATTCGAGATCCTGCCCGGCGACCACGCCATCGCCCCCGTGATGATCGGCGACGCGGCGGAGGCGGCCAAGATGGCCGACCTGCTGCTGGAGCGCGGCGTGTACGTGATCGGCTTCTCGTACCCCGTGGTCCCGCTCGGCGCGGCCCGCATCCGCGTCCAGCTGTCGGCGGCCCACTCGACGGCCGACGTCGAGCGCGCGGTGGCCGCCTTCATCGACGCCCGCGCGGCGCTCGGCACGTCCGCCGGCTGAGACAATGGAGGGGTGATCGACCCCCGCAGGCTGCGCATCCTGCGCGCCGTGGCGGACCACCGTACGGTGACCGCCGCGGCCGCAGCCCTGTACCTCACCCCGTCGGCCGTATCCCAGCAGCTCGCGGCGCTGGAACAGGAGACGGGCCACGTGCTGCTCACCCGCAGCGGCCGCGGGGTACGGCTCACCGCGGCCGGCGAGATCCTCCTCGGGCACGCCCACGAGGTGGTGGCCCAGCTGGAACGGGCGGAGGCCGAACTCGCGGCGTACGCGGGCGGCACGGCGGGGTCGGTGACCGTGGCCGCCTTCGCGACGGGCATCGCCGAGGTCCTCGCCCCGGCGATCTCCCGCCTCTCCCTCGACCACCCGGGCATCCGGCTGCGGGTCCGGGACGCCGAGGGGGACCAGAGCCTGCCCATGCTGCTGGACGGCGAGGCCGACGTGGCCCTCGCGGTGGAGTACCGGGGCGGGCCGGGCGCGGACGACCAGCGGCTGTCCGTCGTCCCCCTGTACGCGGAACCCTTCGACGCGGTACTGCCCCCGGGGCACCCCCTCGCCGACCTGCCCGCGGTGTGCCTGGCCGACCTCGCCGACGCGGACTGGGTGGGCCAGTACCCGGGCAACCCGTGCCACGACGTGACCCTGCTGGCCTGTGAACTGGCCGGATTCCAGCCCCGGTTCGCGCACTCCTCCGACGACTTCCGGGCCGTGACGGCACTGGTGGGCGCGGGCGCCGGGGTGGCCCTGGTACCGCGTTCGGCGCTGCGGGGTATGGACCTCAAGGAGGTCCGGGTGCGCCCCGTCACCGGCCCGGCCGCCACGCGCCGGGTCTTCGCCGCCGCCCGGCGCGGCGCCGAGTCCCACCCGCTGATCGCGCCGGTGCTGGCCGCCCTGGTGCGCGCGTCGGATCGCCTGCCGACCCCCTGACCGCCGGGCCGTCCGCACTCCCGCCAACTCGCGGTCCGTCAGACCCGCGCTCCGTCAGACCCGCGCTCCGTCAGACCCGCACTCCCTCAGACCCTCAGTACCTCCACGCCCGCCGCCTCGAAGGCCTTCGTCACCTCCGCGGGCAGGCCCGTGTCCGTCACCAGGACGTCCACCGCCGAGGTCGCGCAGATACGGGCGAACGCGCGCACGCCCAGCTTGCTGGAGTCCGCCGCGATCACCACCCGGCCGGCCCGCTCGCACAGCAGGCGGTTCACCGAGGCCTCGTCCTCGTGGCGGGTCGCCGCGCCGTCGACGGGGTCGAAGCCGTCCACGCCGACCACCGCGGTGTCCACCGCCAGCTGGCCGAGCACCTGCTCGGCGAGCGGCCCGGTGAGCTCGTACGACTGGGGGCGGGCGACCCCGCCGGTCAGCACGATCTTGAACTGGGGCCGGATCACCAGCTCGCCCGCGATGTTGAGCGCGTTGGTCACCACCGTGAGCGCCGGCGAGCCCGAGGCCAGGTCGGCGCGTCCGGCCAGGGCCCGCGCGACCTCCGTGGTCGTGGTGCCACCGGTCAGGCCGATCACCTCGCCCGGGGCGATCAGGGCCGCCACCGCCTCGCTGATGCGCCCCTTCTCGGGGGCCCGGCGCGAACTGCGGTAGCGCAGCGGCAGTTCGTACGAGACGCCGTGCGGGACCGCGCCGCCGCGGGTGCGGACCAGCAGCTGCTGTTCGGCGAGCTGGTCGAGGTCGCGGCGGATCGTCGCGGCGGAGACGCCCAGCGCCTCCGCGGCCGGCTCCACCTCCAGCTCGCCCCGCTCCACCAGCAGGTCCAGCAGGGTCTGCCAGCGCTCCTTGCGGGTCATCGGCCGCCCCCCTCTCTGCTCTTGCGCGTTCTCCCTTGGCCCACCTGCCGACTTTAACCCAGCCGGTCACCCCGTCGATGCTTGAAGTTGCGCGAAAGGGCGCGATATCTTACAGAAATACGCATCCAGAGTCGCCTGTCGAATGAGGGAGCCTGTATGAGCCACGTCGCGTACGAGTTGGGCACGCAGCCCGCATGCTGGGAGCGGGCCGCCGAACTGGCCCCGGCGAGCCGGGCGGTGCTGCCGCGGCCGGGGGAGCGTACCGCGATCGTCGGGTGCGGGACCTCGTACTACATGGCCCAGGCCGCCGCCGTGTTGCGCGAGGAGGCCGGGCAGGGCGAGACCGACGCGTTCCCCGCCTCGGAGTTCCCCCGCCACCGCCGCTACGACCGGGTGCTCGCCCTGACCCGGTCCGGCACCACCACCGAGGTGCTGGACCTGCTGGCCGGCCTGCGGGACGCGGGCATGCCCACCACCGCGGTCATCGGGGATCCGGCCACCCCCGTGACGACCCTCGCCGACGAGGTCGTCGTCCTCGACTTCGCCGACGAACGGTCCGTCGTGCAGACCCGGTTCGCGACCACCGCCCTCACCCTGCTCCGCGCCCACGCCGGACTGCACTCCCCGGCAGCGGTCGCCGACGCCCGTACCGCCCTCGCCGAGCCGCTCCCCGCCGAACTCTCGGGCCGGAGCCAGTTCACCTTCCTCGGCCGGGGCTGGAGCGTCGGGCTCGCGCACGAGGCGGCCCTCAAGATGCGCGAGGCCTCGCTGTCCTGGGCCGAGTCCTACCCCGCGATGGAGTACCGGCACGGGCCGATCAGCGTCTCCGGTCCCGGCACCGTCACCTGGTCGCTCGACGAGGCACCCGAGGGCCTCGCCGATCAGGTACTGGCCACCGGGGCCGCGTGGGTGGCCGGACGGCTCGACCCGCTCGCCGAACTGGTCCGGGTGCACCGCCTCGCCCTCGCCGTCGCCGCCCACCGGCAGCTCGACCCGGACGCGCCGCGCCACCTCACCCGCTCGGTGATCCTGACCGCCGGAGAGGAGGCGGTCCGATGAGCCTCGTTCCCGCGGGCCCGCTCGTCCTTGAGGCGGCCGCCGCCGGCCGCGCCGTCGCCGCCTTCAACATCATCACCCTGGAGCACGCCGAGGCCGTCGTCGCCGGGGCCGAGGCCGCCGGGCTGCCCGTCATCCTGCAGCTGAGTGAGAACGCCGTGAAGTTCCGCGGCGGCAGGCTCCTGCCCATCTCCCGCGCCGCGGCCGCCTGCGCGGAGGCCGCCGGCGTGCCGGTCGGCCTGCACCTGGACCACGTCAAGAGCACCGAACTGCTCCGCCAGGCCTGCGACGCGGGCTACAGCTCGGTGATGTACGACGCCGCCCACCTCCCGTACGGCGAGAACCTGGAGGCGACCCGCTCCGCCGCGGACTGGGCGCACGCCAACGGGCTGTGGATCGAGGCCGAACTCGGCGAGGTCGGCGGCAAGAACGGCGCCGCGCCCCTGGACCCGCACGCGCCCGGCGCCCGGACCGACCCGGACGAGGCCCGGCGGTTCGTCGCCGACTCCGGGGTGGACGCACTGGCCGTCGCGATCGGCAGCAGCCACGCGATGACCAGCCGGACCGCGTCCCTCGACCACGCCCTGCTGGGCCGGCTCGCCAAGGCGGTCGACGTGCCGCTCGTCCTGCACGGCTCCTCCGGGCTGCCGGACGCCGAGCTCGCGGCCGCCGTCGCGGGCGGCATCCGCAAGGTCAACATCGGCACCGCGCTGAACGTGGCCATGACCGGGGCCATCCGCGCCCACCTGACCCCGGCGGACCCGCGCCCCTACCTGGCGGCCGCCCGGGCGGCGATGGCGGCGACCGCCGAAGCCATGATCAGCGCACTCGACTGACCGGCACCCGGGCGCGGCGGACGCGCAGCGGCGACCGCTGCCGGCTCCCGCTGCCCGCCGGGATCCCCCGGCCCGCCGCGCCGTCGGCGTACGTACGCAGGGGGAAACCCCGGCCACCGACCTTCCGGATTCTTGAAACAGGTTCTAGTCTGCCCCCGCTGCCACCGTGGCGGCCGGCTGGACCGCGAGACTCCCGGAGGGGCCGTGCACCTCGAATACACGCCTGAGCAGCAGCAGTTGCGCACCGAGCTGCGCGCCTACTTCGCCGAGCTGGTGCCGCAGGACGTCTACGCCCGCTACGAGGACCCGGCGGCCCAGAAGCGCTTCTACCGGGAGACCATCCGCCGGCTCGGCGCCGACGGCTGGCTCGGGGTCGGCTGGCCCGAGGAGTACGGCGGCCGGGGCATGTCCCCGATGGACCAGTTCATCTTCTTCGACGAGGCGGCGCAGGCCGTCGTGCCGTTGCCCTTGATGGCGCTCAACACCGTCGGGCCGACGATCATGCAGTTCGGCACCGAGGAGCAGAAGGCGTACTTCCTCCCCGGGATCCTCGCCGGCGAGATCGACTTCGCCATCGGCTACAGCGAGCCCGACGCCGGCACCGACCTCGCCGCGCTCAAGTGCCGGGCGGTCCGCGAGGGCGACGAGGAGAACGGCACCTACGTCGTCGACGGCCAGAAGATCTGGACGACCAACGGCGACACCGCCGACTGGGTCTGGCTCGCCGTCCGCACCGACCCGGACGCCCCCGCGCACAAGGGCATCACCATGCTCCTGGTGCCGACGTCCGACCCCGGTTACTCCTGCACCCTCATCAACACCCTCGCCTCACACGACACCACCGCGAGCTACTACGAGAACATCCGCGTCCCCGCGAGCCGCCGGGTCGGCCAGGAGAACAAGGGCTGGCGCCTGATCACCAACCAGCTCAACCACGAGCGCGTCACCCTCGCCGCCCACGGCACGATGGCCATCCGGGCACTGCACGACGTCCAGCGCTGGGCCGCCGAGACCAAGCTCGCCGACGGCCGGCGCGTCATCGACCTGTCCTGGGTCCGCGGCCGCCTGGCCCGCACCCACGCCCGGCTCGACGCCATGAAGCTGCTCAACTGGCAGATGGTCAACGCGGTCCAGGCCGGCACCCTCACCCCGCAGGACGCCTCGGCGGTGAAGGTGTACGGCTCCGAGGCCCGCCGCGACGCCTACGCCTGGCTCATGGAGGTCGTCGGCGCGGCCGGCTCCCTCAAGGACGGCTCGGCCGGCGGGGTCCTGCACGGCGAGCTGGAACGGGGCTACCGCAGCGCCGTGATCTTCACCTTCGGCGGCGGCAACAACGAGATCCAGCGGGAGATCATCTCCTGGATCGGCCTCGGCATGCCCCGGGTGCGCCGCTGACGCGGTGTGACGAGGATTTTTGGTTGGCGCTTAGGATGTCTAGTTGGCGCCAAGGTCATCCTCACCGCGGAGGTTGACTCCGGCCTTTAGGGCTGCATGCCCCTCAGACATCATTCCGGCCCTGGCACTACGGGGCCAGGCACCACGAACCCCTACAGCCCGCACCCCGGGGCCCGGCCGACCCGGCCGGGCCCGCCGACCACCCCACCACCCCCGACCCCGCCCCTTTACGGTCGATAGCAACATCAGCCGCCGCACCCTGGCCATCGCCATCGCCATCGCCATCGCCGTTACCGCCGCCAAGTCTCGGCGCAGTGAGTGGCGCGTTGGTAAGGGGCACGCGAGGACTCATCCCTACGGTTCGTTGGATGTATGGATGATCGGCTGGCCGCCGTGTGACCGCAAGGGAGCCCGTCTGGATCCTGGGCGGGACGGCGAAGGGCTCCACCCGGCTCGTACTTACGGGTGGAGCCCTTCACTGTGAGACGTGACTGCCTGGCCAGGCTACTCCTGCGCGGTGCGGCGGCGCCGCATCCACCACGTGAGGGTGACGCCGGCCGCTGCTAGGGCAGCGGCGACACCGGCGATCAGGCCCACCGGTGTGTTGGAGCCGGTGTCGGCGAGGTCGCCGTCGGGGTCCTCCGGTGTGGGCGGCGTGTTGTCACCGCCGCCGGCGTTCGTGGGGTCCGGGGCCGGGGTCGTCGGGGGGTTGGTCGGCTTGCCGGTGCCCGACGGGGTCGGCGTCGGGGTGGGGTCGTCGCCGGGATCTTCGCCGCCCGGGTCCTCGCCGCTGCCGTCTGTGACCGGGCCTCCGCCGAGGTACAAGGTGTCGAGGTCCCGGTAGGAGGCGTCATCGGACTTGCCGGAGTTGACGGTGGTGTTGTCCAGGTCCCGGTTCTGGGCGTCGAACTGGGCCTTGGGGATGTTCTGCTTGGGCTGCTTGGAGAAGTCGACGCCGCCGACACCCTGCTTGTACAGCTTGCCGCCATACTCCAGCTCGAACCACTCGATGCCCTCCTTGATGGACTGCATGTACTTGTCCCAGACCTTTTCACGGGTCCAGTCCTCATGCGGAGCGCGGATCGGCCAGGCCGAGACGTCGTTGGAGTTGATGACGTCGTGGAAGTCCGTAGGGGACTTGGCGTCCTGCTGACGGATGTACTCGGCGGCGACGCGGGCGTTGTAGACGGCGCGCAGCTCGGCGTACTTGGGGTCCTTGTTCACTCGCTCCTGGATGACCGGGACGATGTTGGCGTTGACCGAGCGTTCGATGGCCTTCTTCTCGGCGTCCGAGAGGTCGGTGCATTCGGTGGAGCCGGGGACGGTGTAGTCGACGTCCAGCCACTGGGCGGAGACGTCCATTGGCGATTCGAGGATGTAGATCCCGCCGTCCTGCTCGCGGACCTTGGCCTCGTCGGGCTCGATCCAAAAGCGGGTACCGGGGAAGCAGGGGATGCCGTTGCGGCGCGGCGCGGTGTCCCAGTACAGCTTGCCGCCGGGATGCTTGTTGGGGTTCAGGGCTTCGGAGAAGTCGTGCTTCATGACCAGGTCGGCGTCGAGGAGGACGCGGCCGGCGTCGGTCTTGCCGAACTTGGCGTCCATGACCTTGCCCGGCTGGTCCGGGTTCAGGTTGACCCAGAACTTTTCGGGGGTCAGGGCGAGCCAGGTGAACAGGGCGTCGGAGGAGAGCTGCATCCGGGCTTCGCCGCCGAAGCCGGGGTTGTTGTCCGGGTCGGGCATCTGGTCGGCGCGCATGGAGTAGCTCATGCCCTTGCCCTTTTCGAGGCCGCCGACGTACCGGAGTTCCATGGTGGTGAAGTCGACGCCGCCCGGGCCGCCCCTGGGGAGGGTGCCCCTCGGGTCGAGGCGGTTGGCGTCCCGCTGGTAACGCTTCGCCTCTTCCAGGGTCTTCCCGGAGGATAGGGCCCGGTCGTTGGCGGGGCCGCGGGTGCCGCACGTGTTGGCGCCGACCGCCGCGAGCTGCGTCGTGCCGGTCTGGCAGGCGGGCGCGAACCACCGCTGATGGTCCGAATACCCCTTGATCGGGGTCATCTTGGGCACCGGGTTGTACATGCGCTGGTTTCCGCGCACCTGCCCGGTCTTCCCGTTCCGCATGTTGCGGACGTCGCGCTCCAGGTCGTCGATGTGCTTGACCTGGCCCTTGGTGAAGGGCTTCGCGCCGGTGAAGCGGAACTTGTGGTCGGGCATCGACTTGGCGACGACCCGGTCATTCGCAAGCTGCTTAGCCGTCAGCTTCGAGTTCGACTTGAACTCGTTGAACTCTTTGCTCTTCTGGTTGTAGGCGTCGTACCGGCGCTCGCCGACCTTGTCGCCGTTCTTGTCGAAAAGCTCGACGGTGACCTCACACAGCCAGTCCGGGCCGATCAGCTTGTAGTCCTTGACGAGCTGCCGTTCGAAGCCCGAGCCCTTGTGGTTGTTGATCTGATTGCGGATGTACCGCTTGTCGAACCAGTGCTTGAACCCCAGGTTCTCCTTGTTCGCGAAGTACCGGGCGTAGATCTCCATCGCCCGGTCCGCAGGCTTCCCCGACGCGTTGGCGATCTTCTTCCATGCGTCGACGTTCTTGTCCAGGTCCCCGGGGACCTTCGACAGGGCCTCGGTCTTCTGGGCGGCTGTCGGTGTCTGCAGGCCGTCGTACGCCTGTCCCGGAAGGTCGAATTCGAAGTTCTTGGGGAGAGCAGTGTCCTTGTACAGGTTCCCGGTCGGGTTGTCGGGGAACCCGGAGTCCGGCGGTGTCGTCGGGGCGGCCGGGAGGCCGTTGCGGGTGTCGCAGCGCTTCCCGGATCCCGCCTTCATCTTCGCCGAGACCGGCGGCAGCTTCGGTGGTGCGGCCTCGACGGCCTGCAGCCCGGTTGTGACGATCGCGGCCGTCAGGCCGACAGCGGCCGTGAACCTGGCCGCTAACCGCCACTTGGACGGTATGCGAATGTGTAAGTTCAAGAGCTCGTCTTTCCCTCTCCGGTGGGGCCTTGAGGGGGTGTGGGCGGCGCGTGGGCCCCCGTGACGTGTACGCGCCGCCTGACCACCATAGCCCCCACCCGCCACAAGTAAAGACGAGTTAAAGCGTGTCGACGAAGCACCAACACCACTGCCTAGACCGCCAGTTCACACGTCGCGACCCTCGACCCCAGGGGCACACGCCGACTTGCGCCTAGACGAAGTACAAGCTCTCCATGTCCCTCACCGAGCCTTCGGAGTGCCGCACACGGAACGCCGTCGTCTCCATCTCCTCCCACCCCCACGGATCCGAATGCCCGAGCGCCAAGCCCCCCAGGCCCGCCCAGTAGACCTCGTTAGCGGGCTCGTCCAGGTCGACGCCGGCGTTGTCCACCATCCACCCCCTGAGATCCAGGGACGCGATCACCGCACGCGGATCGCCCGAGATGACGAACGGCTCATCACCCGGCCATCCCGATGCGTGGAACATCGCTCCGTCCGGCAACCACACGATGTTCTCGGTGTGCTCCATCCCCCCGTGGTAGGAGACCCGTCCCACGATCCGCGCATCCGGGAACCGCTCCCGCAACTCCTTCGCCGCCGACCGGAGCGGCTCGTCGTTGCCGTCGGTCGCGAACGCGGGAGTCGAGATGCTCAACATGCCACCCCACGCGGCAGCGTGCACGATGTCCAGATCAGACCGTGCCGCCGATGGGAGCGGGGTCTGCGCGGAGCGCGGCCCGAGGTCCTCCAGGACAGCCTCGATGCCCTCGAACGACTCGACGAACGCGCGTGCGCGCTGAGGGTCGTTGGGGGGCAGGTTACGGGGGTCGACGTTGAATGGCGCCTCGAACGCCGTCAGGTGGCACAGACTCATCGAGCCGCGCACGATCCGGTCCGGCGCCGAGGTCCAGTAGGTGTTCTCGTTCATGCGGGCCACCGTAACGGCCGGCGATGACAGAAGCGCCGTTACCTAGGCGTCCGGTTGTGCAGCGTGGCATTGCGTGAGACCGCCTACGCCTTCTCGTCCAGCACCAGGAACTGACGTACCATCAGGTCTCTGTCCGTCTCTGCTGTGGGCGGCTGCGGCCGGTGATGGTGCTGGTCATGCTGACCGATGCATTGTTCTGGGACTCGCTGGTGTTCGCTGGGATCGACGAGGCGGATGTCGAGGCGGTCACGGCTGCGTTCGGTGCGAGGACTGCCCCGTACGCACGGTTCACGACTCGACTCAACCGCGCCCTGGAGCGGGTGGGGCTCGCGCTGGCCGGGTGGATTGGCGCCCGGTTGGCCGCCCAGCTGGGCTTCGGGGCGGGACGGATGACCTTGCTGCGTAGGCATGGCTCTGCCGGAGCGGACTTCGAGTCGAAGGAACTTCCGGCACGGCAGTAGTTCGAAGGCTGCCGTCCTCGCGGCCGCGCGGTTGCAGACGCCGTACCCCGCCACTACGCAGACGCCTGCGTCGAACAGGTCCGCCACCCCGGACCGTGCCTGCGCTGGTGTGGATACCGGGGGAACTGCTGCACCCGCGCGCCTGTTCTCGTGCTGCCGAAGATCTGCAGTCGGATGGGACGCTCGTTGGGGTGACACGCCTCGTGACCTGCGGTGTACCAAAGTGCCAACTATCTCTCTGATTCTGCCCCTCCAGCCGCTGACGCTACTTGGCATCAGTGCAGGTCACGAAAGGTTGCCTGATGCCAAGTAGCAATCCTGGTCACACGCGGCCGTCAGGCGGCGGGCGAAGCGCGGCGGGTCACTGCTCCGCCACGTCCGGGGGCAGCGGTTCGCGGGCTGCGTGCCAGGCGGGCGGGAGCGTGGCGACGCCCGTGCGAGCGGCGACGACCCCGCCCACGATGGCGCACGTGGTGTCGATGTCGCCGCGCCCGGCAACGGTGGACCACAGGCCCCCGTGCAGGTCGTCGAGGTGTCCCGCCGCGCACCAGAGGGCGTAGGGGACGGTGTCGGGCCCGGACATCCGGTAGCCGGAGCCCAGGACCGCCGCGGCGTGGCGGGCCGAGGTGTGCGCCGGCATCCGGGCCGCCGTCCGCACCCCGGACCGGACGTCGCCGACGGGCAGCCGTTCGGCCACGGCCATCAGGAAGTCCGGCCGCGCCGGGGCGGCTCCGCCCCGGCTGCGCGTGGCCAGCGCCGCGGCCACGGCGACCGCCACCGCCCCCGCGGCGGCCTCCGGGTGGTGGTGCGACACCGCGCTCTGCCTGGCGGCCTGCGAGGCGACGGTGCGGAGGTCGGCGGCGTGCCAGGCGCCGAGCGGGGCGACGCGCATGGCCGCGCCGTTGCCCCAGGAGCCCTGGCCGCTGAATTGCCCGGTGACCACGTCCCGCCAGGGCTCGCCCGCGCCGATCCGGCGGAGCACGTCGTGCATCGAGGCGCCGTAGCCGCGGTGCGTGTCGTCGGCGTAGGCCTCGGCGAGGCGCAGGGCGAAGCGGTCCTGGTCGACGGCGCCGCCGCCCTCGGCGAGTTCCCGGACGAGAACGAGCGCCTGGGCGGTGTCGTCGCTCCACCGCCACTGCGGATCCGGGGGCAGGATCCGTGCCTCCAGGGCTGCCGGGCCTTCGCGACGCAGGATGCCGAACCAGCGGTCGCCGAAAGCGTCTCCGAAGGCGAGCCCGGACAGCGAGTCCAGCGCAGCGGCAGGCAGGTTGATCATCGGAGCAGTATGGCAAAGGGCCGCGCCCCCGGCCGGTGCCCCGGACCGCCTCGTCGCCGTCATGGCCGTGATCGGCCTCGCCGGGTTCTTCGGCGCCGGTCTCGTGTACCGGGGCGAGAAGCGACGGCTCAAGGCCGCGACCGCCGAGACGCGCCGCGGGACGGGGACGGGGACGGCGACGGCGGGGGCGACCGGAACCCGGAGGAGCCGTCACCGCGGACCGGCTCACCCGCGCGGGACCCGCCGCCGGTGCTCCGGCCGGTGCTATCCGGTTGCCCGGGGCGGTGGTGACCTGCCCGCACCGCCGCCACCAGGGCCGACGCCCTCGGCCTCCCGTTCCTCTGCTCGTCGGCCGTCCTCGACGCGCTCACCGAGCAGCCGACGGACCGGAACGCGCGCCTCGCCCCGGCGCAGTCCCACGGCTGGCGGATCTACGCGGACCACCTCCTGGCCGCGGGCCACCACCGGATCGCCGTGGCCGCCGAGCCGAGCGTCTACTGGACGTCCGGGACCCGCATCCTGCGGGACCACCTCGCGCCGCGCGGCGGCACCGTCACCGAGCTCGACGCGCGCACGCTCGCCCCCGCGGCCGTCTGCGACGCGCTCGTCTACCACCGCGCGACCGCTCCTCCTCCTCCTCGTCGGCCACCCGGAGCCGACCGGGAGCGCATCGCCGCGTCCTGGCCGGATGTCGCGGCCGAAGGGACCCGCGGGCGGATCCGGTTCTCCCGTACGTCGCCGGACAGCGGCGTGTGGCAGTGGGCGTGGGCGCCCGTCCGGGTCGTCGACCGGGATCCGGCGCGACCCGATCGTTTCCGGACCCTGCACGAGGGGTGAGAGCACGCGGCGGCCGACGCACCGGCCATCGTCGCATTCCGGGAGCTATCTCATATTTCCGAACTTTTCATCCATCCAGCGGGCGACCCACTACGAATTACTTGTGTCACAGCACTCACTGCTCTCGCACCAGCGGGGGCGAGGAGGTGGGATCCATGACCGTCCCCATCCGGATCAGGCGCATGGCCGTGGCCGCGGCCGCGACGGGAATGCTGGTCGGCGGTGCGGCGCTCGGCGCCGCGGCACCGGCCGTCGCAGCCCCCGCGTCGTCCGTGGCGACCGCCGTCAGCGGGGATCGCGACCACGGCAAGCAGTGCCACTGGAAGAAGGGGCACTGGGACCATCGGTGGGTCAAGGGCCACTGGGAGAAGAAGTGGGTCAAGGGCTACGACTGGGACCGTGACCGCGACCACAAGGGCGACCACCGCAAGGGCGACCACCGCTACGGCGGCCACAACGACTGGCGCGGCCACAACGGCCACTGGAAGTGGGTGTACGTCCCCGGGCACTGGGACACGCACTGGGTCCCGGGCCATTGGGTCTGCTGGGACAGGCACCGCTGACGGCGCCCTGCCCGCGGGCACGACGGATGGTTCACGAGGGCCCGCAGCCGCGGGCCCTCGCTGCGGCGGACCCCCTCCGGATGCGGCCGCTCCCGAATGGTGATGGGATCGGAAGTCCGGTGCTGCACTCGGACGACCACTGGATGTCGGATGGCGGACACGGCAGGCGAAGGCGCGGAGCCGCCCGGTGAACCCGAGGACCTCCGAACCGGGGAGACCAAGGGGCTCGACGCCCAGCTCCTGCGGGCCGCCGAAGGCGACCGCGACGCGTTCGCCCGGGTCTACGACGCGCTGACCGTCCCCGTGATGGGACTGGTCTGCCGCATTCTGCGGGACGCCGACCAGGCGGCGGAGGTGACCCAGGACGTGATGGTCGAGGTGTGGCGTACGGCGGGGCGCTTCCGCCCCGAGCTGGGCAGCGCCAGGGCATGGGTGCTGGTGCTGGCCCACCGGCGCGCCGTGGACCGCGTCCGCTCCGTACGGGCCCGGGGCGAGCGGGAGGAGAAGGCCGCCCTGCTGGACCGGACGACCCCCTTCGACGAAGTGGCCGCGGAGGTCGAGGAACGCGACGAGCACGCCCAGGTGAGGCGGTGCCTGTCGGCGCTGACCGAGGTCCAGCGGGAGGCGGTCCTGCTGGCGTTCTACCAGGGCATGACCTACCGGGAGGTGGCGCGCTCGCTGGAGTCGCCGGAGGGCACGGTCAAGTCCAGGCTCCGCGACGGACTGCAACGGCTGCGCGCGTGCTTGGAGGCGTCCTGATGAGCATCGCTTCCGACCCGCACGCCGCCCTCGGGGCCTACCTGCTGCACGCACTGCCGCCGGACGAGGAGAGCGCGTTCGCGAACCACCTGGCGGGCTGCGACAGCTGCCGGCGGGAGCTGACCGCCCTGATGCCCGTCCTGGTCCGCCTCTGCGCCACCGAGGGGATCGCGCCGCCGCCCGGCCTGCGCGAGCGCGTACTGGAGCAGATCGCCGGTACGGCCCAGGAACCCGGCCGCCCCGCCCACCGCGCGGACCCGGCCGCCGGTCCCCGGGCGGGCCGGCGCGGCGGGTCGAGCGCACCGCTGCGCTGGGCCCTGGCCGCGTGCCTGGCCGCCGCGGCCGCCTTCGGCGGCATCGCCGTCTGGCAGCACCAGGAGGCCTCGCAGGCCCGTACGGAGCTCCGCCGGGCCGGACCGGCGGCGCAGCTCGCCGAGGTGCTGGCCGCCCCCGACGCCGTGATCGGCACGGCCGACTTCGGCGACGGCGCCACCGGGTGCGTGGTCGTCTCGCGGGCCGAGAGCCGGGCCGCGTTCATGGCTTCCGGGCTCCCCGAGCTGACCTCGGACCAGGTGTACGAGCTCTGGTACGACGACGCGGGCACACCCCGCTCGGCCGGGACCCTGAACGGGCGCGGCAACTGGCACATCAAACTGCTGGACGGCCCCGTCGAACAGGCCACCGCCCTCGGCATCACGGTCGAGCCCGCCGGCGGCTCCGCGCAGCCCACCGGCTCGCCCATCGGCCTCATCGACATTCCGGCCTGACGCCGGCGGTGCGGGCCGCCGGGCGGGCGGGTGGGACGGGGCGGCGCCGGGTAGGACAGGGGGGCGCCGTCCGGCGGGGGCCGGGCGCAGCGGGCGGACGAGCGAACCGAGCCGAACCGGGAGGACAGCCGATGGGCGGGACGGGCGGGACGGACGGAGCTCCGTCCGCCGAGCGCGCCGGCGGCGCCGACCCCGGGCTCTTCGGCCCGCGGTCCGTCACCTGGCAGTGCCACGGCGACCCGGTGATGTGGATCGCCGGGGTCCGGGCCCTGTACCTCCAGGCCCTGCACCCGCGGGCCGTCCGCGGGGTCGTGGAGAACAGCACGGTGTTCGGACCGGGGCGGGAGCCGGGGGACGCGCGACACCGGAAGGGCCCACGGGGCCGGGGCGGCCCGCGGGACCGCGGTGACGCCTGGGGGCGCCTCCTGCGGACCGCCGACTTCGTCGGCACCACCACCTACGGCACCACCGAGGCGGCCGAACGCGCCGGCGCCCGCGTCCGCAAGATCCACCGCATGCTATCCGCCACCGACCCGGACACGGGCGAACGGTTCCCCGTGGACGACCCGAAGCTGCTGCTCTGGATCCACTGCGCCCAGATCGACAGCTTCCTGCACGTCCTGCGCCGCTCGGGCGTCCCCCTCACCCCCGCCCAGGCCGACCTCTACGTCGACGAGAACCGGGCCGGCGCCCGCCTCGTCGGCCTCGACCCGGCCGGCGTCCCCGCCGGCACCGCCCAGCTCGCCGCGTACTTCGAGACGGTGCGCCCCGAGCTCGCCGCGGGCCCCGACGCCCGCGCCGTGGACGCCTTCCTGCGCAGCCCGCCGATCCACCCCCTCCTCGTACCTGGCCGAAACCTGCTGTGGGGTCCGCTGGCCGGACTCGCGTACGCGACGCTCCCCGGCTGGGCGCACCGGCTGTACGGGCGCCCAGCACCGGCCCCACTCACCACCACCCGGCGCCTGCGCCTCACCGGCCTCACCTTGCGCAGCATTCCCGCAGGTCTGCGCTGGCAGCTGCCACCAGGTCACATCTTGAAAGCGATGCGCCGCATGGGCCCCGGGAGCCGCCCCTCGCCGTACACACTGCGTACATCAGCGGCCATACTGGACGGGCCGGGGAGGGCGTGGCACGACGACGGGGGCGGCTTCACAACATGGCGGAGTCCAGACTGATCCAGGGCCGGTACCGGTCGCTCGATCTGATCGGGCGCGGAGGCATGGGCGAGGTGTGGCGCGCCCGCGACGAGTCGCTGGGGCGGCACGTCGCGGTGAAGTGCCTCAAGCCGATCGGCGCCGAGCAGGACGCGCACTTCACCCAGGTGCTGCGCGAGCGGTTCCGCCGCGAGGCGCGGGTCGCGGCGGCGCTCCAGCACCGGGGCGTCACCGTCGTGCACGACTTCGGCGACGACAGCGCCGCCGGGGGCTGCCTGTACCTCGTCATGGAACTGCTCGAAGGACGCAACCTCAGCCAGCTCCTGGAGGACAACGAGGCCCGCCCGCTGCCCGTGGACGTGGTCGTCGACATCGCCGAGCAGATGGCGGCCGCCCTGGGCTACACCCACGACCAGGGCGTGGTCCACCGCGACCTGAAGCCGGCCAACATCATGCGGTTGCCCGACGGCACGGTGAAGATCTGCGACTTCGGCATCGCCCGGCTCGCCCACGACATCGGCTTCACCGCCAAACTCACCGGCGGCGGCGTGGCGATGGGCACCCCGCACTACATGTCGCCGGAACAGATCGCGGGGGGCGAGGTCGACCACCGCAGCGACCTGTACTCCCTCGGCTGCGTCCTGTACGAGATCGCCACCGGCGCACCGCCCTTCGACCTCGGCGACTCGTGGTCGGTGCTGGTCGGCCACCGGGACAACGCGCCTGTGCCGCCGCGCGAACACCGGCCGGAACTCCCCGGCTACTTCGAGCAGGTGGTCCTGGAGCTGCTCGCCAAGTGCCCCGAGGACCGGCCGGGCGACGCCCGCCTCCTGCACCACCGGCTCGTCGAGGCCCGGATCGGCCCCGGCGGGCTGCCCGGCGCCCAGGCCCCGCTCCCGGGGTGGGCCCGCAGCATGACCGCCGGCCGCAAGGCCGGGATCGAGGCCCGCCCCGCGAGCGGGGAGTGGGCCGTGGTCACCGGTTCCTGGACGGCCGCCCGCGCCGCGGCCGGCGCCACCGGAGGAGACCGGCCCGCCGGTGCGTCGCCGTCCCCGTCCGCGTCCCTGCCCGGGGGCGCGGGCCCGCACGCCGAGCCGGTCCGCAACCCGGCCTTCCCCCCGGCTCCCGCGCAGGGCGCTTCCCGGACACCGGGCGCGGGGCCATACCCCGGGCAGGGCGGACTCCGCCGGATCGTCCGCCCCGAGCCCGCCGAGGACCCGCGCCTCACCGCCGAGTACGGCGTGCCGCGCCTCCCGGGCCCTCCCGAGACCGGGGTCGACGCCCTCGCCGCCGGCCACACCCGCGCCTTCGCCCTCAGCCGGTCCGGCCGCCCCGAGGCGGCGCTCGCCGTCTACCAGGCCGTGGCCGACGGGCGGGTGCGCGTGCTCGGACCGGACCACCCCGACACCCTCGCCGCCCGTCAGGAGACCGCGTACGAACTCGGCCGGCTCGGGCGGCACGCGGAGGCGTACGGGATCTACCGCGCCGTGCTCGTCGCCCGCGAGCGAACCACCGGGCCGCGCCACCCCGACACCCTGCGCTGCCGCCACAACCTGGCCTGCGCCCTGGGGGCCCTGGGGCGGTTCGCGGAGGCGCACGCGGCCGCCGCCGAGACGGCCGCCGACCGGGCGGCGGTCCTGGGCGCCGAGCACGCGGACACGCTGCTGACCCGCTACGAGGTGGCGTACGCGCTCGGCCGCCTGGAGCGCTGGCAGGAGGCCCTCGGCGTCTTCCGCGAGGTCGCCGCCGTACGGGAGCGGGTGCTCGGCCGCGACCACCCCGACACCCTGGCCGCGCGCTACGAGGCCGGCATCGCTCTCGGCCGCACCGGGAACCCCGCCGGGGCCCTCGACCTGTTCCGGGCCCTGGTCCGCGACCGCACCCGCGCGTACGGCGCCGCCGACCCGGAAACGCTCCGCGCCCGGCACGTCCTCGGCGTCAACCTGGGCCGCCTCGACCGCTGGGAGGAGGCGGTCGCCGAGGCCCGGGAGGTCGGCGACGCGCGGGCCCGGGCGCTGGGCGCCGAGCATCCGGACACCCTCGTCAGCCGCCGCGAACTCGCCGCGGGCCTCGGGCGGCTGGGGCGCTGGGACGAGGCGCTGCCCGTCTACCGGGACCTCGCGGGCATCCGCGAGCGGTCCCTGGGCGACGAGCATCCGGACACGGCGCTGGCCCACGCCGACGAGGCGTACTGCCTGGAGCGGCTCGGGCAGGTGTGCTACCAAGAGCCATGACGACCTCGCGGAGCTCCGGCCGGACCGTGTTCGACAAAGCCGTCTACGACGCAGTGATCGTGGGAGGCGGGCACAACGGCCTGGTGGCCGCCGCGTACCTGGCCCGGGCGGGCCGCTCGGTGCTGGTCCTGGAGCGGCTCGGCCACACGGGCGGCGCCGCCGTCTCCAGCCGCCCCTTCACCGGCATGGACGCCCGCCTGTCGCGCTACTCCTACCTCGTCTCCCTCCTCCCGCCGAAGCTCGTGCGCGACCTGGACCTGAGGTTCTCGGTCCGCCGGCGCACGGTCTCCTCGTACACGCCGACCCTGCGCGGCGGCCGGCCCGGCGGCCTCCTCGTCGGAGGCGGCTCCACCCGTACCCGGGAGTCCTTCGCGCGGTTGACCGGCTCGGACCGGGAGTACGACAGCTGGCGCGCCTTCTACGAGACCACCGGGCGGGTCGCCGGGAAGGTGTTCCCGACCCTCACCGAGCCGCTGCCCACCCGCGAGGAGCTGCGGTCCCGCATCGACGACGACGCGGCCTGGCGGATGCTCTTCGAGGAGCCGCTGGGGCAGGCGGTGGAGCGGCACTTCGACGACGACCTGGTCCGCGGCGTCGTCCTCACGGACGGGCTGATCGGCACGTTCGCGGACGCCCACGCCCCCTCGCTCGCCCAGAACCGCTGCTTCCTCTACCACGTCATCGGCGGCGGGACGGGGGACTGGGACGTGCCCGTGGGCGGCATGGGCGCGCTGACGCAGGCCCTCGCGGGGTCGGCGCGCGCGGCCGGGGCGGAGATCGCCACCGGGCACGAGGTCCTGCGGATCGACACGGACGGAACCGGGCCGGCCGAGGTGGTGTTCCGCACGGCGACGGGGGAGGGCCGGGTCGTCGGACGGACCGTCCTGGTCAACGCCTCGCCGCAGGCGCTCGCCGAACTCCTCGGCGAGGACCGGCCGCCGGCGCAGGCCCCCGAGGGGGCCCAGCTCAAGGTCAACATGCTGCTGCGGCGGCTGCCCCGGCTGCGGGACACCGCCGTCGACCCGCGCGAGGCCTTCGGCGGCACCTTCCACATCGCCGAGGGGTACACCGAGCTGGGCCGGGCGTACGCGGAGGCCGCCGCGGGCGAACTGCCGTCCGTACCGCCCTCGGAGATCTACTGCCACTCGCTGACCGACCCGACGATCCTCGGTCCGGAGCTCGTGGAGCAGGGGTACCAGACGCTCACCCTCTTCGGACTGCACGCGCCGGCGCGGCTGTTCCGGAAGGACAACCAGCAGGCGCGCGAGGTGCTCCTGACCGCGACCCTCGCGCAGCTGGACAGCCACCTCGACGAACCGATCACCGACTGCCTCGCCTTCGACGCGGACGGCCGGCCCTGCATCGAGGCGAAGACCCCGCTGGACCTGGAGCGCGAACTGCGCCTGCCCGGCGGCCACATCTTCCACCGGGACCTGTCCTGGCCGTACGCGTCGGGGGACGCGCAGGGCGCCGGCCGCTGGGGCGTGGAGACCGCCCACCGCAACGTCCTGCTGTGCGGCGCGGGGGCGGTGCGCGGCGGCGGCGTCAGCGGGGTCCCCGGGCACAACGCGGCGATGGCGGTGCTGGAACGCTGAGGCGGCGGGCGGCGGGCGGCGCGGAGCCCGTGGCGGCGGAGCCCGTCGGCGGCGGGATCGCCGGACGGGGTCCGGGGTCCGCGCTGCCGGTCGGCGTCGCGTCCCGCTCAGCCGGTCGGTTCGATGACGACGACGGGGATCTCGCGGTCGGTCTTGGCCTGGTACTCGTCGTAGGCGGGCCAGTGCCCGACCATCAGCGGCCAGTACGCCTCCCGCTCCTCAGGGGTCGCGGTGCGGGCCGTGCCCTGGAGGACCTCCGGGCCGACCTGGATGCGGACCTCGGGGTGCTCGGTCAGGTTCCGGTACCAGAGCGGGTCCGCCGGGTCGCCGCCCTTGGACGCGACGACCAGGTAGCGGCCCCCGTCCTCGCCGTAGATGAGCGGGGTCCGCACCGGCTTGCCGGAGACCCGGCCGATGGTGGTGAGCAGGAGGGTCTGGGTGCCGTTCCAGTGGTGGCCGTCCGCCCCGTTCGAGCCCACGTACGCCTTCACGTGGTCGAGCTGCCAGCTGCCCGGCTTGGGGTCGGTCGGGTGGTCCCAGTCGATGTCGGTCGTCATGCGGCTCAGCCTGCCTTCGTGTTGAACGGTCAACGAACTTCAACAACGAGTACGAACGTCCGCGGGCACGCTGTCTATGCCCGGGTCGGGGCGGTGACGGCCGGAAGGGTGAAGCCGTCGAAGAGGTCGTCCATCGCCCGGCGCGAGGCCCGGGCCGGGACGGCCCGCACGGCCAGGTCGCGCACGGTCGCCGCGAGGGGGTGGGTGACGGTGGCGACCCGGCCGGCCCGGCGGGACCGGACCCGGACGGCGTCGGTGCGCGCGCAGCGGGCCGCGCTGTAGGCGGCCAGGGCGCCGGGCACGCCGGACGTGCCGGCTCCGCTCAGCAGGTGCGCGAGGACCACGGCGTCCTCGACGGCCTGGCAGCCGCCCTGGCCGAGGTTGGGGGTCATGGCGTGGGCGGCGTCGCCGAGCCAGGCGAGGCGGCCCCGGTGGTAGCGGGGGAGCGGCGCGGCCAGGTCGTAGAGGTCGTGCCGGAGCACGGCGGCGGGGTCGATCCGCTCCAGGAGCGCGGGGATGGGGTCGTGCCAGGCGCCGAAGCGGCGCAGGAGCTCGGCGCGCGCGTCCGGCGGGTGCCGGTCCCCGGGCTCCGTGGCGGGGGTGACGGCGGTGGCGAACACGTAGGTGCGCCCGTCGGCGAGGGGGACGACCCCGAAGCGCTCGCCGCGCCCCCAGGTCTCGGCGGCGGCCGCGTCGGCGGCGCCGTCCGCGGGCAGGACCGTACGCCAGGCGGTCTCGCCGCTGTAGTGCAGGCCGGGGTGGTCCGGGAAGCACCGGCGGCGCAGCGGGCTGTGGATGCCGTCGGCGGCGACGGCCAGGTCGGCGGCGAGCTCGCCGGCGGTCGTACGGACCGCCACCGGGCTGCCGTCCGGGCGGTCGACGCCGGTGACGGTGGTGGCGTACCGGACGGCGCCGTCGGGCAGCGCGGCCGCGAGCGCGTCGGTGAGCGCGGCCCGGTGCACGGCGAGCGGCGGCCGGCCGTACCGGGCCGCCATCGCGGCGGTGTCGGCGCGCTTCAGCCAGCGGCCGTCCGGGCGCCGCAGGCCCATGGCGGCCGGGACGGCCCTGCCCGCGGCGCGGGTGGCGTCGAAGCCGATGGTGTCGAAGGCGCGCAGGGCGTTGGGGGCGAGCACGATCCCGGCGCCCACGGCGGTGGGGCCGGGCGCCCGCTCGCAGACGGTGACCCGCCAGCCGCTGCGGTGCAGGGCGAGTGCGGCGGTGAGCCCGCCGATCCCGGCACCCGCCACGACCGCATGACGCCGTACCTCTGCCATGACACGCTCCTGCCCGCCGACTCGACTTCAGTCTCTACACCTGTAGAGGCTGTACGGCTGCGCACTCTACACCTGTAGAGTGGTGCCATGTCCAGCCCCTCCCGTGCCCCCGACCGCCGGACGCTGATCGCGGACGCCGCGATCGGCCTCGTGTCCTCCGCCGGCCTCCGCGGCCTCACCCACCGCGCCGTCGACGGCGCGGCGGGACTGCCGGCGGGCAGCACCTCGTACTACTTCCGTACGAGGACGGCGCTGATCGGCGCCTGCTACCACCGTCTGGTACAGCTCGACTTCGCGGAGCACGACGCCGGCACGGAAGCGCCCCCCGCAGGGTCCGGAACACCGGCGCCGCCGGACCTGGAGGCCGCCGTGGTGCTGTTCGCGGGGCTGTTGTACCGCTGGCTCACGGTGGGCCGCGAGCGCCACCTGGCCCGCTTCGAACTCAGCCTGGAGGCGGTCCGCAACCCCGACTTGGCGCCCGAGCTCCAGCGGGCGGGCCGGGCGGCGCGCGCCCGCGCCGCGGCCGTGTTGGCCGCCCTCGGGGCGGAACACCCCGAGGAGGCCGCCGAGCTGCTGGCGGCCTGGACGGACGGCATCCTCTACGACCGCCTGGCAGGAGCCCCGGCCCACTCCCGCCCGGCCCCGGACCGGGCCGAACTCACCCGCACCACCCGCCGCATGCTGAACGCGGCCCTGAACACCGTCGCCTAGATGTGTTGTTACGGGGTGCCCTCGGCGTCCGCGTCGGCGGCCGGATCGGGGGCCCTCGGCGTCGGCGTCGGCATCGGCGTCCTCACGGTCGAACAGGGCCAGGGTGGCGACGGCTCCGCCGCCGGGGGCGTTGGCGAAGGCGAGTTCGGCGCCGATCACGCGTGCCTGGCCGGCGGCGATGGTCGGGCCCAGGCCGTGCCCCGGCCGCGTTCGGACCGCGAGGCGCCGTACGAGCCGCGTCGGCCCCACCGGCCGCGCGACCCGCATCAGCCGCGTCGGAGCTTGTAGCCGAAGCCCCGTGCGGTCTCGATGCGGTCGGCGCCGACCTTCGCCCGCAGCGGCTGGACGTGCAGGCCGACGACGCGGGGGTCGCCGTTCCAGCCGTAGTCCCACACCTCCCGCAGCAGCGCCGCCCGGTCCAGCACCACGCCCGGCCGGGCCGCGAACTTCAGCAGCAGTCTGAGCTCGGTCGGGGTGAGCGCGACCGCCTCGCCGCCCTTGCGCACCTCCCGGCCGTTCGGGTCGACGATCACCGTGTCGTCATCGACGAACAGCAGCCGGCCGGCCGGCTGCTGTTCGAGCACCTCGGTCACTTTGGTCAGCTCGGTCAGCGCGGTCAGCCTGGTCATGACTCCCCCGGACGTACCCGGGGCGGATCGCGCCCCCACGATCACCGTAGGCGGGCCGGTGGGCGTGTCCTGCCGGGGGCGCGTGCGCCGACGGCCCGGGAAGAGGCCGACCGGAGGTGTCGGCGGCGGAACCGGAGGGGGTTCGCGAGGCGGGCGCAGGGGTGAAGGTGTCTCCATCATGACAGGTCAGAGGGCATTTTCGTAGGACCAAGGGCACAGTGGTATGCCCTTGTTCGGGTACCTGTGCGGCTTTCAGAATCAGCGTCATGAATCACATGGCGAACATCAATCACGACGCGGTGCTGCGGGCCCGGGTGGCCCTCCTCGGATCGCAGGCGCTGCCGGTGCGGCAGCAGGTGGCCGCCTGTCGCGTGCTCGCCCAGGTGAGTCCGCTGGCGTATCTGCCCCTGCTGACCGTCGCCCTGTACGAATACAGCCGTCAGGAGTTCGCGCACCTGCCGGAGACGGCCCTGGCCCTCCGGGCCGAGTCCGTCGCGGCCGCCCGGCGCATGTACGGGTTCGAGTCCGATCGGGCGGAGCTCCTCGTGGCCGCGCTGGTCGCCTACAAGGAGCAGTTGGTTCTGATGGGGCGTGCGGGGGAGGTCGGTGCCGTGGACGAGGAGATCGCCCTCCTCGGTTAGGTTCACGCCCCCGCCTCGCCGGGCCGGCTGCGGGGTCGCCGTGGGGTCACTGCGGGGCCAAGACCCGGGTGAACGACGGTGCGTCACCGGCCTGGCCCGGTGTGAGAACGAAATCGGGCGGCCGACAGCGGCCGCCCCCATCCGAAGACGGCCTAGTCCGGCGAGCGGGTCCAGCCCGTGGCCTGGAGGCGGGTGGCGTCCGCCGGGCGGTCTTCCGTGAAGAGGAGGCGGGACGGTTCCGCCACGCGTAGGACGTCCACGTAGATCCCGCGCCCGACGTACCGGCCGGTGGCCGTGTGGCGGAAGCGGAGGTGTACCTCCCGGCCCGCCCATTCCGCCGCCAGGGGGGCTTCGAGGCGGTGCCAGACGCGCCCGGACCAGCCGCTCACCGAGCCGCGCGGCCACTGTTCGGGGGCTCCGCCCGTGGACCGGACGGTGCTGAACGGCAGTGCCTGCCAGGCCTGCCCGTCGGGCGAGGCCTCCAGATGGAGCGAGCCCTCGCCGGGGACGGTGTCCCACCACACGGCGCAGCGCAGCCGGGCGGCGTCCGTGGCCGGGGTGAGCGGCGGCAGGGTGAGGGTGCCCGAGCCGCCGGGGACGGTGCCGGAGAACCAGGCCGCGCCGCCGTGCCGCGTACGGACCGGGACGGCGCGGGCGAAGCGGTTGCCGACGGCCACGCGCGGCGCGCTGCCGGCCCGCCAGGTGCGTACGGGGTGGACGGAGTTGCCGAGGAGGATCAGGAAGGAGTCGGTGGAGGGGTCCAGGACGAGGGAGGTTCCGGTGAAACCGGTGTGGCCGGCGGAGTGCGGGGTGGCCATCGCGCCCATGTACCAGTGCTGGTAGAGCTCGAAGCCCAGGCCGTGGTCGTCGCCGGGGAAGGCGGTGTTGTAGTCGGTGAAGAGCAGCTCGACGGAGGCGGGGCGCAGGATGCGCCGGCCGGCGTACACGCCGCCGTCGAGCAGGGCGCGGGCGAGGACGGCCAGGTCCCAGGCGGTGCCGAAGACGCCGGCGTGGCCCGCTACGCCGCCGAGGGCGTACGCGTTCTCGTCGTGGACCTCGCCCCACACCAGACCGCGGTCCAGGCCGGACCAGGGCGGGCGTTGGACCTCGGTGGCGGCGGTCACCCGGCGCCAGGAGAGCGGTGGGTTGTAACGAGTGCGGTGCATCCCGAGCGGAGCAGTGATCTCGTCGTGGAGCAGGACGTCCAATGTGCGAGCGGTGATCCGTTCCAAGAGCAGCTGGAGAGTGATCAGGTTCAGGTCGGAGTACCGGTACACGGTCCCGGGGGTCTCCTGCGGCCGCACGGACCACAGCAACCTCAGCTGACCCTCGCGTGTGGACTCCTGGTAGAAGGGCGCCCACGAACGCAGCCCCGAGGTGTGCGTGAGGAGTTGGCGGACGGTGATGATCTCCTTCCCGCCGCCGGTGAACTCCGGCAGGTAGCGCCGTACGGGCGCCTCCAGTTCCAATCGGCCCCGCTCCATCTGCTGGACGGCCAGGATGGAGGTGAACAGTTTCGTGAGCGAGGCCAGGTCGAAGACCGTGTCCTCGGCCATGGCGATCCGCTCGGCGGCCGGGAACTCCCGGACCCGGTCGGTCCGCCCGTCGTAGTCGGAGTACCGGACGGCGTCGCCCATGGCGCGGTGCAGGGCGATGGTGCGGCCGCGGCCGGCGAGGACCACGGCCCCCGCGTAGTAGGGGTGTTCGGGGGAGGGGCCCAGGAACCGCCGCGCCTCGTCCGCCACCCCCTCGAGGTGCTTCTCCAGCAGCCCGGCCTGACGCGCCGACCCGTAGCGCAGCCGCAGCCCCTGGAGCGCGCGCCGCTCGGCGGGGCTGCCGGTGGCCCCGGCGGCCCCGGGCAGGGCCGCGTGCAGGACAAGTACCCCGCCGAGCGCGAGCAGCCGGGCCCCGAGCCGCCGCCGACTCAGCCCACCCCCGCCACCGTCTTTTCCCCCCTGCCCCGTCGCACCCTCGGCGGCGACCATGCCCCTGCCTGTGACCATGCCTGGTGCCGGTGCCGGTGCCGGTGCCGGTGCCGGTGCCGGTGCCGGTGCCGTGGCCGTGGCCGTACCCGTACCCGTACCCGTACCCGTGCCCGTGCCCGTGCCCCCGGTCCGTTCCGGGCCCCCGGCTGTGCCCGTAACTCCGGCCGTGCCCGTTCCGGGGGTCCCGGCCGCGTCTCCGGTTGTACCAACCGTACCGACCGCCCCGTGGGTCCCGCCCGTCCCGCGGTTCGGGCGAACGGGGTTGCCCGGCTGTTCGGTCGTACCTTCCCGGACGGTCCCGGGTGCCTGTGCCGGCCCGCACGGGTGGACCGCCCCGCGGCCGGTTCCGGCCGGCCTGCCCCCCGCCGTCGCCGCGGCCGAACCGGCCGCCGGCCGGTTCGGTCGGCCCGTCTCGTCCCCCGTACCGCCCATGTCCGGCCTCCTGTTCGTGGCTGCGCCGCACGCTAGTGGGTATCTGCCCGCCCGCCGCCCAACCTCCGCACCGACCAGCCCCCAAAGAATCTGACACTGCATCAGAAAATCTCTTCCCTCGGATGCCGGGCTGCGGCATCCTGCCGCCCATGGAGACGGAGCTGAGCAAGAAACTGGGAGTCGAGCACGCGATCTTCGGCTTCACTCCCTTCCCGGCGGTCGCCGCCGCCATCACCCGCGCGGGCGGCTTCGGCGTGCTCGGCGCGGTGCGGTACACCGCGCCCGACGACCTCAGGCGCGATCTCGACTGGATGCAGGCGCACACCGACGGCAAGCCCTACGGCCTCGACGTGGTGATGCCCGCCAAGAAGGCCGTCGACGGCATCAGCGAGGCCGACATCGAGGCGATGATCCCGGCCGGGCACCGCCAGTTCGTCCGCGACACCCTCGCCAAGCACCACGTGCCCGAGCTCGCCGAGGGCGAGGCCTCCGGCTGGCGGATCACCGGCTGGATGGAACAGGTCGCCCGCAACCAGCTCGACGTCGCCTTCGACTACCCCATCAAACTCCTGGCGAACGCCCTCGGGTCCCCGCCCGCCGACGTCATCGCCCGCGCCCACGACCACGGCGTCCTCGTCGCCGCCCTCGCCGGCAGCGCCAAACACGCCCGGCGCCACGCCGAGGCCGGCATCGACGTCGTAGTCGCCCAGGGCTACGAGGCCGGCGGGCACACAGGTGACATCGCCACCATGGTCCTGGTCCCCGAGATCGTCGAGGCCGTCGCGCCCCTCCCGGTCCTCGCCGCCGGCGGCATCGGCAGCGGCGGGCAGATCGCCGCCGGACTCGCCCTCGGCGCCCAGGGCGCGTGGCTCGGCTCGCTCTGGCTCACCACCACCGAGGCCGACCTCCACTCGCGGGCCCTCACCGAGAAGCTCCTCGCCGCCGGCTCCGGCGACACCGTCCGCTCCCGCGCCCTGACCGGCAAGCCCGCCCGTCAGCTGCGTACCGAGTGGACCGACGCCTGGGACGACCCGGAGGGGCCGGGCGCCCTGCCCATGCCGTTGCAGGGCCTGCTCGTCGCCGAGGCCGTCTCGCGCATCCAGAAGTACGAGGTCCAGCCGCTGCTGGGCACCCCCGTCGGCCAGATCGTCGGCCGGATGAACAGCGAGCGCAGCGTCCAGGCCGTCTTCGACGAGCTCACCAGCGGTTTCGAGCAGGCCATCGACCGGATCACCCGCATCGCCGGCCGCGCCTGAGCGGGCGGCCGCACCGGACCCAGAGGAGCGAGCAGCAGCATGACCGACAAGCAGCCCCCCAACGGCTTCTGGGCCCAGGCCGCCGCCGACCCGGAGCGCACCGTCCTGGTGACCCCCGAGGGCGGGGAGTGGTCCGCGGGCCGCCTGCACGCGGACGTCAACCGTCTCGTCCACGGCCTGCGCGCCGCCGGGCTGGAAGAGGGGGACGTCTTCGCCGTCGTCCTCCCCAACGGCGTCGAGTTCGTCACCGCCTACCTCGCCGCCGCCCAGGCCGGCTTCTACCTCGTGCCCGTCAACCACCACCTCGTCGGCCCCGAGATCGCCTGGATCGTCTCCGACTCCGGCGCCAAGGTCCTCATCGCCCACGAGCGCTTCGCGGACGCCGCCACCGCCGCGGCCGACGAGGCCGCCCTGCCGACGGGCCGGCGGTACGCCGTCGGCGCCGTCGACGGCTTCCGGCCGTACGCCGAACTCCTCGGCGGGCAGCCCGCAACGCCCCCGGAGGGGCGCACCCTCGGCTGGGTCATGAACTACACCTCGGGCACCACCGGCCGGCCCCGCGGCATCCGCCGACCGCTGCCCGGCAAGCTCCCGGAGGCGACGTACCTCGGCGGTTTCCTCGGCATCTTCGGCATCCGGCCCTTCGACGGAAACGTCCACCTGGTGTGCTCGCCGCTCTACCACACGGCCGTCCTGCAGTTCGCGGGCGCCGCCCTGCACATCGGGCACCCGCTGGTCCTGATGGACCGGTGGACCCCGCAGGAGATGCTGCGCCTGATCGACCAGCACGCCTGCACGCACACGCACATGGTCCCGACGCAGTTCCACCGGCTCCTCGCGCTCCCGCAGGACACGAAGGACGCGTACGACGTCTCCTCGATGCGGCACGCCATCCACGGGGCGGCGCCCTGCCCCGACCACGTCAAGCGGGCCATGATCGACTGGTGGGGCCGGTGCGTGGAGGAGTACTACGCGGCGAGCGAGGGCGGCGGCGCCTTCGCCACGGCCGAGGACTGGCTGAAGAAGCCGGGAACCGTGGGCAAGGCCTGGCCCATCAGCGAACTCGCCGTCTTCGACGACGACGGCAACCGGCTCCCGCCGGGCGAACTGGGCACCGTCTACATCAAGATGAACACCGGCGGATTCAGCTATCACAAGGACGAGGGCAAGACGAAGAAGAACCGCATCGGGGACTTCTTCACGGTCGGCGACCTCGGGCTGATGGACGAGGAGGGCTACCTGTTCCTCCGCGACCGCAAGATCGACATGATCATCTCGGGCGGGGTGAACATCTACCCGGCCGAGATCGAGTCCGCCCTGCTCACCCACCCGGCCGTCGCGGACGCCGCCGCCTTCGGCATCCCCCACGCCGACTGGGGCGAGGAGGTCAAGGCCGTCATCGAGCCCGCCGAGGGCTTCGAGGCCGGTGACGCGCTCGCCGCGGAGATCCTGCACCACTGCGAACGCCAACTGGCAGGCTACAAACGCCCCAAGACGGTCGACTTCATCGAGACGATGCCGCGCGATCCGAACGGCAAGCTCTACAAGCGCCGTCTGCGTGAACCGTACTGGGAGGGCCACGACCGGGCGATGTGACGCGGGGTTCGCGCGCGGGCGTACGGGAGCGTGCGGGAACGTACCGGTTGACGGCGCCGTAGGCCGCGGCCGCCGCGATGTTCTGCGGGCCGCCGCCGACCCCGGTCAGGTGGACGTTCACGGGTCCTACGGAGGCGGCAGCGGCGGCGGGAGCGGCCGATCCGGCGGCAGGCGCGGCTCCGGCCGGTGCGGAGACGGTCACGGACGTCGCCGGTGCGGCGGTCAGGGCGAGGAGGGCGGTGCGCAAGCGGGATGTGCGGCGCACAGCGGAACTCCTGGACGTCGGCCCGGCGCCGGTGGACGGCCGAGGAGTGAGGAGACATCGCATACCGCCCGATCGGCGGCAACATCGGCATTCCATCCGCTACCGGCCGCCCGGTGCCCGCCGTTCTCCGGCCGAACCCGGCGGCGGACCTCGGCTGCCGACGCGCGGCGACGGCCGGCCGTCGCGCCGCCGCGCCCGGCATTTTCGTGAGAATGCCCACGTCAGCCTCTTGGAAGCGCGCCCTTCGCCGCACCCGGGGAACGGTTCTGGCAGCTTTGCTGACATGAGTACGGCAACGCACAGTTCCCCCCTGACCGACTGGACCGTCGTGGTCCCCGTGGTGGCGTTGATCGCGCTTGCCTTCAGCTGGGGACGCGATCTGCCCTCACTCGCGGTGGTCCTGGTCTCTCTCTGCCTCGCGGGCGCGGTGCTGGCGGCCGTCCACCACGCCGAGGTCGTCGCCCTCCGGGTCGGTGAACCCTTCGGGTCCCTCGTCCTCGCCGTCGCCGTAACCGTCATCGAAGTGGCGCTCATCGTCACCCTGATGGCCGACGGCGGGCCCAAGACCTCATCCCTCGCCCGCGACACCGTCTTCGCCGCCGTCATGATCACGTGCAACGGCATCGTCGGCCTGTCGCTGCTGGTCGGCGCCCTGCGCAACCGCGTGGCCGTCTTCAACGCCGAGGGGTCCGGTGCGGCCCTCGCCACCGTCACGACCCTCGCCGTGCTCAGTCTCGTCCTGCCGACCTTCACGACCAGCAAGCCCGGACCCGAGTTCTCCACCGCCCAGCTGACCTTCGCCGCCTTCGCCTCGCTCTCCCTCTACGGTCTGTTCATCGCCGTCCAGACGGTCCGTCACCGGGACTACTTCCTGCCCGTGGACACCAAGCGGCTCCGCAAGGAGGCGGCGCAGGCCGCCGCCGCGGCAGCCGCGGGGGAGGACGACGATCACGCCGAGCCACCCAGCTCCCGGGCCGCCCTGATCAGCCTCGGCCTGCTGCTGGTCGCCCTGGTCGCGGTCGTCGGCAACGCCAAGGCCGTCTCCCCGACCATCGAACGGGGCGTGGAGAGCGCCGGCCTGCCCAATGCCGTCGTCGGTGTGATCATCGCGCTGCTCGTGCTGCTGCCCGAGACCCTGGCCGCGGTCCGCGCCGCCCGCCGCGACCGCGTGCAGACCAGCCTCAACCTCGCCTACGGCTCCGCCATCGCCAGCATCGGTCTGACCATTCCGGCCATCGCCCTGGCCTCGGTCTGGCTGTCCGGACCGCTGATGCTCGGCCTCGGGCCGATCCACATGGTCCTGCTCGCGCTGACCGTCGTGGTCAGCGCCCTGACCATCGTCCCGGGCCGCGCCACCCTGCTCCAGGGCGGCGTCCACCTGGTGCTGTTCGCGGGCTTCCTGTTCCTCGCGGTCAGCCCGTAGCCCTCGGTACGTCGGCGGTCGGGCGCCTGCCGTCAGCTGCCGCCCGTTCCCCCTGTTCCCCCTCGTCTCCCGGCCCGGCGGAGGCCCTCGCGTCCACGCGAGGTGCCTCCGCCGGGCCGGGTCAGGGGGTCATGGGGTCACAGGGTCACCGGCGCTCGCGCGGCCACACCACCTTCAGCCGCGGCGAGGCGAGGATGTCCCGCTCGCAGAACCGCGAGGTCACCCAGCGTTCCTGCGAGAACAGCCTGGTCTGGTCCGCGGAGTGCGGGGAGTCCGGGTTGGAGGACTGGCCGTACGTCAGCAGGGTGCGGGCCACCGGGCAGCGGCCGCCGTCCCAGCCGACCGCCTGGATGTGGCTGGAACCGTGCAGGACCTCGGGGTAGCCGCCGGCGGCCGCGTTCCACGGCGCCTCGATCTTGTTCCAGACGCCGAGTGCCTCGGTGCCGCCGCCCACGGGCAGCTTCTGCCCGCCGCGGACCACGAACTGGTGCGCGCCCAGCGGGGAGTCCAGCGCGATCCCCGCCGCCCGCAGCTCGGCGACGGCGTCCGCGAGGGCCCGTCCGAGCCCGGGCGCCGCCTGGTTGAGCGTGCGCGGCGTGCGGACCGGATCGGCCGCCGAGAACGGCACCAGCCACAGGTCCCTGGCCGCCGTCGTCGCCGTCAGCTTCCGCCAGAACCGGTCGAAGAGCAGCGCGCCCCGGCTGGAGCTGTCCGTCGTACGGTCCCAGCCCGCCAGCACCGTGCAGGCCGCCGACACATCCACCGGGGAGCCGTCGCTGCCCGTCGCCGAGCCGCCGGGCAGCGCCGCGCAGGCCTTCGCCGCGTCGGCGGCCGCCAGGTCACCGGCCGGAACCCGGTTCGCGTACTGCTGCTTCTGCAGGTCGGCCACGGTCAGCCGGCCCTTCGCCGCCATCGCGGACACGTCCTCGACCGCGCCCCGGGTCCGGAGCGAGCGCGGGGTGGAGACGTTGCCCCAGACGCGCTCGTAGCCGGTCAGCGGACGATCCGCGTTGGCGAGCCACGCGCTGTCGTTGGAGTTCTCGGCGTACGGGGCGTCGCGCAGCGTCGGCGCCCGGCCCGGACCGAACACGCCCGGCTGCACCGCGTCGGGGTCCGAGCCCGGCGCGCAGTCGCCGCGCGAGCCGTCCAGCACCGCCAGGCCCGAGGCCGGGTACGTGGCCTGCCCGATCGGTGTCGAGCAGCGGGCCGCGAGCTCGTCGGTGATCCGGGGGAGCACCTGGGACTGGGTGAAGAGGGTGCCGCCCGCGGAGTCCGCGGCCACGGTGTTGACCCACGGGAGGCCCTGGGTGCGCTTCAGGGCGTCCTGGATCCCGGCCACCGAGCGGGCCCGGCCCATCGTGAGCGCGGTGTCGGAGCCGCGCAGGTTCGCCGCGTTGGGGTCGTTCAGCGCGAACGCCGTCCCGGCCGTCCAGGGCAGCGGCAGGCCCGCGCCGAGGTTCGACACCACCGGGCCGTAGCGGGTCCACCACTGGCCGCGGGTGACCGGCTCGCCGCCCGTGACCGGGACGGTGACGGTCCGCCGGGTCATCTTCTCGGGCTTCCCGTCGACCAGGTAGGCGGTCGGGTCGGCGGGGTCCAGGGTGAGCTGGTGCAGGTTGATCGGGGTGCCGGTGGCCACCGTGTGGCTCCAGGCGACCTTCTCGTTGAAGCCGATGTTGACCACGGCGGTGCCCAGCAGGGAACCGCCCGAGACGTTCAGCTCGCCGGGGATGGTCTGCTGGGACTGCCAGAAGCGCCGCCCGCCCTGCCAGGGGTAGTGCGGGTTGCCGAGCAGCAGCCCGCTGCCGCTCTTCGTGGTGGAGCCGGCGAAGGCCACCGCGTTGGAACCCATGTCGTAGCGGGTGGTGTCGAAGAACGCCCTCGCCGCCTCGGCGGCGGCGGCCGGGTCCGGCCCCTGCGGCGCGGCGGCGAGGCCGCCGGCGGCGGAACCCGGCGGCTGCGCGGAGGTGATGCCGTTCACGGCACGCCCCTGGCCGCCGAGGACCGAGACGGCGAAGCCGCGGGCCGCCACGTCGGTGGCCGTGACCGGGCGGACCCAGCCGGCGCCCTTGCACGCGCGGTCGCCGACCTCGTTCTGGGCGAGCCAGGCGTTGTACCCGGCGGCCCAGCCGCGCATCAGCTCCTTCAGGTCCCGGCTGGGCCCGGCCGGTGCGGGCGTGGCCAGGAGCTTCTCGACCGTGCCGGATTCCCGTACGCCCTTGAAGTACAGGTCGCTGGAGAGGTTGTCGGTGGCGGAGGAGAGGGATCCGTCGGGCGCCGCGGCGGGGCCGAACCAGCGCGAGCGCTCCCCGGCGACGGTCACGAACCCGTCGGCGAGCACGCACACCTGGTCGGCCGCCTGCGCCCAGCCGGTGCCGAAGCCGAGGTGGGCGTAATCGCGGGCGAGGATGTGCGGGATGCCGTTCTCGGTGTAGCGGATGACGGCGTTCAGGCCGCCGCCGGACGGGCCGGTGTCCGTGGCGGCCGCCGCGGACCGGGGTAACGCGAGCGTCGTGGCGAGCAGTGCGAATCCGGCCAGTGCGACCCGGCGCAGCGGCGGCCGGGTGCGGCGAGTGCCATCGTATGAGCGCAACGTACCTCCCAAGTGGCCTGCGAACGGGCTTGGTTGCCCCTGATGCAGGCGGTGCGTCCGTGCACCCACACTCATTCAGGTACGCCGATGATCTGTCAACGTCCCGTTTGGTATCCCGGGCGGTGACCTCGGACGTACGGGGGACGCGCGTCGGGGCGCGGCCGTGCCGCGGACCCGGTGGCCGGGGGTGGTCAGACCGCTGTGACGCCCGGGGCGGGCGGGCCCTCGGAGGGGAGGACCCCGTCGCGGCGGAGGCGGCGCAGGGTGAGGTGCTCGTGGAGGAGGCGGCCGACGAGCGCGCCGCCGTAGACCACGAAACCCACGCCGACCAGCCAGGACTGGACGACCAGCAGGGTGCCGAACGGGCCGTAGGTCACGGCGTTCGAGGCGATCAGGGGGGAGAACACCAGCTGGGAGAAGACCCGCAGCCCCAGCAGGCCGACGCTGGTCGCCACCGCCCCCGGTACCAGGGCGCGCCAGCGGACCCGGCCGCCGAGTAGGAGCCGCTGCGAGAGGACGAAGAACAGGCAGGTTCCGGAGAGGTCGCCCAAGGTGCCGAGGAGGGTGCCGAAGGCGTCGTCCGAGGGGGCGGGGATGACCACCAGCAGCGCGAGGTAGCAGACGAGCATGGCGAGCCAGATGACGTGCCGCCACATCGTGTGCCAGCGGGCGGTCGGTACGTCCCAGACCTTCTCGTACCCGGTCTGCACGGCCGAGCCGAACGTCAGGCCGAAGACGGCGAGCGCGGCGAGGCCGAAGGCCGTGGTGCGTTCCAGCGCCAGGTCCGCCGCGCCGAACACCATCTCGACCCGGGCCCGTGAGGACTCCGCGACCCCCAGGGCCTGGCCGAGCCAGCGGCCGAAGCCCGAGCCGCTGCCGGGTGCGGCGGCCGCGACGACCACCAGCAGCGGCACCAGGGTGAGGAACCCGAGGGCCGCGAAGCCCATCGCCCGGTGCATGAGCTCGATCTCCCGGCCGCGGCTCCACGCCAGGCCGGCCTGGGAGCCCTGGAGCCGGTCGTAGAGCCGCCGGAGGATCGAGGTCACGCCTCATGCCCTACCCGCGGGGGCCCGCCCGCTCCCGGAAGCCCGCCGGGAATGGACCCGAAGGGGTGGTTTCGACCGCCCGGAGGCGGAACCGGAGGCGGGGCGCCGCCGTAGCGGCGCGGGGGTGCGGCCCGGAGACGCGGAGGCCCGGCCCGAGGCGCCGGCGCGCGGCCCGGCGGCCCAGCCCAGGAAGCGTGGCCGGTGGCCCGGCGGCCCGCCCCGGGAAGCGGCTCGACGGCTCGACCGGGGGCACGGGGGATCGGGGGATCGGGAGGCGTGGCCGGCGGCCGTGCCCCTGTCCGGCGGTCCCGTGCCGTGTCCGGTGGTCCCGTCCCGCACACCGGCGTCGGGTGCCCCGGCCCCCGGCCCCGGCCCCGGGGTCCCGGCGAGGGGCTAGCCGGCGCCGCGGAGGTCCACCAGCCGCTTGATCTTCCCCACCGACCGCTCCAGGGTCTCCGGCTCGACCACCTCGACCCGTACCGAGACCCCGATGCCCTCCTTCACGGCCCGCGCCACAGCGGCGGCCGCGGCCTCCCGCTGTCCGGCCCCCGCCTCCCGGCGCGCCTCGACCCGTACGGTCAGGGCGTCCATCCGGCCCTCCCGCGTCAGCCGCAGCTGGAAGTGCGGGGCCAGGGCGGGCGTCCGCAGCAGGATCTCCTCGACCTGGGTCGGGTACAGGTTCACCCCGCGCAGGATGATCATGTCGTCGGTGCGGCCGGTGACCTTCTCCATCCGCCGGAACGCCGGCCGGGCGGTCCCGGGCAGCAGCCGCGTCAGGTCCCGGGTGCGGTAGCGGATGACGGGCATGGCCTCCTTGGTCAGGGAGGTGAACACCAGTTCGCCCGGCTCGCCCTCCGGCAGTACCGCGCCGGTGAGCGGATCGACGACCTCCGGGTAGAAGTGGTCCTCCCAGACGTGCAGCCCGTCCTTGGTCTCCACGCACTCCTGCGCCACGCCCGGGCCCATGACCTCGGACAGGCCGTAGATGTCGACCGCGTCGATGTCGAGCCGCTCCTCTATCTCCCGGCGCATCTCCTCGGTCCACGGCTCCGCGCCGAAAATGCCGGTCCTGAGGGAGGTGGAGCGCGGATCGATGCCCTGGCGCTCCATCTCCTCCAGCAGGGTGAGCATGTAGGAAGGGGTGACCATGATCACCTCGGGGCGGAAGTCCTGGATCAGCCTGACCTGGCGATCCGTCATCCCGCCCGAGGCGGGCACGACCGTACAGCCCAGCCGCTCGGCGCCGTAGTGCGCGCCGAGGCCTCCGGTGAACAGCCCGTAGCCGTAGGCGATGTGGACGATCTGGCCGGGTCTGCCGCCCGCCGCGCGCAGGGACCGGGCGACCACGTCGGCCCAGGTGGCCAGGTCCCCGTCGGTGTAGCCGACGACGGTGGGGCGTCCGGTGGTGCCGCTGGAGGCGTGGATCCGGCGGACGTCCGGACGCGGTACGGCGAACATTCCGAAGGGGTACTGGTCGCGGAGGTCGGTCTTGGCGGTGAAGGGGAAGTGGGCGAGGTCCGTGAGCGAGCGGCAGTCGTCCGGATGCACCCCGGCCTTGTCGAAGGCCTGACGGTAGAAGGGCACCCGGTCGTAGGCCCGGTGCAAGGTCGCGCGCAGCCGTTTCAGCTGGAGCGCGGCCAGCTCGTCGCGGCTGAGCCGCTCGCCCTCGTCGTGGAGATCCGCGTACGCCGTCATGCCGTCACCTCATCCGAAACCAACCGACCGATCATTCGGTACATTGCCGGACCCCGCCGGGTAAATCAATGACTCGAACGAGTGAGCGTCTCTTCTGGGGGGCCGTATCGGCGGTCTTCATCCGGTCTTGGTTCGGTCGTAGGCCGGTCTTCGACCGCTCCGCGGCCGGTGTACGGGCGGTCCCCGTCCCGGGCGGCGGGCCACCCGGGACGGGCGTACGGTCGAAGGAGAGCCCCGCGGCCGTGCGGCGAAGGGAGCGGCGGTCATGTCGGTAGTCGATCCCGCCGTATCTGTACGCCTGAGCGCCTCCGGAGCCCGGCGCCTGCTCGGCATGCTGGCCGAGGTCGCGCAGCTGTTGGAGGATCCCGGCCCGCTGCGTCTGACCGAGGCGCAGGCCGAGCTGCTGGGCCAGGGCACGGACCGCCGGGAGCTGGCCGAATGGTGCCGCTCCCTGGCCGCCGAACTGAGGGCCGGCCTGTAGCCGCCGGCCACGCGCAGGACAACGGGGCGCACTCCACTGCCGCCTACCCCGAGGGAACGTCATGAAGACCCGGTCCCACCGCATACGCCGCATCGCCGTGGCCGCCTGCACGGCCCCCCTGCTGCTCGCCGGAGCCGGCGCCGCCGGCGCGGTCACCACGGCCGCGTACCCCGCGGCCCAGGGCGTCGTCCAACAGGCCAGCGCGAGCGAGATCCTCTCGCTCGTGAACGCCGAGCGCGAGAAGGCCGGCTGTCAGCCGCTCGCGGAGAACGCGCAGCTCACCCAGGCCGCTCAGGCCCACGCGGAGGACATGGCCAAGAACAATCTGACCGGACACACCGGGTCGGACGGCTCCACCGTGCCGCAGCGGATCGAGAAGGCCGGCTACACCTGGGGCTCCTGGGGCGAGAACGTCTCCGGGCCCGGATACGACACCGCCAAGGCCCATGTCGACGGCTGGCTGAACAGCGCCCCGCACAAGGCCGACATGCTGAGGTGCAGCTACACGGAGACCGGCGTCGCGGTGTCCGGCGACCGTGCGGTCCAGGTCTTCGCGACTCCGCGCTAGCCGCCGCAGCACCAGCACCAGCACCCGCAGCACCGTCCCACCACCGCAGGCGCAACCGTCGTCGCCCGGGTCGACCGGTCGTCCACCGGCCGACCCGGGCGCGTCGTGTCCTGACGCCCGCCCTGCAGGGTGCGGACCCGCCTACCCCGCGGGTGCGGAATCCGCTTCCGTCGCCATCGACTTGGCCCACCGGTAGTCCGCCTTGCCGCTGGGCGAGCGCTGGATGGCGGGGGCGATGACCAGCTGGCGCGGGATCTTGTACCCCGCCAGCCTCGTGCGGCAGTGGCTCTGGATCTCGTCAAGGGTCGGCTTCGGCGCACCCGCCCGGACCTGGACCACCGCGGCCACGTGGCTGCCCCACGTCGGATCGGAGACGCCCGCGACCAGGGCGTCGTACACGTCCGGATGGGACTTCAGCGCCTGCTCGACCTCCTCCGGATAGACCTTCTCGCCGCCCGTGTTGATGCACTGCGAGCCGCGCCCGAGGACCGTCACGATGCCGGCCTCGTCCACGGTCGCCATGTCGCCGAGCAGCACCCAGCGTTCGGCGCCCTTCCGGAAGAAGGTCTCGGCGGTCTTCGCCGGGTCGTTGTAGTAGCCCAGCGGGACGTGCCCGCGCTGGGCCAGCCGCCCCGGCACGCCCACCGGGACCGGCTCGTAGGTCACCGGATCGACCACCCGGGTCCGCTCGTTGACCTCCAGCCGGAAGCCCTTCTCCGGGCCCGAGTCGTCCGTGGCCCGGCCGTTCGACCCGGACTCGGACGAGCCGAAGTTGTTCAGGAGCATCACGTTCGGGACCAGCCGCTGGAACTCGGCGCGCACGGTCTCCGACATGATCGCGCCGGACGAGGAGACGCTGAACAGCGAGGACAGGTCCGTGCCCTTCAGCGGGCCGTTCAGGGCGTCGATCAGGGGCCTGAGCATCGCGTCGCCCACCAGCGACACGCTGGAGACCTTCTCCTTCTCGATGGTGCGGAGCACCTCCTCCGGCGCGTACTTGCGGTGGATGATCACCCGCTGGCCGTAGTTGAAGGCGATGAACGAGGTCAGGGTGGACGTGCCGTGCATCAGCGGGGGAGCCGGGAAGAAGGTGAGCCCGGCGCCGCGCGCGGCCACCCGCTCGGCCAGCTCCTCCGGCCGCTTCACCGGCTCGCCCGTCGGCTCGCCGCCGAACAGGCCCGCGAAGAACAGGTCCTCCGCGCGCCACATCACGCCCTTGGGCATTCCGGTCGTGCCGCCCGTGTAGATGATGAAGAGGTCGTCGGCGCTGCGGGCCGGGAATCCGCGCGCGGGTGATCCGGACGCCTCGGCGTCCCCGTACGCCACCGGGGCGATCGACGGCTCCGGGGCGCCCTCGGGGGCCTCGCCCACCCGGATCAGGTGGCGGAGCCCCGTCGTCTGGGGCAGCGCGGCCGCGACCCGTGCGGTGAACTCGCCCTCGAAGACGAGGGCGGCGAGGTCCGCGTCGTTGTAGAGGTAGACCAGCTCCTCTTCCACGTAGCGGTAGTTGACGTTCACCGGTACCAGCCGGGCCTTCAGGCAGGCCAGTACGGTCTGCAGGTACTCGACCCCGTTGTACAGGTGCAGGCCCAGGTGCTCGCCGGCCGTCAGCCCGCTGTCCAGCAGGTGGTGCGCGATGCGGTTCGCCGCCGCGTCCAGCTCCGCGTACGTGAGGCGGCGCTCGGCGCCGGTCCCCGGGTGGTCCACGTACACGAGGGCCTCGCGGTCCGGGACCACGTCCACGACCGACTCGAACAGGTCGGCAAGGTTGTACTCCACCGTTCCTCCTGACCCTGACAGCGCCCATGGCCGGACCCATGGCTGGTCTGCTCGGCGGTCATTAGAGCGCCGCCCAGCGCAACTGGGAAGGGAGCCGCCCAAGAAAACTGACAGAGTGTCAGAAAACTATTGAACTGCACCGGCCCTTACTGCAACCTGTTCTAGGTCTTGAGACGGGAGGACGGCAATGGGTGGGACAGAACACCTGACCGTGGATCGCCACGGCGCCACGCTGGTGCTCACCATGAACAGGCCCGAGGCGAAGAACGCGCTCTCGCTGCCGCTGCTGGTGGGGCTGTACGACGGATGGCTGGAGGCCGACGCCGACGACGGGATCCGCTCGGTCGTGCTGACGGGGGCCGGCGGCGACTTCTGCGCCGGCATGGACCTCAAGGCGCTCGCCGGGAAGGGCATGGCGGGCGACCAGTACCGGGACCGCCTGCGGGCCGATCCCGACCTGCACTGGAAGGCCATGCTCCGCCACCACCGGCCGCGCAAACCGGTCATCGCGGCGGTGGAGGGCTACTGCGTGGCCGGCGGGACCGAGATCCTGCAGGGCACCGACATCCGGGTAGCGGGCGAGGGCGCCACCTTCGGCCTCTTCGAGGTCAAGCGGGGACTCTTCCCCATCGGCGGTTCCACGGTGCGGCTGCCCCGCCAGATCCCGCGTACGCACGCCCTGGAGATGCTGCTGACGGGGCGCCCGTACGCGCCGGCCGAGGCCGCGCGGATCGGTCTCGTCGGGCGGGTGGTGCCGGACGGCACGGCGCTGGAGACGGCGCTGGAGATCGCAGAACGGATCAACGCGTGCGGGCCGTTGGCGGTCGAGGCGGTGAAGGCCTCCGTGTACGAGACCGCCGAGATGACCGAGCGGGAGGGCCTGGCGGCCGAACTGCTCCGGGGGTGGCCGGTCTTCGACACGGCGGACGCCAAGGAGGGGGCGCGGGCCTTCGCGGAGAAGCGGCCCGCGGTGTACCGCCGCGAGTAACCGGGGCCCCGCCGCTTCGCTCCCGCTACGGGTTCGCTCCCGTTTCCCGGCCCGCGCCCGCACCCGGGCTCGTCGGGGCGGCGCCCCGGACTCCTCCCGGCTCGGCCGGGGCCGCCGGGCTCCGAGCCCGGACCCGCCTCGATCCCCGCCGGGGGCTCAAGACCGGGGCTCCGCCCCGGACCCCGCGCCTCAAACGCCGGCGGGGCTGGATGTGTGGCTCCGCGTCTCGCACGTCTGCGGGCTGGATGTGTGGTCCTGCGTCTCGTACACCGGCGAGGCCGGATGCGTGGTCCTGCGTCTCGTACACCTGCGGGGCTGGATGTGTGGCTCCGCGTCGCGCACGTCTGCGGGCTGGATGTGTGGTCCTGGGTCTCGTACGCCGATGGGGCCGGATGTGTGGTCCCGCGTCTCCGGCGCCGGGTGGCGGGGGCCGGTGTGGCCCCCGCCACCCGGGCGCCGGCCGGGACCGGGACCGGACCCGGCCCCGGGGCGCACCGGGGCGGGGGGCCGGCCGCCCGGCCGAGGTTCGTGTTCGTCGTCCGTCCGTACCGGAACAACCGCATCGGAGTTGCCAGCCATGACAGCCGCCTCCCCACCCGACCTGCTCCGCGCGCCCCTCGTCGTCGAGTTCCCCTTCACCCGGTCCCTCGGGCCCGTCCAGAGCGCCTTCCTCACCGGCCTGCGCGAAGGCGTCGTGCTCGGGGTGCGGACCTCCGACGGCAAGGTGATGGTCCCGCCGACCGAGTACGACCCCGTCACCGCCGAGGAGATCCGCGACCTCGTCGAGGTGGCCCCCACCGGCACCGTCACCACCTGGGCCTGGAACCACGCCCCCCGCCCGAACCAGCCCCTCGCCACCCCCTTCGCCTGGGTCCTCGTCACCCTCGACGGCGCGGACACCGCGCTCCTGCACGCCCTCGACGCCCCCGGCCCCGAAGCCGTGCGCACCGGCATGCGGGTACGGGTGCGGTGGGCCGCCGAGCGGATCGGCGCCATCACCGACATCGCCTGCTTCGAGCCCCACGCGGGCGCCGCGGGCGCCGCGGACGCCGCGGACGCCCCGCACGACGGGGTGTTCGCCGACGCCGTCACCGGCATCGTCGCCGAGGCCCGCCTGGACTACACGTACAGCCCGGGCCGCGCCCAGACCGCCTACATCAACGCCCTCGCCGAACGGAAGACCGTCGGCGAGCGCTGCCCCTCCTGCCACAAGGTCTACGTCCCGCCCCGCGGCGCCTGCCCCACCTGCGGGGTCGCGACCACCGACCACGTGGAGGTCGGTCCGGCCGGGACCGTCACCACGTACTGCATCGTCAACATCAAGGCCCGGGGCCTCGACATCGAAGTCCCCTACGTCTACGCCCACATCGCCCTCGACGGCGCCGGCCTCGCCCTCCACGGCCGGATCGGCGGGATCCCGTACGACCAGGTCCGCATGGGCCTGCGCGTCGAACCGGTGTGGACCGAAGGCGGCCGCCACCCCGACCACTACCGCCCCACCGGCGAGCCGGACGCGGACTACGACGCGTACAAGGAGCTCATCTGATGGCCAGGACGAGCAGGCACGCACGGGAAGTCGCCGTCGTCGCCTTCGCGCAGAGCGACCACCTGCGCCGCACCGACGAGCTCAGCGAAGTGGAAATGGTCATGCCGGTGCTCCACCAGGTCCTGGCCCAGACCGGGCTGAAGGCCGGCGAGATCGGCTTCACCTGCTCCGGCTCCAGCGACTACCTCGCCGGCCGGGCCTTCTCCTTCACGATGACCCTCGACGGGGTCGGCGCCTGGCCGCCGATCTCCGAGTCGCACGTCGAGATGGACGGCGCCTGGGCCCTGTACGAGGCCTGGGTGAAGATCCAGACCGGCGAGGCCGACACCGCGCTCGTCTACGGGTACGGGAAGTCCTCGCCCGGGTCGGTGCGCGACGTGCTCACCCGCCAGCTCGACCCGTACTACCTCGCCCCGCTCTGGCCCGACTCGGTGGCCCTCGCCGCCCTCCAGGCCCAGGCCCTCGTCGACGCGGGGGAGACCGACGAGGAGGCGCTGGCCGCCATCGGCGCCCGCAGCCGCGCCGACGCCAGCGCCAACCCGCACGCCCAGCTCACCGGGACCGTCCCCCGGGGCGACTACCTGGTGGCCCCGCTGCGCACCGGTGACTGCCCGCCCATCGGCGACGGCGCCGCCGCGGTGATCCTGGCCGCGGGCGACACGGCGCGCCGGCTGTGCGAGCGGCCCGCCTGGATCACCGGCATCGACCACCGCATCGAGGCCCACGGCCTGGGCCTGCGCGACCTCACCGACTCCCCGTCCACACGGATCGCCGCCGAGCAGGCGGGGGTCTTCGAGGGGCCCGTGGACACGGCCGAACTGCACGCGCCGTTCTCCTCTCAGGAGGTCGTGCTCCGCAAGGTCCTCGGCCTCGGCGACGGCGTGGCCGTCAACCCCTCCGGTGGCGCCCTCGCCGCCAACCCGGTCATGGCCGCCGGCCTGATCCGGATCGGCGAGGCTGCCGCCCGCATCCACCGCGGCGAGTCCGACCGGGCCGTCGCCCACGCGACCTCCGGCCCCTGCCTCCAGCAGAACCTGGTCGCCGTCCTGGAAGGGGACCCCCGTTGAGTACGACGAGCACGACGGGCAAGGAACCGGTGGCCGTCGTCGGGATCGGCCAGACCAAGCACGTGGCCGCCCGCCACGACGTCTCCATCGCCGGACTGGTCCGGGAGGCCGCCACCCGCGCCCTCGCGGACGCTGAGCTGACCTGGGCGGACATCGACGCGGTCGTCATCGGCAAGGCCCCCGACTTCTTCGAGGGGGTGATGATGCCGGAGCTGTACCTGGCGGACGCGCTCGGCGCGGTCGGCAAGCCCATGCTCCGCGTGCACACGGCCGGCTCCGTCGGCGGCTCCACCGCCCTCGTCGCCTCCAACCTGGTCGCGGCCCGCGTCCACCGGACGGTCCTGACCCTCGCCTTCGAGAAGCAGTCCGAATCCAACGCCATGTGGGGGCTGTCGCTGCCCGTCCCCTTCCAGCAGCCCCTGCTCGCCGGAGCCGGCGGCTTCTTCGCCCCGCACGTCCGCGCGTACATGCGGCGTACCGGCGCGCCGGACACCGTGGGCTCGCTGGTGGCGTACAAGGACCGCCGCAACGCGCTGAAGAACCCGTACGCGCACCTGCACGAGCACGACATCACCCTGGAGAAGGTCCAGGCCTCGCCGATGCTGTGGGACCCGATCCGGTACTCCGAGACCTGCCCCTCCTCGGACGGGGCCTGCGCGATGATCCTCACGGACCGTGCCGGTGCCGCCCGTTCGCCGAGGCCGCCGGCCTGGGTGCACGGCGGGGCGATGCGCAGCGAGCCCACGCTGTTCGCCGGGAAGGACTTCGTGTCCCCGCAGGCGGGCAAGGACTGCGCGGCGGACGTCTACCGGCAGGCGGGCGTCACCGACCCGCGCCGGGAGATCGACGCGGTCGAGATGTACGTGCCGTTCTCCTGGTACGAGCCGATGTGGCTGGAGAACCTCGGCTTCGCGGCCGAGGGCGAGGGCTGGAAGCTCACCGAGGCCGGGGTCACCGAGCTCGACGGCGACCTTCCCGTGAACCCGTCCGGCGGGGTCCTGTCCACCAACCCGATCGGCGCCTCCGGCATGATCCGCTTCGCGGAGGCGGCGCTGCAGGTGCGCGGACAGGCCGGGGAGCACCAGGTTCCCGACGCCCGCCGGGCGATCGGGCACGCGTACGGCGGCGGCGCGCAGTTCTTCGCGATGTGGCTGGTCGGAACGGAGGAACCGACCTCCTGAGCACGGCCGGAAGGCGCGCGGGGGGTGCCGTACCGGTCACGGGTGACGCACCGTGGCCTGTGCGGTACCCCACGCGGTGGATAACCTGGCCCCCGGACGACGTACCGGGAGGAGCACGCACGTGGCCGAGAGCATGACTTCGCAGCCCCTGGCCGGCTGGGGCAAGCCGGACCTCGATCTCACCGAGGCGCAGTGGCGGTCGACCAGCCGGGGAGCGGGTGACGTCCAGATCGCCTTCGTCGAGGGCTTCATCGCGATGCGCAACGGAGAACGCCCCGAGAGCCCCTCGCTGATCTTCGCGCCGGACGAGTGGCGCAAGTTCGTCCTGGACGCGCGGGGCGGGGAGTTCGACCTCACGTAGCGCCCCCGACCGTACGGACGCGGCGCACCACCGGGGCGCGAAGCCGCAGCCCCGGTGGTGCGCCGGCCGTCCCGGCCCCGCGAGCCCCCAGCCCCCCTGCTCCGGCAGGTCTACGAGGGCGCCCCCGCCGCCGCCCGGGAGGGCCGGGCCCGCTCCACCAGGAGCGGCCACCGCAGCGCCAGGACCAGCAGCCACACCAGCCCCGCCGGACGCCAGCCGCCCGCCGCCGCGCCCAGCGCCGCGACCACCGCCAGTGCCGGGCCCACCAGGAGCAGCGAGCGGCCCGCACCGCGCCCCGAGCACAGCGCCGCCACCCCCGCGATCAGCAGGTACAGCGCGAGGCTCCCGCACAGCAGCCACCGCACCGCGTCCGGGACCGCGCCCTCCGCGTCGGCCACCGAGTCGCCGAGCGCGGCCGCGAGCGCCGCCACCGAGCCGGCCGTGAAGCAGTGCAGCGGCAGGACCAGGCGCACCGGGAGGGCGTCCACCGCCAGCAGCGGCACCCCGAACGCCCCGTTGCGCAGCGACATCGACCACAGCTGGAGCAGCAGCACGAAGGCCCCGGTGCCGACCCCGTAGAGCGGCCAGTCCCACTCCGCCTCCGAGGCCGCGGACACCGTCTGGGCGATCGCCTCGCCCAGCACGATCAGCACGAAAAGGCCGAGCCGCTCACCGAGGTGCGGCGCGTCCATCCGCACCGCGACCGGCCGGGACACCGGCCGGTGCCGCCGAGCCGCCTCCTCCTCGTACCCGGCCTCCACACGGGCCGTCAGCTTCCCGTCGGACACCGAGAACATGACGACCAGGTCGATGGCCAGTCCCAGCGCCCAGAGCTCGAACCGCAGCGGCCCCTCGCACCACAGCGACACGATCCACGGCGCCAGCCCCAGTCCGACCTGGGTGAGCGGCAGCCCGGCCACGTACACCCCGCGCCGCCCCCACGCCTTGCCCGCCAGGGACCGCACCAGGATGTAGGCGAGCGCGAACGCCGTCGCCCGGTCCCCGCGCACGCCGTGCACCGCGGCCGCCATCACCGCCAGCCCGAACATCCCGGTCAGCACCGTCCGGACCCGGGCCTCGTCCCCGGTGACGTTCCCGTACACCGTGAACAGCATCCAGCCGGTCCAGAACGCCAGGAACATCACCGTGTACAGGCCGAGGTCGTCCCACCCGGGGCCGCCGTGCAGCAGGTGCGCCAGCTGGGCGACCCCCGCCACCGCCGTCAGGTCGAAGAACAGCTCCAGCCAGGAGGCGTGCCGCTCGCCGCGCACGCTCTCCGCCGGAGGCGTCGAATCGGTCATATCGGGATGATAGGTAGGGTGACGGCATGACTGGAGAGAGCGACCTGCGGAAACTGCTGAGCGGCATGCGCCCCGAACTGAACGAGGGGCACTACGTCTTCTGCACGATCCCCGCCACTGCCCCCGTCCCGGCCGGGATCACCCCCGTCGCCACCGTCCTGGAACCCGAGGGCCTCACGCTGGTGCTGCGCCGGGAGGACGCCGACGCGGCCGGCCTCGCCCACGACTACACGGCCGGCTGGATCACCCTGCGCGTCCACTCCGCCCTCGACGCCGTCGGCCTCACCGCCGCCTTCGCCGCGGAGCTCGGCGCACACGGTCTGAGCTGCAACGTCATCGCCGGCTACCACCACGACCACCTGTTCGTCGCCGCCGACCGGGCCGCCGAGGCCGTGGCCGTCCTGGAAGCCCTCGCGGCACGCTCCGCACAGGACTGACGGCCCTCCCGGCACGGGACGCGCACCACCGGCGCGCGAAGGTCCTTACACCCCCGGGACGAGCCGCGATACGAAGATCAGGTTCTTTTCCGGAGCAGGCTCCCTCCGGTTCCGCGCGGGCGTACGCTGAGGCCCCGAACAGGCCTGGGGGGTACCCGCCATGACGGAACGCCGGACCCGCACACGGCGCACGATGATCGAGCGCGAGGCCGAACTCGGCACCGCGGACGACGCACTGGACCAGCTCACCGGAGCCGGCCCGGCCGCCCGCGGCGCCCTGCTCGCCTTCTCCGGACCGGCCGGCCTCGGCAAGACCACCCTCCTGTCCGAACTGCGCCGCCGCGCCCGCGCCCGCTCCTGCACCGTGCTGTCCGCCCGCGGCGGCGAACAGGAGCAGAGCCAGCCCTTCCACGTCGCCCGCCAGCTCATCCAGCCCCAGCTGGCCGGGACCCCCGAGGAGGCGCTCCGCGCGGCCCTCGGCAGCTGGTACGCCATCGTCGGTCCGGCCCTCGGGCTGTGCGCCCCCGAACAGGGAGCCCCGCCCGACCCCCAGGGCCTGCGCGACGGCCTCGACTGGGTCCTGACCCACCTCGTGGTCCAGCGCGCCCCGGTCGTCCTGGTCCTCGACGACGCCCACTGGGCCGACCCCGAATCCCTCGGCTGGCTCGCCGCCTACGCACCGCGCGCCGAACACCTCCCGCTGCTCCTCGTCGTCGCCTACCGCCCCGACGAACTGCCCGCGCACGCCGACGCCTTCCGTACGACGCCCGGCCGCGCGGGACAGCGCCCCCTGGCCCTCGCACCGCTCACCCCGGCCGCCGTCACGGCACTGGTCCGCGAATCGCTCGGCGACCACGCCGAGGACGCGTTCTGCCGCGAGGCCTGGGTCGTCACCACCGGCAACCCCTTCGAAACAGTCGAACTCACCGCCAAGGTCCGGGAGAAGGGCCTGCTCCCGATCGAGGCCAACGCGCCGCTGCTGCGCGACCTCGCCGCCGCACAGCGCGGCAGCGGCCTCGTCGCCCGCCTGGAACGCCTCGGCCCCTCGACCGTCCGCTTCGCCTGGGCCTGCGCCGTCCTCGGCACCGACATCCCGGGCGAACTCGCCGCCCGCGTCGCCGCCCTCGGCACCGAGGAGGCCGTCGACGCCACCGGACGGCTGCGCGACGCCCGCATCCTGTCCGCCGCCGGCGAAGGACCCGACGCCGGCCTGGAGTTCGTCCACCCGCTCATCGCCACCGCCATCTACCGCGCCATCCCCGAAGCCCTCCGGGTCGCGCTGCACGGCAAGACCGCCGTCGCCGTCGTCGACGCCGGGCTCGGCTCCTCCGCTGCCGCCCGCCACCTCCTGGAGACCCACCCCGAGAACGACCCCTGGGTGGTGCGGACCCTGCGCCGGGCCGCCGCCGAGAACCTCCGCGCCGGCGCGCCGGAAGCCGCCCGCCGACAGCTCGCCCGCGCCCTGCGCGAACCCCCCGATTTCGAGGAGCGCGCCGCCGTCCTGTACGAACTCGGCTGCGCCTCCCTCCTCACCGAACCGGCCAACACCGTCAACCACCTCAGGGCCGCCCTCGACGAACCCTTCGACGACCCGGTCCTGCGCCAGGGCATCGTCGCCCGCCTCGCCCAGGTGCTCGCCCACAGCGACCACCTCTTCGAGGCCTCCGAACTGCTGGCCCGCGAGATCCCGCTGGCCCAGGACGCCCGCGCCCGGCTCCGCCTGCAGTCCGAGCAGTTCATGTGGGACGCGTTCAACGCCGCCGAACCCGACTCCCCGGCCCGCTCCCGGCGGCTGGCGAAACTCGCCGACCGGCTCACCGGCCGCGATCTCACCGAGCGGTACGTCATCGGGCTGCGCACCTGGGACGCCTGCCTGCGCGGCGAGCCCGTCGACGTGGTCCTGCACCACGCCGGACGGGTGCTGCGGGAGCCCTTCAGCTGGGCGTACGCCGACCGCGGCTTCGAGGTCCCGGTCCTCACCGCCATGGCCCACCTGTACGCCGACCGGCCCTGGAAGGCGGAGGAGCTCTTCGCCGCGGGCACCGCCGAGTTCGAACGGCAGGGCTGGCGCGGGGCGCACCTGTCCTTCGCCCAGAGCCTGCGCGGGTACATCCGCTACCGGCGCGGCCGGCTGGCCGAGGCCGAGGAGCTGTCCCGGGCCGGGCTGCGGCTCGCCGAGCGGGTGGGCCGCCGTACGCCCGTGCACTGGTACGCCATCGCCATCCTCGTCACCACCCTGCTCGCGCGCGGGAAGACCGACGAGGCATGGGAGCTGGCGCAGGAGCACGACTACGGCAAGCCCTTCCCTGCGGCGGTCGTCTTCCCCGACTCGCAGACCGTGTACGCGGAACTGCTCCTGGCCCGCGGAGACGCCCCGGCGGCCGTCATCGAGCTGGAGGCGGTGGACCGGCGGCTGACCCCGCGCGGCATCCAGAACCCCGCCTGGTGCCCGTGGCAGCTGCACCTGGCCCGCGCGGTGGCCGCCGACGACCCGGGACGGGCGCGCGACCTGGCCGCCGATGCGGTACGGGGGGCCCGCGCCTTCGGCGCCCCCTCGGGCATCGGACAGGCCCTGCGGGTGGCGGCGGAGGTCGCGGCCCCCGAGGACCGGCCGGAACTGCTGCGCGAGGCCGTGGCCGTGCTGTCGGCGTCCCCCGCCGGATACGAGCTGGCCCGCGCCCTCGCCGCCGCGGGCACCGAACTGCGCGACCGGGACCTGCTGACCCAGGCCGTCGTCACCGCCCGGGACTGCGCCGCCGACGGACTGGCCGCGGAGGCCGCCGGGACCCTGATCGGACTGGGCGGGGCCCTGCCGTGCGCGTCGTCCTGGCAGGACGAGCCGACGGAGGAGGAGCTCCGGGCGGCGGAGCTCGCCGCGGGGGAGGACGGGGCGGACCCCGGCCCCGACCGGATGCGGGCCCCCGACCCGGCACTGTCGGCGGCCTGCCGCAAGCTGGGCACGGACCGCGCCGGCCTGCGCGCCGCGCTGGACGCGCACACCCGCACCGCGGGCTGAGGACCCCGGGGCACGGGCACGGGTCACGGGTCACCGCCGGAGGCGCCGCCCTCCGTCTGCGGGAGCGCGCCCTCCCGCAGACCCGGCCGGGGCAGGGTGCCCCCGTGCGCCGGGGAGGCCACGGCGCCGGGGGCGGCCCCGGCCCGTACCCGGGACGCGTGCGCACCTGCCGGCCCCCGCGTCGGCCGGTCGGCTCCCGCCCCGGCCGGCGGCGCCCCGGCCGGCGGCGCCCGGGACGGTCCGGGTGCCGGCGCCGGGCCGCCGCCGGGGCGTCCTCCGGCCGGTGTTCCCGGCCCTTCCCGGCGGGCCGGGCGGGGTACGGGCTCCGGGCGGGCGGGATGGGGGCCCCGGGCCGGAAAACTCCTCCGGCCACGTACCATGGCGGCATGTCCTTCCTCCGCCGCCACCGCGCCGCCACACCCGCCGGCCCGGACTTCGACGTCCTGGCCATGGACCCGGGGGACTGGCCGGGCAATCTCGGGGCCGGGCTGCTGCCCGCGCCCGACGGCAGCTGTCAGGGTGTCTTCCTCCGCTACGACCTCTTCGGCGGACGCGGCCCCGCGATGATCATCGGCAACCTCCCCGAGGGTTCCCCCGCCCGGGACCTGTCCGAGGGCCAGGTCCCCTTCGAGGTGGCCCAGCTCCTCGACGCGCTGGAGAACGACGAGGACGTCGAGGTCACCGGCGCCGAGGACTGCCCCGTCATGCAGGGCGACAACCTCCTCATCGTCCGGAAGGTCAAGCTGTCGGAGTCCCGCATCTCCTGCGTGCAGTTCGACCGCAGCGACAACGTGCTGGTCACCATCGCCAGCTGGGACCGCCCGATCACCGATGACCTCTACGCCCTCCTGAAGCCGCTCCCCGCCGAGCTCTTCCAGCAGGGCTAGGCCTGCCGGGCCCGGCCGGAGCGGTACCCGTACGTCCGCGTCACGCGTCCGCGATGTCGTTCGCCGCCACGTAGCCGAACGTCATCGCCGGACCGATCGTCGAACCGGCCCCCGCGTAGCTGTGGCCCATCACGGCCGCGCTCGCGTTGCCCGCCGCGTACAGGCCCCGGATCACCGAACCGTCCGTCCGCAGGGCCCGGGCCCGCGCGTCCGTCACGATGCCGCCCTTCGTGCCCAGATCCCCGGGAACGATCCTGAACGCGTAGAACGGGGGCGCCCAGATCGGCGCCAGGCACGAGTTCGGGTGCACGTTCGGGTCCGTGTAGTAGTGGTCGTACGCCGTGTCCCCCCGGTGGAAGTCCGCGTCGTCGCCCGTCCGCGCCTGCGCGTTGAACCGGCCCAGCGTCGCCCGCAGGGCCGCCGCCGGGACCCCGATCTGGCCCGCCAGGGCGTCCCACGTCCAGGCCTTCTTCGCCGCACCCGACTCGTACCACGCGTCCGGGAAGGGGAACGTCGGCAGGATGTCCTTGAACAGGTACTTGTTGCGGTAGTTCTGGTCCACGATCAGCCATGCCGGGATGTGCGACCCGGGTGCGCCCCGGTCGCGGTCGTACATCACGTGCACCACATCGCTGTACGGAGCCGCCTCGTTGACGAACCGCGCGCCGTTGCGGTTCACGATCAGCCCGCCCGGCAGGGTCCGTTCGGCGAGGCAGAAGTACGGTTCCCCGGGCAGCGGGATCGACGGCCCCCACCACGCGTCGTCCATCAGCCCGAGCGCCGCCCCGGCCCGCTGCCCGGCCCGGATGCCGTCTCCCGTGTTCTCCTTCGCGCCCACCGACCACTGGGTGCCGATGGGCTGTTGCTGGTACTGCGCCCGCATCTGCGCGTTGTGCTCGAAGCCGCCCGAACCGACGATCACGCCCTTGCGGGCCCGTACGGTGCCCCGTACGCCGTCCTTCTCCACCACGACGCCCGTGACCGCGCCGCCCTCCTGGACCAGGTCCACGAGCGGGCTGTTCAGCCACACCGGCACCCCCGCCCGCTGGAGTCCGGCCCGCAGGCCCGCCGCCAGGGACTGCCCCATCGTCAGCGGCTTCTCCCCGCGCAGCGCCGCCTTCGTACCGCGCGCCAGGCACTCGGTGGACACCGCCAGGCCCTTCGCGCTCACCGCCGCGAGGTTCAGCCACTTGTAGTCCTGGCTGAACACCACCATTCCGGCCGGCACCGGCATGTACGCCGGGTTCAGGCGGGCCAGTTCGGCCCCCAGGACGTTCCCGTCGAGCTGGTCCGGCTCGATGGACCGGCCGTTCGGCAACCCGCCCGGCAGGTTGGGATAGTAGTCGCTGTAGCCCTCCATGAAGCGGAACCGCAGGGGGCTGTGGGCCATCACGAAGTCCAGCATCCGAGGCCCGTTGGACAGGAACGCCGCCTGCCGGTCGGCCGGGACCCCGGGCCCCACCACCGCAGCGAGGTACGTGGCCGCCTTCTGCGGGGTGTCCGGCACCCCGGCGCCCAGGATCACCGAGTTGTTGGGCAGCCAGATGCCCGCCCCGGACCGCGCCGCCGATCCGCCGAACGTCGGTGCCTTCTCCACCACCAGCACGCTCAGACCCCGCTTCGCGGCGGTGAGCGCGGCGGTCATCCCGGCGGCCCCGGATCCGACCACGACCACGTCGTACTCACCGAGCGGCGGGCCGTCGGCGGCCCGGGCGGCGGCCGGGAGCACGGTCGCGGCGAGCACGCCCGCGCCCGTCCCCGCGAGCACGGTCCGTCTGGAGGGGAGGCTTTCGGGGGAGGTGCGGGAAGCACTTGCGGACATGGGCGGGCTCCAGCGACGAGGGGGGAGGTCCGGCTCCAGCATGTCTGATGCTAAGTCAGAAAAGGTGTTCGGGGGATCATGTGATGTCAAGGCATGCGGCAGCCCGGACAGCAGCCCCGCACCCCCGCGCCCCGGCCCTTGCATGCCCCCCGGCCCTCGTGCCCGCCCCGGCGCGTGCCCGCCGCCGGGACCACCGTGCGCGCAGACGGGCGAAGCCCCGCGGCGGTGGGGGCCACGGGACTTCGCGTAGGTGGGACGGCCGGCGGGCGCCGACCACCGCTCAGCGGGTGCCGACCGCCGCCCGGACGGCCCTGCGGGCCATTCCGGCGTCGTCGTGCAGGCGGCGGAGCAGCAGCCGCTGCTCCTCCCCGGAGGAGAGGGCGCCCGCGGGCAGGGGCTGGGCCGCGGAGGTCGCCAGCATCGAGCGCTGGATGGCCGTCTCGGACATCCGGATCTCCCGGGTCAGCACCAGCATCAGGTTCACCAGGAAGGCGTCCCGGGCGGCCGGACCGGCGGACTGGGCGAGCCGGCTGATCTGCGCGCGGGCGGCCGGGGCGTCTCCCAGTACCGTCCACAGGGTTGCCAGGTCGTAGCCCGGCAGGTACCAGCCCGCGTGCTCCCAGTCGAGCAGTACCGGACCGGCCGGCGACAGCAGCAGGTTCGACAGCAGCGCGTCGCCGTGGTTGAACTGCAGCCCGGCGCCGGACTGCCGGGCACCGTGCAGCAGCTTCTGCAGGTCGCCGAGGTCCCGGTCGGTCAGCAGCCCCAGCTCGTAGTCACGGGCGATCCGCCGCGCGTAGTTCAGCGGGGTCCCGAACAGATCGGCCGGCGGACGCCACTGGTTGACCCGGCAGACCGCGCCCAGGGCCGCCCGCAGGTCGACCCGCGGCGGGGCCTCCACCGGGTGCCGCTGCAGCGCCGCGACCCGGCCCGCCATCCGCTCGACCACCAGGGTGCAGTTCTCCGGGTCGGCGGCGATCAGCCGCGGTACCCGGACCGGCGGGCGGTGCCGGACGAACGCCCGGTACGCCGCTATTTCGTGCCGGTACCGCTCGCGCCACTCGGGCGAGTGATCCAGTAAGACCTTCGCGACGGCGGTCATCCGTCCGGTCGTTCCCACCAGGAGGACCGAGCGGCCGCTGCGGCGCAGCACCTGCACCGGCGCGAACTCCGGACAGATCCGCTGCACCGAGGCGAGGGCGGTGCGCAGTTGCGCGCCCTGCGGTCCCGAGAGGTCGATTCTTCCACTCAGCGGCTGCGATCCGGTGCCCGGTAGCCGCCGGGCCCGTACGGCGCCCTGCACCGGGGCGGCCGGGCGGCCGGGTTCGAGGTAGGGGCCGCCGCCCGCCTGGAGCGTGCGGTGCGGCCGGACCGGTGCGGACACGGAGGTCGTTGCTGCGTACATGGCGTTACGGATCCCTTCGTGCGCCGACGGTTTACGTACGCCACCCCGCCGGATCCCGTGCTTCACCCTGGGGAGTTCCGCCGGTGAACCGGGTCGGGGAGGCGCATTCCTACCTGACACCCGGGCGTGGGTGGCGGACCACGAAGCGTGCCCTGGCGAAGCATGGCGAATAGCCGCTGGGCATCTGACGTCGGGTTAGTGTCAACTCAGCCGAGAACCTGGGGGCTTGACGTGAGCAAAGGTCCGAACACCCGCTTGAACGACTTGTTCGGCCTGGCCGGCTGGTCGAAGGGCGAACTCGCGAGGATGGTGAACCGGCAGGCGGCGGCCATGGGCCACCCCCAGCTGGCCACCGACACCTCACGGGTGCGGCGCTGGATCGACATGGGGGAATCCCCGCGCGAACCGGTTCCGACGGTACTGGCAGCACTGTTCACCGAGCGGCTCGGTCGTGTCGTGACCATCGAGGACCTCGGGTTCGTACGGCAGCGGCGCTCCGCCAGACGGCAGCCGGACGGGGTTCAGGAGAACCCCGACGGGATGCCCTGGGCGCCCGAACGCACAGCCGCGGTCCTCACCGAATTCACGGGAATGGACCTCATGCTCAACCGACGCGGTCTGATGGGCGCGGGCGCCGTGCTCACCGCCGGCTCCGCCCTCACCAACGCCATGCACGACTGGCTCCACGCCGACCCGGCCCTCGCCAAGCAGGCGGCGGGCTTCGGGGAGGCCTTCCAGGCCGACCCCGCGAGCTACGACCGCTACGAGGCTGCCCCGATCGGCTCCGAGGAGATCGAGGCCCTGGAACGCTCGGTGGACGTGTTCCGCGCCTGGGACGCCTCCAGAGGCGGCGGACTCCAGCGCAAGGCCGTGGTGGGCCAGCTCAACGAGGTGGGCGGGATGCTCGCCTACCACCATCCCGACCACCTCCAGCGAAGGCTCTGGGGGGTGGCGGCCAACCTGGCGGTCCTCGCCGGCTGGATGTCCCACGACGTGGGCCTGGAACCCACCGCGCAGAAGTACTTCGTCATCGCCGCGCACGCCGCCCGGGAGGGCGGTGACCGGCCGCGCGCGGGCGAGGCGTTGTCCCGGGCCGCCCGCCAGATGGTCCACCTCGGCAAGCCGAACGAGGCCCTCGACCTGATGAAGCTGGCGAAGTCCGGCTCCGGAGAGCAGACCCTCCCGCGCACCCGCGCCATGCTGCACACCGTCGAGGCGTGGGCGCAGGCGGCCATGGGCAAGGGCCAGGCCATGCGCCGCACGCTGGGGGAGGCCGAGGAGCTGTTCGTCTCCGACAAGGGCGACGTGCCGCCGCCGAGCTGGATGCAGCACTTCGACGAGGCCGACCTGCACGGCATGCAGGCCCTGGCGTACCGGACGCTGGCCGACCACGACGCCTCGGCGGCGCCGGTCGCCGCCCGGCACGCCAAGGAGGCCCTGCGCCTGCGCGGCGAGGGCTACCAGCGCTCGCAGATCTTCGACTACATCTCGCTGGCCTCGGCCTGCTTCATCGCGGACGATCCGGAGCAGGCCGACCGCTACGCCCGGCTCGCCCTGGTGTCGATGAACGAGACCTCCTCGCACCGCACCTGGGACCGGCTGCGCGAGATGTACCGGCTCACGGGCCAGTACGCCGGGTACCCGAGCATCGAGGACCTCCGCGAGGAGATCGAGCGCGCCCTCCCCGACAGCCCCCCGCCGCGCAGCCCGCGCGGTACGGAGGTGTAGGAGGGAGGTGTAGCCCTTCACCGCGCCCCTCCGGTCCCCCCGCACCGCGTACGGAGACGAGAAGGGCCGCGCCGGTCGGCGCGGCCGCGAAGCCCGTGCGGGTACTCTCCTTCGTGCCGTCCGCCCGTCGGCTATCCGCCGACCCGGGCCACGAGCAGGCAGGCGCCGTCCTCGCGCCCGCCCTCGCCGAACTCCTCGATCACCAGCCGGAGGCACTCCTGCGCCGTCCGGGCCGCCGAGAACCGGGGTGCGAGGGCAAGGAGCCGCTCGGTACCGTCCGCGCGGCTGAAGTCGAAGCCGCGCGCGGTCAGTCCGTCCGTGTGCAGGACGAGCACGTCGCCCGGCTCGACGTGTTGCTCGGCCTGCCCGTACGCGGCTCCGGACGTCGCGCCGAGCAGCACGCCCTCCGGCGGCCGCAGGGAGCGGCCCGTACCGCCGCGGAAGAGAAGGGGAGCGGGGTGACCGGCCTGCGCCCAGGACAGGACGCGGCGCGCGGGGTCGTAGCTGCAGCACACGGCCGAGCCGAGCGCGGGCTGGACGGAGCTTTCGAGGAGTTGGTTGAGCCAGCCCATCAGGGGGCCGGGCTCGATCCCGGCCATCGCCATGCCGCGCAGGGCGCCCAGCATCATCGCCATTCCGGAGGTGGCGGTGACCCCGTGTCCGGTCAGGTCGCCGACGGTCAGCATCGAACGGCCGCCGGGGAGTTCGAGGGAGTCGTACCAGTCGCCGCCGATCAGGTCCCTCGTCGCGGACGGCAGGTAGTGCGCGGCCACGTCCAGGGTGTCGGGGGTGCCGGGGGGCGGTCGCAGGGAGCCGCGCCACGGGGGGAGCACGGCCTCCTGCAGTTCGACCGCCAGCCGGTGCTCGGTCCGCGCGATCTCCTGCCGGCGCTGGAGGCTGTCGTGCGACTCGGTCACGGCGCGCCGGCTGCGGCGCAGTTCGCTCACGTCCCGGAGCACCGCCCACAGGGAGGCGGTGCAGCCGTCGGGGTCGAGGACGGGCTCTCCCCTCATGTGCAGGGTCCGGACCCGGCCGTCGGCCCGGACGATGCGGAACTCCCCGTCGATCGGACGGCCGTCCACGAGGCAGGCGGTGACCCAGGCGGTGAGCAGCGGCTGGTCCTCGGAGAACAGGGTGGAGCCCAGTTCGTCGAGGGGGAGCGGGCCGGACCCGGGGGGGCGGCCGAAGATCTGGAACAGTTCGTCGGACCAACTGACCTCGTCGGTCAGCAGGTTCCACTCGGCGGTGCCGACACGGGTCCGACGCTCCCCGGCGCCGGCGCCGGTGCTCGCTCCGGTCACCGTATCCGGGTGCTCGACGGGTTCGGGGGCGGGCGGCAGGCCCTCTTTGAGCTGGCCGAGGTGCCGGCCGAGGTCGTCGAGGTGGTGCACGGCGAGGTCGCACAGGGCGCGCTGCCAGCGGCCCCGGGCGTCGTCGTCGTGCACGACGGTGTCGCGGCGGACCGCGTCCACGTCTCCCCGGAGGCGGCGGGTCTGCGAGATCAGGGCGTCCACCGACCCGGGTTCGGGGGGCTGCGCGGAGCGGTCCGCGAAGAGGTGGGACGGCATGAGCACTCCGATACAGGCGCGGCACGGCCAAGTCTGATGGAAGGACCGGTAACGACTGTGGCACAGGCCACGACGGCGTGTAAGTCGTTTGGCAACATCCGTCCACCTCTTGCTTCCGGCATATGCCCGAGGCCATCCGGGACTCCCGCGCTGTACGAACGAATCCGGTCAGTGGCGTCCGGAGCCCCTTCCGCCGCCTCCGGACGGGCCGTGCTCGCCACCGGCCGGGCGCGCGTGCGGTTCCGGGCCCCCGGGGCCCCGGAGAGCGGGCCGCCGGCGGCCGGGAAATCCGGCCAGGCGCCGGCCGGGGGTCGATCGTACGGCCGAGGCGTGCGAGGTGGCGGCCCCCCCGATCCACCCGTACGGGCCGCTGGTCAACGCGGCGCCCGCGGGGCCCCGATCGGATGGCCCGCGCCGCGGTCCGCGCCGGCCGGCCGCCCGTCGCGCCGGCCGGCCGGGCGGTCCCCCGGCCTTCCCAGCCCCACCCGTGATCGCTACGCTACGTGTCGGTAATGAACGGGGGAGGTCCGCGCGGGCGGGCCCACGCAGGGCTGGGGACACCACGACATGACCGGGCAGCGCGGGACCGCGGGACGGCGCCACACCGCCGGGGAGGGCGACGCGGCGGGGGACGGCCGCGCGTCCGGGCAGCCCGGGGCGACCGGGGAGGACGCCGTCGGGGAAGGGGCAGCCGGGGAGGGCCCGGCCGGGGAGGGTGCTGCGGGGGAGGGCACCGCCGGGGCAGGGCGGGCCGCCGGGCGGAGCCGCCGCTCGTTCCTCACCTGCCTCGTGGCGGCGCCGACCCTCGCCCTGGTGACCCGCGCCGGTGCCGACGTGCTCGCGCCGCAGCCCGCCCACGCCGTGGTGCCGTCGCTGCCCGCCGTCGCCGACCTGGTGGACCTGGGCGACCTGTTCATCCTGGCCGGCGCCCCCACCTCCGCCCTGCTGGCCCTCGCCGTCGACGCCGACGGCACCGTCCGCTTCCGGCTGCCGCGCGAGGAGGTCGGCCAGGGCCTCACCACCGCCGTGGCCATGCTCGTCGCGGAGGAGCTCGACGCGCCGCTGGCCTCCGTACGCGTGGAACTGGACGACGCGCGGCCCGAGCTGCTCTTCAACCAGCTCACGGGCTCGTCCAACTCCGTCCGCTCCCTCTACGGCCCGGTCCGCCAGTGCGCCGCGACCGCCCGGGCCCGCCTGGTCGCCGCCGCGGCCCGGCGCTGGGGCCTCACCCCGTCCTCGCTGACCACCGCGGACGGCGCCGTCCGCGCCCCCGACGGCCGCACCGCCGGCTACGGATCCCTCGCCGCGGACGCCGCCGACCCCGGCCTCGTCGTGCTCGGCGCCACCCCCAAGAAGACCGCCCGGCACACCCTGGTCGGCAGGCCCACCAACCGGGTCGACGCCCGCGCCATGGTCACCGGCACCCTCCGGTACACCCTCGACCTCGACGTACCCGGCGCCAAGCCCTGCGTGGTGCGCCGCCCGCCCACCCTCGGCGGCGGCGTCCGCGCCGTCGTCAACCTCGCCGCCGTCAGGGCCATGCCCGGCGTACTGCACGTGGTGACCGTGCCGACCGGGGTCGCCGTCGTCGCCGAGACCTTCGGCCAGGCCCTCGACGCCAAGGCCGCGCTCCAGGTCACCTGGGGGCCGGGCCCCGCCGACGGGCTCTCCGACGCGCAGGTGCGCACGAAGCTGCGCGCCGCCACCCCGCCGCTGCTGGTGCCGCCGCTGCTGACCCCGTACGTGGACGCCGAGTTCGACTTCGCCTTCGTCAGCCACGCCCCGATGGAGACCAACTCCGCCATCGCCGACGTCCGTGAGGACCGCGCCGAGATCTGGTCCGGGCTCAAGTCCCCGATCGTGGCCCGCCAGACCATCGCCGCCGACCTCGGGCTGCCGCTCGACAAGGTCGACGTGCACGTGGTCCAGGCCGGCGGCTCCTTCGGCCGGCGGCTCTTCTTCGACGCCGCGCTGGAGGCGGCCCGGGTCTCGAAGGCCTGCCGCCGCCCCGTGAAGCTGATGTGGACCCGCGTCGACGACACCCGGCACGGCCGGATGCGCCCCGCCACGCACCACAAGATCCGCGCCACCCACCTGCTGGGCGAGGTGCTCAGCTTCGAGCACCGGGTCGCCGCCGCCGAGACCGACTTCCGGCACGGGCTGGGCGAGATCATCACCGCCACCGCGGCGAACCTGCCGCTCGGCCTCGGCAACGCCACCCTCGCCCAGACGCTCTTCCTCACCACGGTCAAGTCCCCGTACCACTTCGGGCTCACCACCCAGGCACTGACCGAGGTGCCCACGGGGGTCCCCACCGCCTCCTGGCGCTCGGTGTACTCCGCCAACACCCGCGGCGCCGAGGAGATCATGGTCGACGAACTGGCGGCGGCCACCGGCCGGGACCCCTACCGCTTCCGCCGGGCCTTCCTGAAGAACGACGCCCAGCGCGCGGTCCTGGACAAGGTGGCGGCAGAGGGCGGGTGGGGCCGGCCGATGGGGGCGGGGCGGGCCCAGGGCATCGCCTTCCACGAGGAGTACAAGTCGCGCACCGCGTGCCTGGTGGAGATCGACACCCGCGATCCCGAGCACGTGCGCGTCACCAAGGCGGTCATCGCGGTGGACGTGGGCCTGCCCGTCAACCCGCGCGGGCTGGAGGCCCAGATGATCGGCGGTCTCACCGACGCCGTCTCGACCACCCTGCGGGCCGGGCTGCACCTGGACAAGGGGCTGCCGCTGGAGGGCAGTTACAGCCAGTTCCACTGGGCGAAGCAGCGCGACACCCCGCTGGACGTACGGGTCTTCGTCCTGCCGGCCACCGGCGAGGAGCCGGGCGGCGCGGGTGAGCTCGGGGTACCCGCCGCGGTCGGTGCCATCGCCAACGCGTGGGCCCGGGCCACCGGTTCCAAGCCGCGCAGCTTCCCCCTCGACTTCGACGTCGACTTCACCCCCTACCCCCGCTAGTCGGAGCCAGGAGCCACGCCGTGCCCTCGCACACCTTCACCGTCAACGGGCGGAGCGTCACCGTGGACGCGCCCGACGACCTGCCCCTGCTGTGGGTGCTCCGCGACATGCTGGGCGTCAACGGCCCCAAGTACGGCTGTGGCGTCGACGTCTGCAAGGCGTGCACGAGCCACCTCGACGGCGTCGACGTCCGCCCGTGCGTCGTGCCCGTCTCGGCCTGCGCCGGGAGGACCGTCACCACGATCGAGGGGCTGGCTGACGGGGACGACCTGCACCCCGTGCAGGAGGCCTGGCTCGAACAGGACGTCGCCCAGTGCGGTTTCTGCCAGCCCGGACAGATCATGGCGGCCGTCGCGCTGCTGAAACGCACCAGCGCCCCCACCGACGAGGACATCGACGCCATCGCCAACATCTGCCGCTGCGGCACGTACTTCCGCATCCGGGAGGCCATCCGCAGCGCGGCCGCCAGGATGTGAGCGGAGCTGCGGCGCGCGCGGGCCCGGGCCGGAGCGTTCGTCGCCGCTCCGGCCCGGGCCCGTGGAGTCGTGGAGTCAGCCAAGGAGCTTCTGCTTGGCCCTCTGGAACTCCTCCTCGCTCAGGTCGCCCTTCGCCTTCAGCTCGGAGAGTCTGACCAGGTCGTCCGCGCCCGCCCGGCCGGGATCCTTCGCGGTCTCCCGGATGTAGGTGTTGAAGGCGTCCTGGCGTTCCTGCGCGTGCTGGACCTCGCGCTTGCCCATGTTCTTGCCGCGGGCGATCACGTACACCAGCACGCCGAGGAACGGGATGAGGATCAGGAACAGGAGCCACAGGGCTTTGAGCCACCCGCTCATCTCGTGGTCGCGGAACACGTCCACGATGACGCGGAAGAGCAGGATCAGCCACATGACCCACAGGAAGATCCACATCACGGTCCAGAACGCGCCCAGCACCGGGTAGTCGTAGGCCAGGTAGACAGATCGGTCCATGGCCGTCCTCCTTCCGTACCCGATCACCATCGCAGCGCCCGTTCAAGATCGCCACTGGCCGCGGACGGGGCGGGTTCGCGGCATGACACAGGCATCAGACCGCCATGAACCCCTGCCAAATGGACGATCATCCTCGAATGAGGCGTATCCATGCGAAACGCGTGCTGGTCGGGGAGCCCCTTGACACCGCGCGCCTGGGCGAGACCCTGCTGCCCAAACGGCTCGCCCTGCCGATCTTCTGCAGCGACCCGCTCTCCTCCGTGGCCTACGCCACCGAGGAGATCCTGCTGATCCTCGCCCTCGGCGGAGTCGCGCTGCTCCACCTCACCTGGTACGCGGCAGCCGCCATCGTGTTCCTCCTCGTGGTGGTTATCGCCTCCTACCGTCAGACCTGCCACGCCTACCCCGGGGGCGGCGGGGCGTACGTCGTCAGCGCGGAGAACCTCGGACCCACCGCCGCCCTCACCGCCGCGAGCGCCCTGCTCGTCGACTACGTGATGACCGTCGCGGTCTCCGTCGTCTCCGGCGTCGCCGCCATCACCTCCGCGGTCCCCGCGCTGCACGACCACGAGGTGGTCCTCTCGGTCTCCTTCGTCGCGCTGCTGACCCTGATGAACCTGCGCGGCGTCCGGGAGTCGGGGCGGGTGTTCGCCATCCCCACATACGGCTTCGTCCTCGTCATCTACGTCATGTTCGCGTTCGCCGCCGTCCGGCTGGCGACCGGCGAGACCATCCGCGCCGAATCCGCAGGCCTCCCCATCACCCCGGAGGGCACCTACACCGGCCTGGCCCTGGTGTTCCTCGCCATGCGCGCCTTCGCCTCCGGCTGTACGGCCCTCACCGGTGTCGAGGCGATCAGCAACGGCGTACCCGCCTTCCAGAAGCCCAAGGCCAGGAACGCGGCGACCACCCTCGCCGCGATGGGCGTGCTCTCGGTGACGATGTTCGTCGGTATCACCGTCCTCGCCATGTCGTACCAGGTGCACGTGGCCGCCGACCCCACGGAACTGGGACTCGCCCCCGGCACCCCGACCTCCACCGCCCTCGCCCAGATCGGCCGGGCCACCTTCGGGAGCTGGCACTTCCTCTTCTACCTGCTCCAGGCCGTCACCGCCGGCGTGCTGATCCTCGCCGCGAACACCGCCTTCAACGGCTTCCCGATGCTCGCCTCGATCCTGGCCCGGGACCGGTACGCGCCCCGCCAGCTCTTCAACCGCGGTGACCGGCTCGTCTACTCCAACGGCGTCGTGCTCCTCGCGCTCGCCGCCATCGCGCTCATCGTCGCCTTCGACGCCGAACTGACCCGCCTGATCCAGCTCTACATCATCGGCGTCTTCGTCTCCTTCACCCTCTCCCAGTCGGGCATGGTCCGGCACTGGCGCAAGGAGCTCGCCTCGCCCGCCACCCCGCGCGAGGAGCGCGTCCACATCCACCGCCGCCTCGCCATCAACGCCGTGGGCGCCGTGATGACCGCGCTGGTCCTCGTCATCGTGCTCCTCACCAAGTTCACGCACGGCGCCTGGCTGGTCGTCATCGCCATGCCGCTGCTCTTCCTCGGCATGAAGGGCGTGCGCCGCCACTACGACCAAGTCGCCCGGCAGGTCGCCGTCGCACCCGACGCCAGACCGCGCAAGCCCGCCCGCCACCACGTCCTGGTGCTGGTCGCCTCCATGCAGGCCCCGACGCTCAAGGCCCTCGGCTACGCGCAGGGCCTGCGCCCCGACAGCCTGACGGCGGTCACCGTGGCGGCCGACGAGGAGGACGCCGCCCGGCTCCGCGAGGCCTGGGCCGCCCACGACCCGGGGATCACCCTGAAGATCCTCCACTCGCCGTACCGCGAGGTGGTGGGACCGGTCCTGGCGTACGTACAGGAACTGGCCGCCGGCGACGCCACGGGCGTGCTGTCGGTGGTGATCCCGGAGTACGTGGTGGGCCACTGGTGGGAGCAGCCCCTGCACAACCAGAACGCGCTGCGGCTCAAGGCGCGGCTGCTGTTCACGCCGGGCGTCGCGGTGATCGACGTGCCGTACCTGTCGGAGTCCGCCCGGCCGCTGGAGCGGGTGCGCGACGAGGGCTGAGCGGGGGCCGGGCCGACCCGTGCCGGACGAGGGCCGGACGCGGCCCGGGCCCGCCGGTGTCAGGAGGCCGGGCCGCCGCCCCCGCGCCGCCCGTGGCCCGGCGGATTCGGCCGGGACGCGGCGCCCTCCGCGCCGCCCCGCTGGACGACCGCCGCGTGGGCCAGGGCCAGTTCCACCACGTGCGCCGGGTCGGAGAGGGCGCGGCCGGTGAGCTGCTCCAGGCGGCGCAGCCGGTTCGAGACCGTGTTGCGGTGGCAGTACAGCCGCTGGGCGGCGTGCGTCGTCGAGCCCCGGCAGGCCAGCCAGGTGCCGAGGGTGGTCAACAGCACCCGGCGGTCCTCGGCGGGCAGCGCCAGTACCGGACCCAGCACCACCTGGCGGAGCCGGCCCGCGAGTTCGCCCTGGGAGGCGACCAGCGCCGCCGGCAGCCGCTCGTCGAGCAGGGCGGTGCGCGGGCCGCCCGACGCCGGGGCGGTGCGCAGGGCCAGGGCCGCCAGCCGGTGCGCCCGGGCCACCTCGGCCGGAGCCTCCACGACCGGGCTGACCCCCGCCCGCACCCCGAGGGGCGCCAGCAGGTCCCGTACGGATTCCAGCGGGTGGTGGCCCAGCTGCACCAGGCCGCTCTCCCCGTCCGCGCGGACCCGCCACAGCACGCGCGGCGCACCGGCGGCCCCGGGTCTCGGGCCCGCGGCGTCGGCGCTCCCGGCGGCCAGTACGACCACGGCGAAGCGGCCGCGCTCCGGTAGCCCCAACTGGGCCGCGGCCTCGGAGGCGGCGGGCCCGTCCACGGCGGCCGCGCCGTCCAGCAGTGCGTCGAGCAGGGCCGCACGGCGCTCCCGGTCGCGGTCGGTGCGGGCGGCCTCCGTGGTCCGGTACGACTCGGCGACGGCGTCCGTCATCTGGTCCAGTACGTCCCACAGCGCCGTCGCGCCCGGCAGCAGCCGGGGGAGCGCGGCCCGGTCGTGCGCGGTGACCGCCTCGGTGAGGGTCAGCCAGAGCAGCCGCCCGCCCCGGCGGTAGGTGCGCAGCAGGGAGGCGAGCGGCAGCCCCTGCTCGGCCCGGAGCGTCCCGGTGGCCCGCGCGTCGGTCAGCTCGACCGGTAACCCTCGGGAGCTGCGGACCAGGCCGTCGACGGCCTGGCGGAGGTTGCGGTGGATGCGCTCGCGCAGTTCGGCCCGGCCGAGCAGGGCGGCGTAGGCGGGGTCCTCGGCCAGCGTCCGCTCGGCGAGCCGGTCCGCGGCCGCGGCGAGCCGGCGGGACAGGTCCTCGCGTATCTCCTCGATGATCCGCTCCATGACGGGCAGCCTGACACGGGGGAGGGGGCGGTGGGGAGGGCCGGGACGCGGTGCATCCGCTACCGTGACCGAAGCACTGCACATGCAGTGCTCACCGCGCTGCGCGCCGCCGCCCGCCCGGCGTTTCCCGCGTCGGGCCCCGCAGCGGCACCGATCCCGAGGACGACCCATGCGCCAGAATCCGGAGCGCCGCGCCGCACTGCTCGACGCCGCGATCGAAGTCCTGGCGCGCGAGGGCTCGCGCGGACTGACGCTGCGCGCGGTGGACGCGGAGGCGGGCGTACCGACGGGCACCGCGTCGAACTACTTCGCCAACCGGGCGCAGCTCCTCGTACAGATCCTGCACCGCACGCGCGAGCGACTGGTCCCCGACCCCGTCGACCTCGGCGGCCCGCTGGACACGACGGTGCTGCTCGGGCAGCTCCTGGACCGGATGCGCCGCGAGCGGAGCGTGCACGTCGCGTCCCTGGAACTGCGGCTGGAGGCCACGCGGCGGCCCGAACTCCAGGCCGAACTGGCCAGGTTCCAGGGGGCCGAGCTGGAGGCCAACGTCGCCTGGCACCTGGAGTCGGGCCTGCCGGGGGACCGGCAGGGCGTGGTCCTGCTGTACCTCGCGATGCTGGGGCTGATCGTGGACGACCTGACCGTGCCCGCCCTGCTGGAGCCCTATCCGGTGGAGGCGCTCATCCGGGCGATGGCCGAGCGGCTCCTCCCGGAGGGTGGTGCGTAAGTGACGCGTGGGATCTGGGAGTTCGATGGGGAGGGAGGGGCCGGAGGGGCACCTCGAGGGCCCCGGAGCGGCACGCACCGGCCGGACGGGCGGTGATCTTATGCTCAGGTTTACGCGAGTCAGCTGGTGTTGGAGCCGGTGAAGGACTTTGATGGGGCGGCCAGGCCTCGTACCGGAGCAGGGGGATCACTCATGCGCACCGAACACAGCCAGAAGGACACCACGCCCACTCTGATCGGTTCCGTGCAGCGCGCGCTGCGCCTCGTGGAAGCGATGCACGCGGAGAACGGGGCGACGGCCAAGCGCCTCGCGCGGGTCACCGGCATCCCGCTGCCCACCGTCTACCACCTGCTGCGCACCCTCAGCCACGAGGGCTACGTGCGGCACGAGGGAGGGTCGTTCCGGCTCGCCGACGATCTTCCGCTCGCTTCCTGATCAGAAGGCGACGGGTTCCGGCCAAGCAGCTACACGCTTCGGCGCATGTTCCAGCGGAAAATGCCAGAACGCCTTTTCGCCCTGCGGAAGTTGAGTAGGTTCCCTCCTGTCGCGCCGTACGACCGTGCACCCCGCACGTCCGGCCGGGAGGGGAGCCCGCGTGCCCGGGATCGACGAATGCCTGCTCGAAGCCATGGCCCTGCCTGGTGCGCGGGGGGCCGCGCTGGTCGACTGGAGCAGCGGACTGGCCCTCGGCACCGCCGGGGACTCGCCCGTGGGCGACCACGAGACCACCGCCGCCGAGACCGCCGAGCTGGCCCGGGCCGCCGCCGAGTACGAGTCGTTCGCCCCGTCCGAGTCCGAGCAGATATCCGGCGGCGGAGCACCTTGCGGCCCGCCCGTGGAAGACCTGATCGTCACCACCCGCACCGGCTACCACGTGCTCCGCTTCGTCGAGACCAGCTTCGACAGCAGCGTATTCCTCCACCTCTGGCTGGACCGCGCCGAGGGCAATCTCGCCCTCGCCCGGCACAGACTCCGCAGCCTGGCCGAGGAGCTGGTGCTCAGATGACCGCCCCCGCGCCGGTGCCGCTGCCGGCCCCGATGACCGCCGTCTCCCCGCTCCTCACCCGCCTCGCCGCCGAGCGCGCCACCGGCGCCCTGCTCCGCGACCGCGGCACCCTCTTCCTGGAGGACGGCCGGATAGTCCACGCGGAGAGCCCTGCCACACCCGGCCTCGACGTCCTGCTCACCACCGGCGGCGGCCTCGCCCCCGAGCGCTGGCGCGAGGCCCTGGACCGGGCCGGCGCCCGCCGCCAGGTCGCCCGCTTCCTCGTCGACAGCGGCGGGCTCGCGGGGGGCGAACTGGAGATCTGCCACCTCGCCGCGATCTTCGACGCCGCCTTCTTCGCACTGTCCCCCGGCAGCGGCCCCTCCCGGTTCCGCCGCGGGGCCACCCACTGGATCGGCTCCGTGCGCTCCGTCCCGGCCGCAGCCGTCGAGCGCGAGACCCGCCGCCGCCGGGAACTGCTCGACGCGGTCTGGCCCTACCCGCTGCTGGACACCGCCCCGGTGGTACCCCGGGCCGCCGCGCCCGGCCAGACGGTCACCCCCCGCCAGCGCCTCCTGCTGCACCAGGCCGACGGCGTCCGCACCCCCGCCGACCTCGCGTGGGTGCTGGGGCGGCCCGCCTTCCACACGCTCCTCGACGTACGGCGCCTCGCGGCGGCCGGCCTCGTCGACACCCCGCGCGCCGCGGCCCCCGCCCCGGTCGCGGAACCACTGCCCGACTGGATGACCCAGGCCCAATCCCCGGACGTGGCACTGCTCCGCCGGTTACGCGACGCACTGGAGGCAAGCCTGTGAGGCTCCCGCTGCGACCGGCCCTTCGCGCCGACCGCTCCGAGCGCAGGCTGCCCGAGAGGCAGCCCGAGGGGCCGTCCGAAAGGAGAAAGGCCGACATGAGCACGGTGCCCGCCGAGGCGGAGGCCGAGATACTCGCAGAGCTCCGCAGGCTCCGGGCCCGCGTTCCCCAGCTCACCGGGGCCCTCGCCGCGAGCGCCGACGGCCTCGTGCTGGCGCACGACAGCGCCGCCACCGAGGCCGAGACGGTGGCCGCCCTGACCGCGGCCGCCCTCGGGGTGGCCCAGCGGCTCAGCGACAGCACCGGCCAGGGCGTGTTCCGCGAGCTGCTCGTGCGCGGGGAACACGGATACGTGGCGACGTACGCGGCGGGAGAGGCCGCCGTGCTGACCCTGCTCGCGGAGCCGCGCGTCAACGTCGGGCGCCTCCACCTGGAGGCCCGGCGCTCCAGCCTGCGCATAGCCGACCTCATAGCCCACAGCCTCGGACGGCGGGGCCCCGGCAGCCCGCCGGCGTAGCCCCGACGCCGGCGGCGCCGCGCCCGTCCGGCCCCGAACCCGCACCTGCGCACACCCCTGCACCCGCACCGCGACAGCCGTACACCTCGAAACAGCTCACCAGCGAACCAGAAAGAGGAACCCCACATGGCCAACGTGGAGACCGCACTCAAGGAAGCGACCACTACGATCGAGGGCGCGATCGGCGCCGCCCTCGTCGACTACGGCAGCGGCATGGCCCTCGGCACCGTCGGCGGCGGCAAGGACCTGGACCTTGCCGTCGCCGCCGCGGGCAACACCGACGTCGTGCGCGCCAAGGTCCGCACGATGGAGATGCTCGGACTGAACGACGACATCGAGGACATCCTGATCACCCTCGGAGGGCAGTACCACCTCATCCGGCTGCTGAAGGGTCGGGGCACCACGGGTTTCTTCCTGTACCTGGCCCTCGACCGGGGCCGGGCGAACCTCGCGATGGCCCGCCACCAGCTGAAGAAGATCGAGAACGAGCTGGAGGTCTGACCCGCGAGCCCGTCCCGGACCTGCTCCGGTGGCCTTCGTCAAGGTGGCGGGCGGCTTAATTCTTTGCCGTCCGCCCCGACGATCAGCCAGGATATGTCCAAGATGGTGGGATTTTATGAATCTGTTACAGAGTAGGATGCTGTAATCAGCCGATCATCGATAAAGCATAAAACGCTGGAGAATTCGCCACCCATGCCCCCGCGCTTGAGCATCGTCGTCCCCGTCTACAACGTCGAGCTCTACCTCGACGAGTGCCTGGAGTCCCTTGCCGCTCAGACCTTCACCGACTTCGAGGCCATCCTCGTCGACGATGGATCCACGGACACCAGTGCTGTCATAGCGAAGGCGTTCGCCGCGCGGGACAAGCGCTTCCGGGTCGTCATGCAGGAGAACGCCGGCCTCGGTGCCGCCCGCAACGTGGGCGCCCGGCACGCCGACGAGGACAGCGAGTACCTGGCCTTCGTCGACAGTGACGACACCATGCCCACGTACGCGTACGAGCGGCTCATCGCGGCCCTCGACGAGACGGGTTCGGACTTCGCGGGCGGCAACGTCAAGCGCTTCCGCTCCGTCGGCATGCAGCAGTCCTGGGGCCACCGGGCGGCGTTCGCCAAGACCCAGCTGAAGACCCACATCTCCAAGTTCCCGGCGCTGGTCACCGACCGCACCGCGTGGAACAAGGTCTACCGGCGCAGCTTCTGGAACGAGCACGGCTTCCAGTACCCGGAGGGCATCCTCTACGAGGACGCCCCGGTCAGCATCCCCGCGCACTACTTCGCGTCCAGCGTCGACATCATCAGCGACTGCGTCTACCACTGGCGCGTCCGCGAGACCGGCGAGCGCTCCATCACCCAGCGCTCCACCGACCCGGTCTCCCTGATCGACCGCGTGACCTCCGTACGCCTGGTCCGCGAGGCCCTCAAGGGCAAGGAGGGCGCCAAGTACGCCCGCTACCTGCGCGACTACGACTACAACGTGCTGAGCGAGGAACTGCCGCTCATCTACAAGTACGTCGGCGAGGGCGGGCAGGACTTCCGTGACGCGTTCGTCAAGGAGGTCGGCGGTCTCGTCCGCGAGATCGGCACCGGCCCCTGGTCCGACCTGACCGTGGCCGACCGCCTGAAGGCGTTCCTGGCCCGCGAAGGCCGCGTCGAGGACTTCATCGCCCTCCAGGACCACCAGCGGGACTACCACTACAGCGTCCCGGTCAAGGGCCTCGCCCGTCCGCAGGCGGACTACCCCTTCCTCCAGGGCCGCCCGCCCGTGCCCCCCAGGATCCTCACGCTCGGCCCGCGCGAGCGCCGCGTCGTCAGCCGCCTCGAGCAGGCCGTCTGGGCCGACGGCAAGCTGCTCCTGCGCGGCTACGCCCTGCCCGGCCACCTCGGCGCCGAAAGCCGCCTGGGCTCCCGCAAGATGCTGGTGTTCCGCGAGGGCGGCAAGCGCCGCCGCTCCGTCGTCAGCGCCCGTACGGTCGCCTCCCCGATGGCCTCCGTCAACTCCCCGCACCTGGCCCTGCGCCACGCGGACTGGGCCGGCTTCACCGCCGTCGTCGACCCCTCGATCTTCCAGTCGGGCGGCACCTGGCGCGACGGCGTCTGGACCACCTCCGTCGCAGTGACCGGCGCCGGCGGCCTGCACCGCGCCCGGCTGCGGGGCGGCGAGCACGACACCGGCCAGAACCCGCCCGCGCACTGGGTCGCCCCCGACGTGCGCATCCTGCCGGTCGTCTCCGGTTCCCTCACCATCCAGGTCGAGACCGTGCGCGCCCGCGCGCTGGACGTCCGCCCGGCCGGTGAGGACGCCCTGGAGATCGTCGGCGAACTCGCCGCCGAAGTGGGCGCCGACGCCACCCTGCGGGCCGTCCACACCACCACCGCGACCACCCTGTCCTTCCCGCTGGAGACCTCCGCCGCCGCGGGCGGCCGGGTCCCCTTCACCGCGCGCGTCCCGCTGGCCGGGCTCGCCGCCGTCCCGGACGCCGAGTGCCTGCCCGGCGAGTGGACCCCGCAGCCCTGGACCCTGACGGTGGTCGGCGCCGACGGCACCGAGCACCCGCTGGCCCACGACGAGCGCGGCGACTTTTCCGGCCTCGTTGTTCCGCTGCCCGGCGGCGGCTCCGGACGCTCCCTGTTCGCCAAGCGCGGCAACACCGGCCACCTGATCCTCTCCGCGCAGCCCTCGCCGCCGCTGGTCGACGGGGTCACCGCGAAGGACGGCGCCATCACCCTGCGCGGCCGCTTCCTCGCACCGACCGACGAGCCGTACGAGCTGGTCCTGCACAACGTGCACGGCGTCGAGTTCAGCTACCCGGTCACCCGCGACGGGGACGCCTTCGAGACCACCTTCGTCCCCGCCCTCCCCGAGGCGTACGCGGGCCGCACCACGCTGCCCGAGGGCCGCTGGTGGCCCACGCTGCGCCCGGTCGCGCAGGGCGGAACCACCGCCGGCCTGCTCGGCGTCGACCGCGGCGCCCCGGTGCAGATGGGCCCCGGCCTGCTCTTCGCCGGTCCCCACCCGCTCACCGTGCAGGGCCGGCGGATGCGCGTCGAGACCCGTTTCCACGACCGCATGGTGCTCGTCTCGGACCCGCTGCTCAGCCCGCACGACCGCTCCAACTTCGCCCAGCGTGTGGCCCGTTACGAGACCTACCCGGCTCAGCGCGCCCTCCCGCTCAAGGACATGGTCGTCTACGACACGTTCCAGGGGAACGGGGCCGGCGACTCGCCGCGCGCCATCCACGAGGAACTCCTGCGCCGCGGCGAGAAGCTGGAGCACATCTGGCTCGTCCGCGACGGCCGCGCCGAGGTCCCCGAGACGGCCCGCGCCGTCCAGTACGACAGCGTCGAGTCCTGGGACGTGCTGGCCCGGGCCCGCTACTACGTGGTGAACTCGAACGTGCCGCGGAACTTCCTGCGCCGCTCCGGCCAGACCGTGGTCCAGACGTGGCACGGTACCCCGATCAAGCAGATCGGCCACGACTACGTCCACGACTACTACACGAGCCCCGAGGTGCTGGAGGGCCTGGAGCACGACAGCGCCCAGTGGACGCTGCTCGCCTCTCCGAGCTCGTACGCCACTCCGCTCCTCAAGCGCGCCCTCGGCTACACCGGCGAGGTCGTCGAGTCCGGCAGCCCGCGCACGGACGCGCTGGTCAAGCCCGACCCGGAGCGGGTCGCCGAGGTGCGCCGCCGGCTCGGCCTGCCCGAGGGCAAGAAGGTCGTCCTGTACATGCCGACCTGGCGGGAGAACCGCGAGGGCTTCTCCGGCGGCTACAAGCTGGACCTGAACATCGACCTCGACGAGGCCCGTCGCGAGCTCGGCGAGGACCACGTCCTGCTGGTCCGCGGCCACCACAACGTGGGCGAGCAGGTCCGCGAGGGCGTCCGTGACGGATTCGTCATCGACGTGTCGCGCTGGCCCGACGCCACCGACCTGCTGCTGGTCGCCGACGTGCTGATCTCTGACTACTCCTCCGCGATCTTCGACTTCGCGGTGACCGACCGGCCGATCCTGCTCTTCACGTACGACCTGGAGCACTACCGGGGCACGCTGCGCGGCTTCAACTTCGACTTGGAGGAGAAGGCGCCCGGCCCGCTGCTCGCGGACTCGGCGAGCCTGATCGCGGCCGTCCGCAACGCGGAGTCCGTCGCGGCCGAGTACGCCGGGGCGCGGGCGGCGTTCCGCGCCGAGTTCTGCGACCTCGACGACGGCGCCGCCGCGAAGCGGGTCGTCGACCGCATGCTCGGCGTCACCGGGACGCCCGGGAAGTAACCCGTACGAGCGAATTCCAGGCTGGACACAGACCGGCCCCGGGCCCACCGATGAGATGCGGGCCCGGGGCCGGTCTCTATGTGAGGACGGGTACGCACCGCCCGCACAACGGCCTGGAGGCAGTCATGACCAGCAAGGGTTTCACCACGTGCCTGTGGTTCGACGGCAACGCGGAACAGGCGGCCGACTTCTACCTCTCCGTCTTCAAGGACGGGAAGCTCGGGCGGATCGGCCGCTACACAGAGGCGGGCCCCGGGCCGGCGGGCACGGTGATGGTCGTCGAGTTCGAGATCAACGGGCAGCAGTTCATCGGCCTCAACGGCGGCCCGCAGTTCCCCTTCACGGAGGCCGTCTCCTTCCAGATCCGCTGCGCCGACCAGGCCGAGGCCGACCACTACTGGGAGGTGCTCACGCGGGACGGCGGACAGGAGGGGCCCTGCGGCTGGGTCAAGGACAGGTTCGGGCTCTCGTGGCAGGTCACCCCGGTCGAGGCCATCGAGCTGATCGCCGACCCGGACCCGCAGCGGGCCGCCCGCGCGACTGCCGCCATGATGCAGATGAAGAAGCTCGACGTGGTGCAGATGCGCCAAGCCGCCGACGCCACCTGACCCCCGCCCCGACGCCCCGCGCCCCCGCTCCGCCGCCCGCGGACGCACGGTCCGCGGGGGCGCGGGGCGTGGGTGCGGCGGCCGGGTGTCAGGCGATGCGGGCGAGCAGGGCCGGGAGGGCCGTGCCGATGGGGTCGCGGATCACCTCGTCGGCGAGGGAGTCGTACGGGGTCTCCTCGGCGTTCACGATGATCAGCCGGGCGCCTGCCCCGGCGGCCATGCCGGCCAGCGAGGCGGCGGGCTGGACCTGGAGGGTCGATCCGACGGCGATGAACACCTGGCACCCCTTGGCCACCGCCATCGCCCGCCCCAGCACCTCCGGGTCGAGCCGCTGGCCGAACATCACCGTCGCCGCCTTCAGGATCCCGCCGCAGGCCGGGCAGTCGGGATCCGGTTCCCCCGCCGCGACCCGGGCCAGCGCCTCGTCCATGCCCGACCGGGCGGCGCAGCCCGTGCACACGACCGACCGGGCGGTCCCGTGCAGCTCGAACACCTTGCGGTCCGGAATCCCGGCGAGCTGGTGCAGCCCGTCCACGTTCTGGGTGATGACCCGCACCGGGGTCCCGCCGCGCTCCAGCTCCGCCACCGCCAGGTGCGCGGCGTTGGGCCGCGGCCCGAGCGCCCCGATCTCGGCCCGCATCAGCCAGGACCGGCGCCGGACCTCCGGATCGGCCATGTAGTAGGCGTAGGTCACGAGCTTTTCGGCCCCGGGGTCCCGCCGCCACAGGCCCTGCGGGCCCCGGTAGTCCGGAATCCCGGAATCGGTGGACATCCCTGCCCCACTGAACACGGCGACGAGCGGCTTTCCCATGGGCCGACCCTACGTACGGGGCCCGGCCGCCCGCGACCGCATTACCGGGCCGGGGGCCGGGTTCCGGGCGCTCCGGTGAATCCCGCCCCCCACAGGAGTGAGTCCGGGCCGCGCCCCTCCCGGCGGACCCGCCCCGGCGGCTACAAACCGGACATGAGACTCATGCCGTACGGCCCCCGCTCCGCCCTGCTCCTCGTCCTGCTCGCGCTGCCGGCGGCCCTGTCCTGCGGACCCGCCCTCGCCGCCCCGCCGGACCGGGCGGCCGCCCGGCACCACACCGCCACCCAGATCAGCCGGTTCCTGACCTCCTTCTACGGCGACCACGGCCCCACCGCGTACGACCGCGAGTACCGGGTCTCGCAGGTGCTGAAGGACAAGCAGGCGGCGATCCCGGATGCGGACGTCCTGCTCTGCTCCCAGAACCGGCCGCTGGACGTCGCCATCGGCCCCGTCACCGTGGCCCAGTCGGCGGGGGTCGGCTGGGCCACCGTCACGACCCACTGGTCGGCCGGCGCCACCGACACCTTCACCGCGTACGTGCGCCTGGACTCCCTCCCCATCCGGCTCGACGACGTGATCTGCGCGGGCTGACCTCCGTGCCGCGGCCCCGGGGGGCCGTGCGTAGGGTGTCGCCATGGCCGCGACCCTCCCCGCCCCCGTCCTGTACTGCGCCGATCCGCTGAACGGCCGCCGGGCCGACGCCCACTTCGAGGCAGAGGCCCGGCAGGTGCGGGCGGCGGGCGCACCGGTGCTGCTCGTCGACCACGACGCGCTGCTCGCGGGGGACGCCGAGCGGGCGGTGGCGCGGGTGCCCGCCGGGAGCGGACCCGTGTGGTACCGGGGCTGGATGATCCCCTCCGGGCGGTACGCCGAGCTGGACGCGGCCCTGCGCGGCCGCGGCGGCGAGCTCGCCGTCACCCCCGGGGCGTACCGGCGGGCCCACGAACTGCCCGGCTGGTACGCGGCGTTCACCGGGCTCACCCCGGCCAGCGCCTGGCTTCCCACGGGCACCGGGGCTGGTCACGGCGCACCCCGACAGCCCGTTCGCCGAGGCCCCCCGGCCGGAGCTCGGCGCGGTCGGCGAGGCTGTCGCGCAGCTGGGCTGCCGGTTCGTGACCACCGACCTGGCCGTGCGGACCGACGGCGTCTGGCGGGTCGTCGAAGTGGGCGACGGCCAGGTAAGCGACCTGCACCGGGACGCCGACCGGTCGGCCTTCGCCAGCCTGCTGACGGCCGGTTAGGCCCCGCTGCGCGCCCTTCCGGCATCTGGTACAACACCGGACATGACGGGAACGGGATGCGAGATCGCCGGCGCCGGCGCCGCCGACATGGAACGGATGCGGGTCTGGGCCGAGGAGGAGGGCTGGAACCCGGGGGACTCGGACCGGTTCGCGTTCGCGGCCGCCGATCCGGAGGGCTTCCTCATCGGCCGCGTCGACGGCGAACCGGTGGCCTGCATCTCCGCGGTGCGCTACGGATCGGACTTCGGCTTCATCGGCTTCTACATCGCCCGCCCCGCCTTCCGCGGACAGGGGTACGGGATCCGGTTGTGGCGCGCCGGCATGGAACGGCTCCGCGGGCGGCTCGTCGGCCTCGACGGGGTCGTCGCCCAGCAGGACAACTACCGCAGGTCCGGGTTCCGTCCGGCGTGGAACAACACCCGCCTGGAAGGGGTGCCCGGGGGAGCACTGGGGGCCGGGGGAGCGGTGCTGCCCGGCGGGGCCAGGGTGTCCGGCGGGGCCGGAGCGGCCGGCGGGGCCGCCGGTGTCGAGCTGGTCGACGCCGGGTCGCTCCCCTTCGCGCAGCTCGCCGCCTACGACCGCCGCTTCTTTCCCGCGTCCCGCGACGCCTTCCTCTCCCTCTGGACCGCACTCCCCGGCAGGACGGCGCTGGTCGCCGTCCGCGACGGCCGGATCGCGGGCCTCGGCGTGGTCCGCCCGTCCGCCGGACCCGCCCGGGTCGGCCCCCTGTACGCCGACGACCCCGAGGTGGCGGCCGCGCTGCTGCGCGGGCTCGCGCGGCACGCATTCGACGGGCGGATCTCCGTGGACGTCCCGGACGCGAACGCGGGCGCCGCCGGACTCCTGGCCGGCCTCGGCCTCGTACCGACCTTCGAGACGGCGCGGATGTACACGGGCCCCGCCCCCGAAGCCGCCCTCGCCGGGATCTACGGCGTCACGAGTCTCGAACTGGGCTGACCAGCTGGGCGGTGTGGGCCGTGGGCATCGCCCTGCTGCCGCTGGGCCGGCGGCGCAACCGGAACACGTTCGCCACCGTCGAGGAGGCGGAGCGGCTGTTGCGACCCTGCCACGCCTTCACCATGGACGGCGGAACGCCACTGTGAGCCCTGTGACCCCGACCTGCCGTCCGTCGTGTCCCCCGTCCCTGTGTCCCCGGTCTGCTCGTCCCTGTGTGCCCGGTCTGCCGGACGGCGGTCGCACGGCGCCGCCCGGCAGACCGGGGTGACACGGGTCGGCACTCCGGGGTGCCGCGGGATCAGAACTCCGGGACGCGCGGGCTCAGAAGCCGAACAGCGCGCCGTTCGCGCTCCCGAGGCCGCAGGGGTTGCCGAAGGTGTACGCGTAGCTCATCCGGCGGCCCTCCCACACCCCGTCGGCCCTGACCGTCATCGGATTCCACTCCCTGGTACACGCGGTGTCCGGGGCGGGCGCGGCGAGCACGTCCAACTCCGGGCTGTTGGCGCGTAATTCGGCACACGCGGCGACCGGGTCCGGGTGCGTCCCGCCGGGCGTCGGCGCGCAGACGAGGGTCACCGCCCGCAGTACCGTACCGGCGTCGGCGTCCTCCCCGGCCGTCACGCTGAGCACGAGCGCGGACGGGGCGTACAGGCTCGCCGTGCCGGCCGGGGCGGCGTCGGCCGCTCCCGGCCAGGCCAGCGCGGTGAGCGCGGTGAGCGCCATGGCGGCGGAACCGAGCCCGAGACCCCTTGCGATGGACCGCATTTCGAACACTCCCTTGGGTTGGTGTTTCGGATAGCGGACAGAGTCTTGCCCACGCTGCTCGCGAACGCCCGTTCGCACCCCCATTTCTCGTCACCGATCGTGTACGGATGACCGCAGACCGCAGCGGTGCGAGTCGACTGACCAGTACGGGAGCACGTCTGCGAATCGGCCGAACACCGACTCGGATACGCTCCCGAAACCCTCCCGGAACATGCCGGGACCCGCCGGGGTGCGGGGCCCGGGGCCGCCTGCGGCTTCCAAGCCGGGTCCGCCGCGGTGGTGCGGGCCCCGGGCGGTCAGCGGGCCGCGGTGCGGGGTGCGTACAGGTCGAGGAGGCGGGTGCGGGTCTGGTGCAGCCGGAGGGCGAGCACGCGCCCGACCCAGTGCCCCACCGCCGACCCGAACGCGGGATCGGCGTCCATCAGCATCCGCACGCGGGGGCCGTCGAACTCGTACGCGCGCACCGGCGTCATCGCCTCGGCGCCCAGCTGCCACACGTACGGCGGGAACAGCCACGACCAGCCCACCAGCTCACCGGGGCCGAGGTTCTCCACGGACGCGGGCCGGCGGCCGGGCACCGGGATCTCCAGGGTCACGGTTCCGGAGCGCACGATCCAGAAGGACTCCGCCCGGGAGCCCTCGTCGAAGATCCGCGCGCCCTCCCGGAAGTGGACCTCCCGGGCCTGCGACATCAGCCGTCCGCGGTGCTCGGTGGACAGGACGGCGGCGATCCGGATGGGAGAAGGTGTGCTCACGACGGCCTCCGATCACGACCCCCCGGTGGCTCCTGCTCATCCCAGTGTCGCCGACACCCGCCGGATCGTGAGCGGTCGCGCACCGCTTCTTCCCGGGGTACTCTCCCGGCGCCCCCGCGCGGGTCGGTGCGGCCGCTGCGCGGAGCGTCGTACGGGCCCGCCCCGGTCCTCGGCGCCCCAGTCCCCGGTCCCCAAGTCCTCGGCCCCGGTCCTCGGCGTTCTAGTCCTCGGCGCTCGCCTCCAGGCAGGCCAGCTCGACCGCGTCCAGCACGGCCTCGTGGCTGCGCCCGCTCAGCTCCGCGACGTTCTCGATCTGCGCCGTCGCCCAGGCCGCGAGCGTCATCACCAGCACGCGCAGGCCGTCCGTGCCGTGCTCCGCCAGGATCGCATCAGCGACGATCATGGCGTCCTCGGGCACCTGCTCCGGCGGCTCCAGGCCCGCGAGGCCGCGCAGCATCGTGAGGGTGCGGCGGGAGATCTCCGGCGTCATCCTCGCCAGCCGCATGTCTTCTTCGTCGTCCATGAGCCCCACCTCCGGTGCCGTGCCCGTCCCCCCAGGGGCACGGTAGAGGGGCCCGGGCCCGGTGCGTGGCGCTTTCGCCAGGGTGACGGGGGGTAAACGGGTGGCGCCGGTGGGTTCCGGTTGACGCGATCCGGATCATGCCGCGACGAATCACACCTTTCCGTTCTCCCCCTTCCGTTCCCGCCGTCGTCTCCTTGCCGCGCGATGCCGCGATGCCGCGCCCCGTTCGCCGATTCCCCCCGCCCGCGCGGCCGTTGGCTTCCCAGCTCGACGACCGGCCGATAACTTGACCGCGGCGCAGCCCGCCCCGCGCGGCCGACCACGGCTGGAGCGAGATGAAGAGCCTCGTGCGCGCCGTCCTCTGCGCCCTGCTGCTGGTGGCCGGCGGGCCGCCCGCCCGGGCCGCCACGCCACCGGAGCCGGTATCCGGCGCCGCCGCGGAGGCCTGGACCCCGCCGCTGTCCACCCGCGGCCGTTACATCGTCGACGCCCGGGGCGAGCGGCTGCGCCTGCGCTCCGGGAACTGCGACGGCGCCCACGGCTCCTGGAACGGTTCCGGCGACCGCAGGTCCGTCGCGACCTCCTCGACGACCCGAACTGGGGCCTCGGCGACCACCACGACTGGCACGCGGCCGCCCAGGAAGCCGCCGACCGCATCCTCACCGAGGCCAATCCGGACCTGCTCATCGTGGTCGAGGGCATCAACTGGACCGGCCTGCCCGTGGACGGTTTCCCGCACGGCCGCCCCACCCTCACGCCCGTCCGCACCCTCTCCCACACCCTGGCCGTCTCCGGCAAGCTGGTCTACTCGGCCCACTTCTACGGTTACACCGGCCCGCGGCACAGCGGCGTCACCGGGCTCGGTGAGACCAGCGACCCCCGCTACCAGGACCTGACCGCCGCGCAGCTCCAACAGACCCTCACCGAGCAGGCCTTCTTCATCTCCGCCGAGACCGGCGCGCACTTCACCGCGCCCGTCTGGATCAGCGAGTTCAGCATCGGGGCCGACGGGCTACAGCCGCCGGGGCGAACGGGTCTCGGCGGCCCTGTGCGCCCCGGCCCGTACGGCTCTTCCCGCGGGCGGGCGCACGCTCTGGTTCGACCGCGGCGACAACCGCCCGCCGGGCGGCCCCGGAGCCGACTTCGCCGCCGGGCACTACAAGGGGCAGTGCCTGCCGACCGAGTACGCGGCGGGCATCGCCTTCACCACCCGTGCGGCTGCCCGCCCCTCCCCGGCAGCCCTGCTCTGCCGCCCCCTGCCCCCGGCCTGAACCCCGCCCCAGGCGACTCTTCCCGTACGTGTGTTCGCTGCCGAGCCGGGGTGTGGCCGGTGTCGCGGGCGTTCCCCGGAGCGATTCGGCATCCGATGTGCCAAGTGGGGTGAACCGGGAGGCGATCCGCCCTAGGGTGCGGCCGTACGCATGGTTGTGGACAGCTGACGGCTGTTTTCGGCCATGACACCCGGCCGCGCGCGACACGGCCGTACCGCATCACCGAACTGGGGGGTTCATGCGTAGATCCAGAGGCCTCGCGGCCGCCCTCGCCCTGTCCCTTGCCGCCACCGGCGCGAGCATAGGCCTCGGCCTCGTGCCGCAGGCGGCGGCGGTCACCCCGCCCGTCGCCTTCACCGCCGACGCACTGCCGACCTGGCAGCCCAACGGAGTCGTCTGGGCCCTCGCCGAAGCGGGCGGCAAGGTCTTCGTCGGCGGCACCTTCTCCGTCGTACGACCGCCCGCGGGCGGCGCCGGCAGCGAGCAGTCCGCCGTGAACTTCGTCGCGCTCGACGCGGCGACCGGCGCTCCCGCCGCCTGCACCCTGTCCTTCACCGTCGGCGGCGGAACGGCCACCGTCCGCGCGCTCACCCTCTCGCCCGACCAGCAGACCCTGTACGCGGGCGGCTACTTCGGGGCCGTGAACGGCACCCCCGTCTCCAGCCTCGCCGCGATCGACGTGGCGACCTGCACCGTCAAGACCGGCTTCCGCCCGGCGTTCGCCGCCACCGTCCGCGCCCTGGCCGTCGACGGCGACACCGTCTACGCGGGCGGCGACTTCCTCACCGTCGCCGGCCAGCAGCGCGAGCGCTTCGCCGCGGTCGACGCGGACGACGGGGCGCTGCGCCCCTTCACCGCCCACGCCGACGAGCCCGGCCGGGCCGTCGAGGTCACCCCCGACGGAAGCAAGGTCATCCTCGGCGGGGACTTCTTCACCGTCAACGGCGTGAACACGCACGCGCTGGCCGTCGTCGACGCCGCCACCGGTGCGCTCGCCACGTCCTACCCCGGCTTCATCGAGAACAACTCGGTGGTCAAGGACGTCGCCACCGACGCGACCGGCTTCTACACCGCCAACGAGGGCACCGGAGGCGGCGTCTTCGACGGCCGCATCGCCCTCGACCTCGGCGACCTGGGCCAGCGCTGGCGCGACACCTGCCTCGGCGCGACCCAGGCGGTGCTCCCCTACCAGGACGTGCTCTACAGCGCCTCCCACGCCCACGACTGCTCCAGCGTCGGAGAGTTCCCCGACGGCCAGCGCCACCACCTCCTCGCGCAGCCGACCACCGGCACCGGCAAGCTGGGCTGGGCGCCGGACACCAACGACGGCATCGGCGAGGGCATCGGCCCGCGCGTCATGACGGTCGGTTCCAAGAGCGGCGTCCAGTACCTCTGGGTCGGCGGCGAGTTCACCACCGTCAACGGGGCCGCGCAGCAGAGCCTGACCCGGTTCGCCTCCACCGGGGACACCGGCGCCCCCACCGTTCCGGTGGCCGGCGCGGTCAGCTTCGCTCCCGGCGAGGCCCAGGTCCGCTGGCGGACCAGCCTCGACCTGGACGACAGCACCCTGACGTACAAGATCTACCGCAACGGCGCGGCCACCCCGGTCGCCACGGTCAACGCCGACTCGCTGTTCTTCCGGCGCCCGCAGGCCTCGTGGACCGACACCACCGTCTCGCCGGGCCAGTCGTACACGTACCGCGTCACGGCCACCGACGCGGCCGGCAACGCCAGCGCCCTGTCGGGGACGGCGAGCGTCACGGTGCCCACCTCGGTGGACGGCTACCCGAACCAGGTCCGGGCCGACGGGGCGCAGCAGTTCTGGCGCTACGACGAGTCCGCTCTGCCCTTCGCCGCGGATTCCTCGGTGAGCGGCAACCAGGCGGGCGTGCACCTCGGCGGCCCGGCCCTGCGCCAGACGCCCGGGGCCGTCACCGGCGCCAGTACGGCGATCGGCTTCGACGGCACGGACACCCAGGTGTACGGGGACAAGCGCCAGACGGTGGGCAGCACGTACTCCGTCGAGACCTGGTTCCGTACGAACACCACCCGCGGCGGCAAGCTCGTCGGCTTCGGGAACAACCAGGACCGGACGAGCAGCCAGTACGACAAGCACGTCTACATGACCAATGACGGCCGGCTGGTCTTCGGCGTCTACACCGGGGCCACCCGCACCGTCACCACCGGCGCCGCCTACAACGACAACGCCTGGCACCACGTCGTCGCGACCCAGGGACCGGGCGGGATGACGCTGCACGTGGACGGCGTCCAGAGGGGCACCCTCAACGTCACCACGCACGAGAACTTCTCGGGCTACTGGCACTCCGGCGGTGACAACCTGGGCGGCTGGCCGGACCGGCCGACCAGCGACTTCTGGGCGGGCCGGCTCGACGAGACCGCCGTCTACCCGACCGTCCTGAGCGCGGCGCAGGTGCAGAACCACTTCGCCCTCGCCTCCGCCCCGGCCGACTCGGTCGTGGAGGTGACCGCCTCCGAGGACACCTACGCCAACGCCGGCGCGCCCGGCACCAACTACGGGACCTCCGGCTCGCTCGCGGTGCGCGGCAGCTCGTTCTACGCGAGCTACCTGCGCTTCGACCTGCCCGCGGCGCCCGCGGGCACGGTGCTCAAGTCGGCCGTCCTCGGCGTGAAGACGAGCACGATGAGCGGCGCCGGCACCACGGACACCGTGTCGGTGGTCCCGGTCACCGGGGCGTGGACCGAGGCGGGGACCACGTACACCAACCGCCCGGCCCTGGGCGGTACGGCGCTCGGCATCTTCGCCGGCGTCCCGGACGGCTCGGCGGTGCACTCCACCGGGCTGAACACCGCGACCGTGGCGGCCGCGCTCGGCACCGGCTACGGGCTGGCGCTGACCAGCACCGGTACGGACGCGCTGTGGCTGTGGTCCTCGGAGGCCCAGGCCAACGAGGGAACCCCGCGGCTGACGCTGACCTTCGGGGCGCCGTAGCCGAGGGACGAACGGGCGAGGGGGCGCGAGCCGGGGAACGGCTCGCGCCCCCTCGTGCTGTGCCGGGCCCCCGTCGTTGCCGAACCGTGATGAGTTCTTAGCATCAGAGGCCAAGTATTCGTTCCGGCGCCGCGTCGACGACTACAAAGGACCGCAGCGAAGCCAATCCCGGCGATGCGGACGGTGCCAGCCGTCGACGACCGGGTCCCTGCGGAAGGCGGTGGATGTTCCGTGCGTGAGTGCGGCAGGACCGAACCGATTGCGATCGATTTCCCTCCGGGGAGTCCGAGTTCCGGAGCCGCCACCTGATGCGCGCCGTCACACTGAACCCCGTCTCGTTTTCCGTGGAGTGCGCCTCCGTGGCGGAGTACCGACTTCTCGCATCGGCCATCCGATCCAGAGCGACGGAGGTGCGGGCCTTTTCGAGCAATGCGGGGGGCGGGGAGGCAAGGGTTCGATACCTCCCCGTGCGCATGCAGCAGAGGGGCCTTTTCGTCGAGCTCTACATCGAACTCCGGGTACACAATCCCGGGATTCGCATCGTGGGGTTCCGCAACACCTTCGAAGACGGGCAGGCTCCGCCGGAAGCCCATTTCCGCCACGTGCGGGACTCGGTCGCCCCACCGGGCGTCCGACGGGCCGAGGCCCTCCCGTTCGGCGGGGGCCGCTCCCTGGAGGCAGCGGCCGGCGCGGTGCGGACGAGCCTTCCCCTGGGGCGCCGTTCCATGGTCAACGCGGTCATCTGGCTGCACCGCAACACCGACCCGAAGTGCACCGCACGGGCGATCCTCGTGCTCTCGGAAATGCTCTGCGAGGCAGCGCGCTCGCCCGTCCTGGCGGACGAGATGTCACGCGTCTGGATGACCGGCGGACCCCTGCCGGCCGCGATGCGGGCGGCCGCCTGACAGGGCTCGTCCGACAGGCCCACCCCATTCCCCGCGGCGGCCGCACGGGCGGCCGTCCGGCAGGTGGCACCGTATGTCGTCCCCGGAATTCCCGGACGCGCGGAAGTATTTCGCCTGCCTCTTTTCCGGCCGCGCCCGCGAACACATGCACGGCGCCCGCCGTGCGGATTCTGTGCGCCTGCCCGACGCGGTTCTGACCCTCAATGGTGAAGCGTCTCGACGGGCCCGGTCGCAGGTTTTCGGACATGCGAAATATCTTCAAAGAAGCACCAATCCAAAGGCGTTGGCACCCCGAAGAAGTAGCGAGACCCTCTCCAGGGACTCATTTCCACCCCGCACGATCTGCGATTCCCCACCGGGGAATCCATGGAACAGGAGCGAATGTGATAGTCAAGCGCACAGGCCGCCTCGTGGTGCTCGCCGCCGTACCCGCCGCCGTGTTCCTGACCGTTGGCCTCTCCGGCCCGGCCCTCGCGGACGCGGGGAAGGCGTACCAGATCGACCTGGCACAGCTGAACGGGTCCGGAGCCAAGGGGACCGTCATGCTGAGCCTCAAGGGCCGGCAGCTCACCGTGCAGATCGAGTCCGAGGGCATGGTGCCCGGACAGCCGTCGGCCCAGCACCTGCACGGCTCCACCAAGGCCCACGACTTCCACTGCCCGGACGCCAGCGACGACACCGACGGCGACGGGATCCTCAACAACACCGAGGCCACGGTCGACTACGGCGACATCAACATCTCCCTCACCACGTCCGGGAGCACCGAGGCGGCCAGCGGTCTCGCCGTGGACCGCATGCCCGTCGCCGACAAGCAGGGCAAGATCTCCTACAAGCGGACGATCCCCGTCGGGCAGGACGTCGTCGACAGCATCAAGGACCTGCACGTCGTGCAGCACGGGATCGACCGCAACAACAACGACAAGTACGACTTCGAAGGCGCAGGCAAGAGCGAGCTCGACCCGAAGCTGCCGCAGGAGGCCACGGCTCCCACCAACTGCGGAGAGGTCAAGGGGGCGGCCGTGGGCTCCATCCCGGTCGGCGGCATCGAGACCGGCGGCAGCGCCCCGCAGGGTGCGTCGGCGCCGACGGCGACGATGGCCGGAGCCGCCATCGCCCTGTCCGTGGCGGCGTTCGGCGCGGTGACCGCCGCACGCAGGCGGGTCACCGCCGTCCCCGTACGCAAGAACACCACGGGCGGCGCCGCGTGAAGCCCGCCGCACCCCGCGTCCGCCCGCCCGGCGCGCCCGCCGCGCGGCCCCGCCGCCTGGCTGCGGGTCCCCTGGCCGCCGCCGCGCTCGCCACCCTCCTCCTCGCGGGGTGCTCCGGCCAGGACCCGGCGGCGCCCTCCACCCCGCAGGGCCAGGCCCCGCAGGGGCAGTCCCAACCGGGCGGGGCGCCGGCCGCCGGCAGCGGGGCAGACGTCCCCGCCGGGGAGGCGTCCCCGGGCAACAGCGCGTCGCCCGGAGCGGGGGCGCACAGCGGTGCGGGTGCGGGGGCCCAGGCCAAGCCCGCGCTGGCCCGGTCGGAGCCGCAGAAGATCTCGATCCCGTCGCTCGGCGTCTCCAGCTCCCTGGAGACGCTGCGGCAGAACGCGGACGGAACCATGGAGACCCCGAAGGACCCGAATCTCGCGGGCTGGTACGAACCGGGGCCGACCCCCGGTTCCCAGGGGCCGGCCGTGATCGCCGGCCACGTCACCTGGAACGGCTCGTCGGCCGTGTTCGAGAAACTGAAGGCGATGAAGGCCGGCGACACGATCAAGGTGACCCGGCGGGACAACAAGACGGTCACCTTCACGGTGAACCGGGTCGCCGAGTACCCGAAGGCCGAGTTCCCCACGCTGGAGGTCTACAAGAACCTCGACCACGCGGGCCTGCGGCTGGTCACCTGCGGCGGCGACTTCGACCCGAAGAAGCACTACTACAACAGCAACGTGGTCGTGTTCGCCCAAATGACGGGCACCGCGTAGCCCGGCGCCGGTGACCGGGAGGGGCGTCCGTCAGCCGCAGTGCGGTCCTGCGGCTGACGGCTCCCCGGAGCGGTCGCCGGCGCCGGGCCGACGTCCACGGGCACCGGCGAGGTCACCGCCACCGCCGAGGTCACCGCCACCGCGACGGCGGTCGGGCCCGGTCCTCGTGGTGCACGTGGGCCGGCACCTGCTGGAGCACGGCCGGTTCCGCGGTGGCCCAGGAAACGGCGGACATCGCGCTCATGTCCGACGACCCGAACCGCCTGCCCTTCGTCACCGGCCTGAGCCGTCGGGCGAGCCGGATCACCCGGCAGAACCTCTGGCTCAGCCTCGGCATCGTCGCCGTCCTCTCCCCGGCCACCGCGCTCGGCCCGGGAATCGGCCCCGTGGTCCTCGTCCACGAGGGCTCCACCCTCCTGGTGGTGGCCAACGCGCTGCGGCTGCCGCGCCCCCCGGACGACCGGGGCCCGCTCAGCCCAGCCGGTAGCTGAACGCGTACGCGACCGAGGCCTCTCCGTGGCGGTGGGTGAACCCGCCGGACCCGCTGAGCCCGGCCAGGTCCCCGGTACCGGAGCCGGGGACCACCGTGAAACGGCAGGTGGTGCCGCCGGGGTCGAAGGTGCCGGACTCCTCCAGCACGAACGACCCCGCGCGGCCGTCGACGCTGCCGGACAGCAGCTCCATGCCGGTGTAGGCGCCGACGTTCTCCCCGGTGTAGGCGATCGTGTACGCGCAGTTGGTGGCGGCCGCCGACACCCCGCCGGTGAACGTGTTGGTGACGAGGGCCCGGGCGAGCCGCGGGGCCCCGTCGGGGGAGCCGACGGCAAGTTCCTCCCAACCGGCGTACGTGAAGCGCCCGGAGGTCTCCACGGAGGCGGTCGACGGCTCCGGGCTCCGGGCCCGGTCGGGGGTGAAGGTGGACATGGCGGTCCTCTCGGCAGGCCGGACGGCAGCTCCGCCCGGCGGGTGAACAGGGGGCCGGCCAGGGGTCGGCCGGTGCCCGACCGGAGATCGATCCGGCGGTGCCCACAGGCTGTCAGCCGTACCTGACACCTCCCGTCAGGTACGGGAGGCAGGTGCGACCGACTGGTGCGACCGACAGGTGCGACCGACAGGTGGGGTCGTCGGGTGGGGTCGGCGGGTGGGGCCAGTGGGTAGCGCCGGCGGTGGGGCCGGCAGGTACGGCGAGAATGACGGCATGCGCGCCGACCGGCTCCTCACCCTCCTCCTGCTGCTGCAGAACCGCGGCCGCATGACCGCGCCCCAGCTCGCCGCCGAGCTGGAGGTGTCCGTCCGCACCGTCTACCGGGACATCGAGGCCCTCGGCGCCTCCGGCGTCCCCGTCCACGCCGACCGCGGCCCCGCCGGCGGCTACCGGCTGGCGGACGGCTACCGCACCCGCCTCACCGGACTCACCGACGCCCAGGCGGGCTCGCTCTTCCTCGCCGGAGCACCGGGGCCCGCGCGTGACCTCGGCCTCGGCGCCGACCTGGCCGCCGCCCAGCTGAAGCTCCAGGCGGCGCTCCCGGCAGCACTCGCCAGCCGCGTCCGCCACCTCCAAGACCGCTTCCACCTCGACGCACCCGCCTGGTTCCGCGACGCCGACCCCGTCCCGCACCTCGCGCGGATCGCCCAGGCCGTCTGGGACCAGCGGGTCCTCCGGGCCGACTACCGCCGCTGGAGCGGCGAGGTCCACCGCGAACTGCGCCCCCTCGGCCTCGTCGTCAAGGGCGGCATCTGGTACCTCGCTGCCGAAGCCGACGGCACCGTACGGTCCTACCGGGTCGCCCGCTTCCTCGCGGTGGACACCACGGACGACACCTTCGAACGGCCGCCCGGCTTCGACCTCGCCGCGTACTGGAGGGAGTCCACCGGCCGCCTCGCCGCGGCGCTGCACCAGGAGACCGCCGAACTGCGGCTCTCCCCCCGGGGCCGGAAGCTGCTGCCGATGTGGTTCGGGTCCGCCGGTGTACGGGCGCTCGCCGAGGCCGAACCGCCCGACGCGCAGGGCTGGGTACGGCTCCGGCTCCCCGTCGAGTCCCGGGCGGTGGCGGTCGGCGACCTGCTCCGGCTGGGTGTCGAGGCCGAGGTCCTGGGCCCGCCCGATCTCCGCCGCGCGGTCGCCGAGACGGCATCGGCCCTCGCCGCCCGTTACCGCTGAGGCCCGGAAGGCCGGTTGGGTACGCTCGGCGGGCAGCATCGGGCCCGCGCACTGGGGGAGGGGCATCGCCACCCGGGCACTGGCCGTACTGATCGAGCTTGAGGCGACGCGCCCGCTGCACGCCGGGGCGGCCGCCGACAACACGGGCTCGATCCGGGTGCTGGAGAAGTGCGGGTTCGCCGTCACCGGACGGGCCCGGGAGCACGCCCTCGCCCGCGGCGAAGAGGTGGACGTCGTCCTGCCGACCCTGAACTGACGCCGGCCCGCCGGAGCCCGCCCCGTCGGCTGCCCGCGGTCAGCGCGGGGGTTCCACCTCCAGGAACCGGCGCCGCCGCGGGCCCCGGTAGAGCAGGCAGACCCACCCGAGACCCTCCAGCACCCCCGCGCAGGCCGTGAGCCGCTCCTGCTCCTCCTCGGCGGCGCCCCCGCCCGGCGGGCCGGACCAGGTCACCTCTGCCCGGCCCGGTTCGGCCCCGTCGGCCACCCGGTATCCCGTGCGCGTCCGCCGGCCCTGCGCGTCCACCGCCGACGGGGGGAACCCCGCCGCCTCCAGTACGAGCGCCACCGCGCGCACGGGCTGCCGTACCTCCCACGGCGCGGGAACGGCAGCCCCCGCCGGGCCGTTGACGAGGCGGCGGATCTGCGTCAACCCCTCGTGAGCCGTACGGAGCTCGCGCTCCCGGCCGACCGAAGGCTCCGGCTCCGGGCCGTCGCCGGTCGCGGGCTCGAATCCCTGCCCGGGTACCGCCATCACCCACCACCCCGCCCCGCCGTCTGAGTACCCCGTGCCCAACGGCCTGAGTATCCGCCCCGATTCCCCGCCGCGCCCGCGCTGGTCGAATGGGGCCATGACTTCCGAGGCCCCACACGCCGCGACGATCCGCCCGCACCTGCGGCACGTGACCACCGCCGGTTCCGCCCTGGCCGTGGCCCTGGTACCGCTCGTGGTCGGCGTCCTGCTCGCCAAGGGCCTGGCCGCCGACCCGATGACCCCCGTCAACGCCCTGATCACGGGCGGCGGTCAGCGGGCCGGCCTGCCCCGGGCCGAGTGGCGGCGCCGCGGCCACGACACCGTGCGCCGCCTGCGCACCGTCCGGCGCGACACGGCCGTGCGCTGCGCCCGGGTCTGCGGCCGCCGTCCCTGACGCGCCGCCGCGACCGTACGCGCCGTCCGGTGCCGTCCCGGGGCTGCACCGGTGCCGACCGGGTGCCGTTCCGGCCGCCCTACGCGGGCCCGCCCTGCTCCCGCAGCCAGGCCTCGGCCGCGCGGGGCGACCGCAGCCGGACCAGCTCCAGCGGGGCGAACCGCGGGTCGCCGGCCCGGCGCAGGATCTCGGCGCGGCGGGGCTCGTACCGCCGCCAGGCCCACCACACGGGGTGGTCGGCGCGCAGCCACTCCCGCCAGGACTCCCGGTTCCCGCCGAACAGCCGCTCCCGCGTCAGGCTCCGGCGCAGCGAACGGAGCAGCACCCGCCGCATGACCACGTACCGGGGGTGGTCCAGCCAGACGACGGTGTCGGCCCGTTCCCACAGCAGGTCCCGGACGGCCGGGTAGCCGAGGGAGTCGAAGACCCACCGCTCGGCACCCGCCAGCCGCGCGGTGTCCTCGGCGAAGTCGGGGTTCACCGCCCACCCGGGGCCGGTGAAGTGCAGGGCGTCCAGCTCGTGGAACGGCAGCGCGCGCCGCACCCCCAGGGCCCGGGCCATCGTGGACTTGCCCGCCCCGCTGATCCCCACCACCAGTACGCGTCGCATCCCGGCACATTACGGGCCGCCCCGTCAGGGCGCGTCGGCCAGGGGTTCCTGGAGTTCGGTGACCCACCGGTCCCGGTCCTGCGGGCAGGCGAGGGTCAGCTCCCGGGCGTACCCGGCCGAGCGGTGGCCGTGGGCGTCGATCCACCGCGCCAGGAGCTGCGAGGTCGGCAGTACGCCCTCCATCGGCCCCCGGTGCACCACCGTCGCGGCCCGTTCCACCGCGGGCAGCTCGACGATCCGTACCCCGCCTCCGAGGTCCTCGGCGCGGACCCCGGCCGCCACGGGCAGCCCGGCGTGCACCACGATCGCCCCGGCCGGCGCGCCCGGGCGGTCCGGGGCGTCCTCGTAGCGGGCGATGCCGGGCCCCGTGGGGACCACCCCGGCCCCGTCGAGGCGGCGGCACAGCTCCTCGTAGAGCGGGCCGACGACCGGCCCGACGTCCTGTGGCCCGTAGCTCTCCGCGATCCCGGTCAGCTCGGCGAGCCGGACGGACGGGAGGCTCTTCACGACGACGTCGTCGACAGGCATGGAACCCTCGCTCTCGATGGTCCGGAGCCTCGCCTCGACCTGTACCAGCCGGGCGGCCGCGGCGGCCGCCGCGGCCGCCAGCTCGGCCCGGCGCAGCCGCAGCATGCCGCGCAGCTCCTCGGCGCTCACCCGCTCGTCGAGGATCGTCCCCACCTGGTCGAGGCTGAAGCCGAGTTCCTTGAGCGCGATGACACGGTTGAGGCGGGCCAGCTGCCCGGCCTCGTAGGAGCGGTAGCCGGTGAAGGGGTCGACGCGGGCCGGACGCAGCAGTCCGAGGGCGTCGTAGTGACGCAGCATGCGGACCGATACCCGGCCGTGCTTGGCGAAGTCTCCGATGGTGAACATGACGCTTCCCAGTGCAAGCCCTGACACGGGGGGAGGGTCAAGCCCCGGCCGGTTCCCCGCCGGTCGTCACCCGCCGGTCGGGCTCGTTCCGGTCGGGTTCCCGGGCGGTTGCCGTGCGGCCGGCGCTTACCGGCCGCTCCCCGGTCAGCGACCGTACTCCCGCAGGCACAGGTCGACGATCGAGGGGGGTACGGTCCCGTCCGCGGCCGCGCACAGCTCGTCCATCGCGGGCGGCGCGGCCGGCCTGCGGCCCGGGTGGGGGCTCGCCGGCCCGGGCGGGTGGGCCCGCCGGGGCGGCGCCGGCTTCGCGGGCCGGCCCGAGAGCGGCCGGGCGGCCTTGGCGGGCGGGCGCCCGGCGGAGGCGTCGGGGGCCGGGCGCGGCTCGTCCGCCGCGGGGCCGGGCAGTTTCCCGAGGGGCAGGGCCGACGGCGCGGCCGGCCGGTCGGGGGCGCCGACGGGCGGGAGGGAACCGGGCGCCGGAGCCATGGAGTCGGGGCCGACGGAGACACAGCCGGCGCTCGCGAGGAGCGCGACGAGGGAAAGGGGCACGGCCCGGCGCAACTGCATCCGACCACCTTGCCGTACGGCCCGGCCGACCGGATCCGGCGGCTCACGCGTCCGGGTGACGCGGGCCCGTCTGCGGAATCGATCCGCCACGGCGCTTGGTTCGCGGGGGCCCGCGCGCGGGCCCCCGCGACCGGCCCGGTGGCCCCGGCGGGAATTACCGGAGCGGGCGGGGGATTGGTACGACCGTACGGGTGACGGGGGAGGCGCGACCCCCGCTCGCCCCGCACCGCCGTGTCCTGCCCGCCACTCTGCCCGTACGGAGTACCGATCCATGACCTCAGCCGCCGCGCCCGGTAACCCGCCGTCGTCCCGCGAGCCCCACGACTCTCTTCCGTCCCGTGAGGCGCTCGCGCCCCGTGCGCCGCTGGCGTCCGCCGCACCCCGAACGGTTTCCGAGCCCCGGACCGGTACCGGTGCTGATCCCGCGTCCGGTGGCGCGCCGGAGGCCGTGCCCGGCGCCCCGGCACGGGCCGGCGGGGACGGGGGTGCGTACGGGGCCGATGGCGCCAACAGTGCCGGTGGTGCCGGTGGTGCCGGTGGTTCCTACGGTGCCTACGGTGCCTACGGTGCCTACGGGGCCGGTGGCGCCGGCGGGTCAGGGCGCGCCCCGTGGACGGGCTGGGCGGCCGTCTGCGCCGTAGCGCTCGGGATCTTCGGCCTGATCACCTCCGAGCTGCTGCCCGTCGGCCTGCTCACCCCCGTCGGCGCCGCCCTCGGCGTATCCGACGGAACCGCCGGGCTGATGGTCACCGTGCCCGGGCTCGTCGCCGGGTTCTGCGCGCTCCTCGTCACCGTCGGCTCCGGCCGTCTGGACCGGCGGCTCGTGCTGTGCGTGCTGATCGCCCTGATGGCCGTGGCGAACCTCGCCGCCGCCCTGGCCCCGAACTTCACCGTCGTGCTGGCGACCCGGCTGCTCGTCGGCGTCAGCGTCGGCGGCTTCTGGGCCATCGCGGGAGGGCTCGCCGTACGGCTCGTCCCGGAGCGGCACGTCGGCTCCGCGACCGCGGTGGTGTTCGGCGGCGTCCCCACCGCCTCCGTGCTGGGCGTCCCCGCCGGAACGCTGCTCGGCGAAGTCGGCGGCTGGCGTACCGCCTTCGCCGCGGTCGGCGCCCTCGGCCTCCTCACGCTGGTCGCCCTCGTCCTGCTGCTGCCCCCGCTCCCGCCGACCCGGCCCATCGGCTTCCCCGAACTCCTCGGCCTGCTCGTCGGGAACCGCGGGGTCCGCGTCGGCGTCGCCGTCACCTTTTTCGTGGTCACCGGGCAGTTCGCCGCCTACACGTTCGTCCGGCCGATCCTCCAGGACGTCTCCGGCATCGACGCCCACCACGTCAGCACGCTCCTGCTCGGCTACGGCGTGGCCGGCGTCGCGGGCAACTTCCTGGCCGGGCCGCGCGATGCGCGCCGTACGCTGCTCACGGTCAGCGCGTCCCTCGCCGTGATCCTCGCGCTGATGGCAGTCCTCCCCGGCATGGTCGCCGGGACCGCGCTGCTGCTCGCCTGGGGGCTGGCGTACGGAGGCGTGCCGGTGAGCCTGCAGAGCTGGATGATCGCGTCGGCGCCGGCGGCGACCGAGGCGGCGTCCTCGCTCATGGTGGCCGTGTTCAACCTGGCCATCGCCGCGGGCGCGCTGATCGGCGGGCTCGCCGTGGACGGGATCTCCGCGCCCGCCGCGCCGCTCGGCGGCGCCGCCCTGATGCTCCTCGCCGCGGTGACGGTCTGGGGTACGTCGGCCCGTCGGGGCGAAGGGATCCCCAACTGACCCGCGGGGCGCGGCCGGAGCGTCCGAAGCGACAGACCGGGCGGCCCGTACGGGCGGTGGTGTGGTGGCGGGGGAACCGGCCGTCGGCGGCGCCGCCGTGCTGGCCACCGGAACCGCCATGGTCCTCGTCGCCCGGCGGCGCAGGACCTGACCGGACGGGCGCGGGGGCCGGCCGTACCGCACCGCTGTGCGGGCCCGCGTCGCCGCCGGGAGACAATGATGTCCCACGCCTTCCATGAGAGCCGGACCGTGCCCGACGACCACCCCCTCGTACGCCCCTACGTGGCCCCCTCGGGCCGCCCGGCCGACCCGCCGGAGCCGCCGGACGCGGCCGGCCCGACCGGCCCGGCCTGGCCGCGGACCGGGCCCGTCACCTTCCCCGGACCGATCCCGGGCGTCCGACGCGCCCCCGGCCGGGCCCCCGCCCCGGAACCCGCTTCCGGGCCCGCTTCCGGAACGGCGACCGCCCCGGGGACGGGTACCTCGTACAGCTACGGCTCAGGCTCCGGCTCCGGCAGTGCCCCCGGCTCCGGACCCGAGGGCGGCGGCAGGCTGCCCGTGTCCCTCCTCGTCCTCCTCGCCCTGTTCGCGCTCGCCGCGGCGGGCGGCCTGGTGCTCCTGCTCAGCGGGCCCGACCCGGAACCGGCGCGGACCGTACCGCCGCCCGGGCTCCCCATGCCGGTGCTCCCGCAGCGTGACCCGGGCGCCACCGCCGACGACCCCGCCGCGGCCGCTCCGGATGCCGCTCCGGCGCCGGCCACCCCGACCCCCACCGGGGCCGCGCCGGCGCCCGAGTCCGCGTCGCCCCGCCCGACGGGCAACCACGACCGGAAGCCCCCGCCGAGCACCTCGCCCACGCCACCACCGGCCGACGACGGCACGCTGAACCCGGGTGACCGCGGGGCGGAGGTCCGCGCCCTGCAGGAACGGCTCCACGGGCAGGGGTTCACGTACGTCACCGTCAACGGCGTCTACGACGACCAGACCCGACGCGGTGTGGCCCAACTCCAGAGCGACCGGGGCATCAAGGGCGACCCGAAGGGCATCTACGGCCCGGCCACCCGCTCGGCATTCGACTAGGTTCTGTCCGGCGGGCCTTGGGTCGTTAGGCTGAGGCCGTGATCAACCTTCAGGTCCGTGGTGAGAACGGTTCGATCGAGGCTCGCGCCCGGCACGGTGTCGTGTGGGGACCGGAGCTCGCCGGCCTCGAGCAGGCGGTGTTCCCGATGCTGGGGCACCTGTTGCCGTATGCGGACACGGTTTTCAACAGCCGGCAGGTGTCCACCCTGCTGGACGAAGTACCGCGGCTGCCGGCGGGTGTGGTCGCGGAGGAGTTCGCGCGAGAGGTCCTGGACCTGGGCCAGAAGGTTCTCGACGGACATCACCTGTATCTGTGGTTCCTCGGGGACTGAGGCAGCAGGTCCGCTCGGTCCCGGAGCCACGGCCCGACGGCTGCGACGATCGCAGGCCGTCGCGTGACCAGCCGAGTCCCTCGTCGGGTCGGCGGGCTCGGTGCGTGGTCTCTCTTTCGGGACCCGCGGGGCCGTCTTGCGTGCGCCGGCCGCGTGCTGGCGGGCACGGCCGGTAGTGGGTCCACCGCCATCATGCTCCAGTCGCGCCTGCCCGCCAGGTAGACGTCGGCCTGTACCGCGCAGACCCGGTTCCAGCCGCACCGGGGCGACGCATACCCGGACGGGGACACCATCCCCGTCGCTGAGGCGTTGTGGCTCGTGGAACACGTTGTCGGCGCTGGCTCTCGGCCGGCGGGCGGGCGTTGGGTGGCCGATCGCTGACGGGGTGGGGTTGTCGCCCGAACCGAATAAGGAAGCTGGCGGCGCGGCCTCACCGCAGACGGTGACCGATCCAGTCGGGCTTCGGGCCCGTTCTCGGTCTTCCGGGTCCGCTGCGCGGAACACGGGCGTCTGCCGTGATGTCCAGGGTCGGGGGTCGTGCCCGGCTGGCGCAGGCGAGGCGGGTCTTCGTGGTCAGGCCCCCGAGGGAGCGTTCCGTCGGGCCCGGTGCCCCCGTTCGCCGACCGGCGGCCCGCGCGGCAGTCGCCGGGGCTCAGCGGCCTCCGGCGACGCGCAGGACGGCGCCCGTCGTGTAGGAGGCGTCCGGGGACAGCAGCCACGCGATCGCCCCGGCGACCTCGCCGGGCCGGCCGGCCCGCCCGAGCGGGATGCCGGCCGCGGCCCGGGCGGGGCGGTCGGGATCGCCCATCGCCGCGTGCATGTCGGTCTCGATGATGCCGGGAGCCACGCCGTTCACCCTGATGCCGTCCGCCCCGAGCTCCTTCGAGAGGCACACGGTCAGGGCATCGGTCGCGGCCTTGGTCGCCGCGTAGTGCACGTAGTCCCCGGGGCTGCCGAGGGTGGCCGCCGCCGAGGAGACGTTCACGATCGACCCGCCGCCGGAACAGGCCATGTCCCGGGCGGCGCGGCGGCAGCACAGCAGGTATCCGAAGAGGTTCACGTCGACCACACGCCGCAGGTCCGCCGTCGCGGTGTCGGCGAGCCGGCCCGGCGGACCGGTCACCCCCGCGTTGTTCACCAGGCCGCTCACCGCACCGAGTTCGGCCCCCGCGATGTCGAAGAGCCGCTCGACGCCGCACTCCTCCGAGGTGTCGCCGCGCACCGTCACGCATCGGGCGCCGAGCGCCCGTACCCGTTCGGCGACGGACGCCGCGGCCTCCTCGTCGCGCAGGTACCCCAGGGCCAGGTCGTGCCCGTCGGCGGCGAGCCGTAGACAGACCGCGGCGCCGATGCCCCTGCTGCCGCCGGTGACGACGGTGACCGGGCGACGTGTCATGGGGGCCTCCTGTGCGACGGACCGAGTTGCCGGTGCAGCCATGCTGCCAGGTCGTGATTGCCGGGCGCCGGAGACCAACACCGCGATATGCGGTGGACCAGGGGAAACCGGTCGGCGAGAGTGGGGGCGTCGCCGCGGGCCCCGACCGGGCGCGCTGCCGGCCAGACCGTCACGTACGAGGAGCCTCCCCATGTCGACCTTGCGGGTCACCGCCGAAGAGCTGACCGTCCACGAGCACCCGAACGCCGACGCGCTGGAGCTGGCCCAAGTCGGCCTCTACCGCGCCGTCGTCGCCAAGAGCGCGTACAAGAGCGGCGAGTTCGCGCTCTACATCCCCGAACAGGCCGTCCTGCCGGTCGCTCTGATCGAGGAGCTGGGCCTGACCGGGAGGCTCGCCGGAGGTTCCGCCGACCGGGTCAAGGCCGTCCGGCTGCGCGGCGAGCTCTCCCAGGGACTGGTGTGCCGGCCGCGCGCCCTGGCCGGCGTCGACCTGGCGCGCGCCGCCGAGGAGGGTACGGACTTCGCGGAGCTGCTCGGCATCACCAAGTGGTCGCCTCCCATACCCACCACGATGAGTGGTGACGTCGAGTCCGCCCCGGAGCTGATGCCGTGGGTCGACATCGAGAACCTCCAGCGCTATCCGGACATATTCGAGGCCGGTGAGCCGGTCGTCCTCACCGAAAAACTGCACGGCACCGCCTCGCTGTTCACCTACGTCGTCGACGGCGGGCGGTCCCTGGTCTCCTCCAAGGGGTTCGGCTCGAAGAACCTGGCGCTCAAGGAGGACGAGCGCAACCTGTACTGGCGTGCCGTACGCGGCCACGGCGTCCCCGCGGTCGCGGCGGCCCTCGCCGCCCGGCTCGGCGCGACCCGGATCGGGATCTTCGCAGAGGTGTACGGCGCGGGCGTCCAGGACCTGGCGTACGGGACCAACGTGCGCACCGCCGAAGCGCCGCCCGGGTACGCCGTCTTCGACGTCTCCGCCGAGATCGACGGCCAAGTGCGCTGGCTGGACCCGGCCGAGGTACTGGACGCCGGCGAACTGCCGCTGGTCCCGCGCCTGTACGAGGGGCCGTACGAGCTCGCCACGGTACTGGAGCTGGCGAGCGGCCGGGAGACCGTGTCCGGGCGGGAGCTCCACCTGCGCGAGGGGGTCGTCATCAGGCCGGCGACCGAGCGGTACAGCCCGGTCGTGGGCGGCCGCGCCATCGCGAAGGCCGTCAGCCCGGCCTACCTGACCCGCAAGGGCGGTACGGAGTACGAGTGAGCGGGACTGGTCCCGGCGCCGGCCTCGGCCCCGATCGACTGGCTGGCCGGGTACTGTCCCGGGCTGGTCTTCAACCGCGCGGACGTCCTCTTCGGGGCGGCGACGCACGACATCGGCAAGGCGGTGCACCCCGGGCAGCTCAGCGGGCCGGGCTCCGCGCACGAGCCCGCCGGGCGGGCCCTGCTCCTCGCCCAGGGGTTCGTCCCGGCACGGGCCAGGTTCGCCGCCACCCACGCCGCATGGGGCGAACCGGGTCCCGGCGTCGCGGAGTCGCTGGTCAGTGTCGCCGGCACGGTGTGGAAGGGGAAGCAGATCCCCGAGCTGGAGGACCTCCTGGTCGGACACCTGGCCCGGGCGGGCGGTTGAGAAGCCCTGGGCTGCCTTCCTCGCTCTGGACGAGGTGCTCGGGAAGGTCGCCGACGGTGCGGACGCGAGGGTCGCGTTCCAGGCGGCCTTTCCGGTGGACGCCGTCTGACAAGTGCACTGTGCGGCACGGATGTTGACAGCATTCGCCGTACGCCTCGATCATGGGGGAGAGCGCTCTCCCAGCTCTCTCAGCTGCTCTTCCGGCATCCGGTGCGAAGGGGTCGACAGGCGTGTATGACGGCGGCGGCGAAGGCAGTGGCGAAAGAAGCGGCGAGGGCAGCGGCGACGACGTGGGGCGGCTCGCGGACAAGCTGGATCTCCGGGGATGCGTACGGTTGTTGACCGGAGCCGACACCTGGCACACTCCCGCCGAGCCGGCCGTGGGGCTGCGCCCGATGGTGTTCTCCGACGGTCCGGCCGGGGTGCGCGGGCCCGGCTGGGACGAGGGCTCGACCTCCGCCTTGCTGCCCTCCGCCAGCGCGATCGGCGCGCTCTGGGACGAGGACCGGGTGTACGGCCTCGGCGTCCTGCTGGGCGACGAGGCCCGCCGCAAGGGGGTCCACGTCCTGCTCGCCCCCACGCTGAACCTGCACCGCAGCCCCCTCGCCGGACGCCACTTCGAGTGCTGTGCCGAGGATCCGGTGCTCGCCGGCCGCACCGGGGCGGCCCTCGTCCGCGGAATCCAGTCACGGGGCGTGGCCGCGACGGCGAAGCACTACGTCGCCAACGACTCCGAGGCCGAACGGCTGACCCTCGACGCCCGGGTGGACGAGCGCGTGCTGCGGGAGCTGTACCTCGTCCCCTTCGAGGCCGCCGTCCGGGCCGGGGTCGGGCTGGTGATGTCCGCGTACAACGGGGTCAACGGCGCGAGCATGAGCGAGAGTTCCCTGCTGGCCGAGCCGCTCAAGGGGGAGTGGGGCTTCGACGGGGTGGTCGTCTCCGACTGGGGCGCCGGCCGGTCCACCGTCGCGTCGGCCCGCGCCGCACAGGACCTGCTGATGCCCGGTCCGGACGGGCCCTGGGGCGAGGCGCTGGTGGAGGCCGTGGAGCGTGGACTGGTCCCCGCCGAAGCCGTACGGGACAAGGCGCGCCGCCTGCTCCGGCTGGCCACGCGGGTGGGCGCCCTCGGCCCCCCGGCCGCGGACGCCCCCCAGGCGCCGGACGCCCTTCAGGTGCCGGACGCCCCCCAAGTGCCGGACAGCCCTCAGGTGCCTGGCGGCCTCCAGGTGCCGGATGCTCCCCGGACCCCGCACGGCCCCTCCGGCCCGCCGGCCCCGGGCCGTCCGGGGCCCGGCGGGCTCGCGGACGGGGGCGCCGCCCCGGCGCGCGAGGGGGTCGCCGTCCTCCCCGAGCCCCAGGAGGCGGCTGTCCGGCGGGTGTTGCGCGAGGCGGCCGCCGCGAGCTCCGTCCTGCTGGAGAACCGGGGCCTGCTGCCACTGGACCCGGGAGGGCTCCGCAGCCTCGCCGTCATCGGCGTGCACGCGGCGGACCCCCGGATCCAGGGCGGCGGCAGCTCCGAGGTGTTCCCGAGCGCCGTCGTCACCCCGCTCGCGGGTCTGCGGGCCGCCCTGCCGCCCGGCGTACGCGTCGAGTACGAGCCCGGTCCGCCGCCGGAGGGGGCCGCCGGGCCCGCGCCGCTCGGTGCGCGGTACGCCCGAGACCCCGAGACCGGCGCCCCCGGCGTACGGCTGCGGGTCCTCGACGCCGCCGGGACCGTACTGCACCACGGCCACCAGCCCTCCGGGCGGGTCCTGGAGCCCGAACTGCTCCCGGGCGCAAGCACGGTAGAGCTGGCGGCCGTGCTCCACCCCGACGCGACCGGGCCGTGGACCCTGGGGCTCGGCGGCTTCGGCGCGCTGAGCCTGGCCGTGGCGGGCGCGCCCGTGCTGGGCGGTACGTTCCCGCCCGAGACCGACGACCCGGCCGTCGTCCACGTACGCCCGCCCCAGCACACCGTCGGCGTCCACCTCACCGCCGGGGTCCCCGTCGATGTCCTGGCCCGCCGCGAGCTGGCCCCCGGCACCGGCCGGGCCACCGTCCTGACCGCCGCCGCGCCCGCCCCCGACCCGGCGGAGGCACTCGCCGCCGCCGTGGCGGCCGCCCGCGCGGCCGACGTAGCGGTCGTGGTCGTCGGCACCACCGAAGGTGCCGAATCCGAGGGACACGACCGGGAAACCCTGGAACTGCCGCACCCGCAAGACGAGTTGGTGCGCGAGGTCGTGCGGGCGAACCCCCGCACCGTCGTCGTCGTCAACGCCGGCGGGCCCGTCGAACTCCCCTGGCGCGCCGTCCCCGGCGCCGTCCTCCTCACCTGGTTCCCCGGGCAGGAAGCGGGCCGTGCCCTGGCCGACGTGCTCCTCGGCCGCGCCGAGCCCGGCGGCCGCCTCCCCACCACCTGGCCCGCCACCCTCGCCGACGCCCCCGTCCGCACCACCCGCCCCACCCGCGGGGTCCTCCCGTACGAGGAGGGGCTGCACATCGGCCACCGCGCGTGGCTGCGGGCGGGCACCGCCCCCGCGTACTGGTTCGGACACGGGCTCGGCTACACCACCTGGGAAGTACGAGCGTCTCGGCACCCCCGAACCGGCCCCCGACGGGTACGAGGTCCCCGTGGTGCTCCGCAACACCGGTACCCGCCGGGGCCGTGAGGTGGTCCAGCTCCACCTGGCGCGGCCCGGCTCGGCCGTCGACCGCCCGGTGCGCTGGCTGGCGGGCTGGACGGCCGTGGAGGCCGCGCCGGGGGAGCGGGTGACGGCCTACGTACCCGTTCCCGCGCGGGCCCTGCGGTACTGGTCCCCGGAAGCCCGGGCCTGGGTCCTGGAGCCGGGCGGCTTCACGGTCCTGGCGGGCCGCAGCGCCGGTGACCTCCCGCTGCGCGCGACCCTGGAGGTCTGAGCGGGGGCACGGCTGGCCGTACCCCGCCGCGCCGCGTTCCTCCCAGGGGAGGGCTCTCTCAGGGAGCGGGCGCGACCGGGCGGGGGGTGACCAGCACCGTGGGGCGGTCCGCGCTGCCGATGACGAACAGCGTCGCCGCGTCCGCGTCCGCCTTTCGCCTTCGCCTTCGCCTCCGCGTCCGCGCCAGGGTCCTGCGGGCCGCCCCACCGTAGGAGATCCACTCGGCCTCGTCGGCCCGCCCGAGGTCGGGTACGGCCTCGTCGGGGAGGTCCGGTGCGAGCCTGACCCAGCCCGCGCCGGTCGTGCGCACGCGGTCCAACGCCCAGGGCTGCGGAAGGTCGTAGGCCTCGGGGTCGTGCCGCCCGCCGGGTCCGGCGCGCCGCATCGGGTCGACGAGGACGGCCTCGCCCCGGCCGTCGAACTCCCCGATGTCCGCCCGGGCGAGGGAGAGCACCGGTTCGTCCATCGCCCGCCGGTTCGCCGCGGCGACCGCGAGGGTCAGCGGGTCCCCGTCGACGCCCACGGCGTCGTGGGACCAGCTCAGCACGAGGGCGTCGGCGCCGCGGCCGAGGCTCAACGCGTCGATCATCACCACGCCGATCTCGTGCAGCACCCGGTCCAACTCGTACTCGGACACGGCCAGGTGGGACGACAGCTCCACGCTGGCCACTGCTCCGACCTCTCCGGCCGGGTCGGCGTCCGCCAGTACGGCGAGCAGGGCCTGGCCTTCGTCCGACAGCAGCGTGCGGAACGTGTCGGGATCCATCCGGTCATGCACACAGCAGGCCCTCCGTGCCGGGGAGGCCGGTCCGGCAGGCGACCGCCGCTCCGGGAGGGGGCGTTACGCTGCGGCCATGGACACTGGGGGGCGTACGGCAACAGGGGCGGGGACCAGGGCGGGCGCGGTGGCCGGGCCCGCCGGGGCAGGGGCGGCGGGGGCGCCGACGCTGGAGGACGTGGCCCGCGCCGCCGGCGTCTCCCGGGCGACGGTGTCCCGGGTGGTGAACGGGGTCCGCAACGTCGACCCGGCCATCCAGGCGGCCGTCCGCCGGGCGGTCGCCTCGACCGGGTACGTGCCGAACCGCGCGGCCCGCTCGCTCGTGACGCGGCGGTCCGGCACGGTCGCCCTCGTGGTCTGCGGCGCCGGGTCCGAATCACCCGGCGGCAGCGACGCGTTCGCGGCCGGCGTCTTCCAGGACCCCTTCTTCGGGCGGGTGGTCAGCGGGGTGGTCCGGGCGCTCCGGCCGCGCGGGGTGCACCCGGTGCTGATGTTCGCCGACGGCGCCGAGGACCGCGCCGAGGTGCTCGCCTACCTCGCGCAGGGCAACGCCGACGGGGCCCTCCTCGCCACCACCCGCCCGCGGGACCCGCTGCCCGGCATGCTCGCCGGGGCGGGGCTGCCCGCAGTCCTGTTCGCGCGCCCGGCGGCCGGGGTGCCGATCGACCACGTCGACCTGCTCCACCGCGAGGGCGGGGCGCTGGCCGCGCGGCACCTACTGGCGCGCGGGCGGCGACGGCTCGCGGCGATCGGCGGCCCGGCCGACGTGCCGGCGAGCCGGGAGCGGCTGGCGGGCTTCCGGGAGGCGGCGGGGGGCCGGGTGCGGGTGGTCGAGGGGGACTTCACCCTCGACGGGGGCGAACGGGCGATGCGACGGCTCCTCGCCGAACAGCGCGAACTGGACGGGGTGTTCGCCGCCAACGACCTCATGGCGCACGGGGCGTGCCTGGTGCTCGGCGAGCACGGCCGCCGGGTCCCGGACGACGTGGCGGTCGTCGGCTTCGACGACTCCAGCGCCGCTGCGGCGTGCCGGCCGCGGCTGACGACCGTGCGCCAGCCGGTGGAGGACATGGCGGCCGAGATGGTCCGGCTGCTCCTGGACCGGATGAGGGGCGCGGCCCCCGCGGAGCCGGAGTCCGTGCTGTTCGCCCCCGAGCTGGTGATCCGCGCGTCGGCCTGACCGGGACCGCGCGGCCCCCGCCCTCGGCCCCGTGCCCGTGCCCGTGCCCGTACCCGTACCCGTACCCGTGCCCGTACTCGCGCCCGCGCTCGGCCCCGTGCCGCCGCACCCGCGCCCGTACCTGCGCCCCTCCGGGATGCGCGTTCCCTCATGCCCGGCGGGCCGCCGCCGCCTCGCCGCGGACGTCCAGGGCCGTGCGCCAGCCCGGGGGTTCCGTCTGCGGTTCGGGGGTCGCGCGGCGGCCGCCCGTCGTGAAGAACGCCGACAGGGGGAGGGTGGCCGCGCCCACCGTGACCGCGTCCGGGCCCAGGGAGCCCATGCTGATGGCCACCCGGCCGGCCGGGTGGCGCAGGGAGTACCGCGTCGCGTGCTCCCGTACCGCGGGGAGGATGTGCGGGCCCAGCATCAGGCCCGCCCAGCCGCCGATCAGGATCCGCTCGGGCCGGAACAGGTTGATCAGGTCCGACAGGCCGGCGCCCAGGTACTCCGCCGTCTCCTCCAGTACCGCCAGCGCGACCGGGTCCGCCGCGTCCGCCGCCGCGAGGAGGGCGGCCACGGCCTCCTCCTCGTCGGCCGAGTCCCCCGGACGCCCGCCCCGCTCGGTCCACCGCGCCAGCAGGGACTCCGCCCCCGTGTACGCCTCCAGGCAACCCAGGGCCCCGCACCGGCACCGGCGGCCCCGTACCGACACCGTCAAGTGGCCCCACTCCAGGGGGGTGCCCTCCGTGGTGCCACCCTCCGGCGAGCCGTCCGTGATCAGGCTCGCGCCGACGCCCGAGCCGAACAGCACGACCACCGCCTCGCGGGCCCCGCGTCCCGCGCCGAACCACATCTCCGCCTGGCCGAGCGTGCGGGCGCCGTTGTCGATGATGTACGGGACCTCCTCCGGCAGGGCCCCCGTCGCGCGCAGCAGCCCCTCCAGCGGCACCGCGTCCCAGCCGATGGTCTGCCCGTGCACGACCGCTCCGCCGGGCGCCCCGCGGTCCACGATGCCCGGGACGCCGACCCCGACGCCCAGCAGCCGTTCGGTACCGACACCGGCCTCGGCGAGGACCGTGGCGATGCCGGTTCGGATGTGGTCGACGATGGGGCCGACGTCGTAGCAGCCTCGCGGCAGCAACGGCATTTCGGTGCGGGCGAGTTCGGTCAGGGTCAGGTCGAACAGCTCGACGCGGACGCGAGTCTCGCCGACGTCCACCCCGATCATGTGGGCGCTGCCGGGCGCCACGCGGAGCAGGGTGCGGGGCCGGCCGCCGTCGGAGTCGACGACGCCCGCCTCCTCCAGCAGTCCGTCCGCGACGAGCTCGCCCACGACATTGCTGACGGATCCCGAGCTGAGCCCGGTGGCGGGCCCCAGTTCCTGCCGGCTCATCGGTCCGCCGAAGTACAGCCGTTGGAGAACGGCACTCCGGTTGCCGCGCCGCAGGTCCCGCACCGTTCGTCCGCTACGCCCCGTGGTCATCTGGCCCCTTCCGCAGTGACGTCGGCGTCACTTCGCTCGCAACATACCCTTGCGCGACCCCTTGACGCGACCCTCTGGCGAGGCTTAACTCACGTCCTAAATTAAGGCCTGGACGAAAACAGGCGCAGCGGAGACGCCGGGAGCGGACGACTCCCGGCACCTCCCCGCCGACCCCGCAGGCCTTCCTCCGACCCTGCCGAAAGGGACCGAGCCGTCATGCGCAGAACCAGAGCCGCCGCAGCCGCCGCCGTCGCAGTCTCCCTCCTCTCCGTGGTCACCGCCTGTGGCGGGGGATCCGCGGGCAACGGGGGCGGCTCCAACGCGGCCCCCAAGGAGCTCACCTACTGGGCCTCCAACCAGGGCCCCGACATCACGGCGGACCAGGCGACGCTCGGTCCGGAACTGAAGAAGTTCGAGGAGCAGACCGGCATCAAGGTCAAGCTCGAGGTGGTCCCCTGGTCGGACCTGCTGAACCGGATCCTCGCGGCCACCGCGTCCGGCCAGGGCCCCGACGTCCTCAACATCGGCAACACGTGGTCCTCCTCGCTCCAGGCGACCGGCGCCCTGCTGCCCTGGAACGCGCAGAACTTCGACGCCATCGGCGGCAAGGACCGGTTCGTCGCGTCCGCCATCGGCTCGGCCGGCGCCGCCGGCCAGGACCCGGCGGCCGTGCCGCTGTACTCGATGTCGTACGCGCTCTACTACAACAAGAAGATGTTCCAGGAGGCGGGCATCGAGAAGCCCCCGGCCACCTGGGACGAGATGGTCACCACCGGCCAGAAGCTGTCCAAGGACGGCAAGTGGGCGCTCGGCGCCGAGGGTTCGAACCTCTCCAACAACATCCACCAGGCCTTCGTCTTCGCCAAGCAGCACGGCGCGGACTTCTTCGACGCCTCCGGCAAGCCCACCTTCGACAGCCCCGCCAACGTCGACGCCGTCAAGCAGTACGTGGACCTGATGGCCAAGGACAAGATCATCGCGCCCGGCAACGCCGAGTACGACAAGAACCAGTCCCTCCAGGACTTCGCCAACGGCAAGACCGCCATGGTCCTGTGGCAGAGCGCCGCCAGCAGCTTCAAGGCGCACGGCATGAAGGAGGGCGACTGGGGCGTGGCCCCGGTCCCGCTCCCCGCCGGCGGCACCCCCGGCTCCGGGAAGAACACCAACTCCATGGTCGCCGGCATCAACATGGCCGTCTTCAAGAACACCGACAACATCGACGGCGCCCTGAAGTTCGTGAAGTTCATGACCAGCGACGAGGAGCAGAAGATCCTCAACAAGACCTACGGCTCCATCCCGCCGGTCAAGACCGCCCAGAGCGACATCGCCTTCGCCAGTGAGGACCTCACGGTGCTCCGCAACACCCTGGCCACCAGCGCCGCCCCGCTCCCGCAGGTCCCGGAGGAGTCGCAGTTCGAGACGGCCGTCGGAACCGCCGTCAAGGAGCTCTTCGCCGAAGCCGCGGCCGGCCGCCCGGTGACCACCGAATCGGTCAGGACACGGCTCACCAAGGCCCAGCAGCAGATGTCGAACTGAGCGAGCCCGATGACCTCCGCGCCCACCACGACCCCGCCCGACGCCAGGACAGGGGGCTCCCGCCCCCCTGCCCGCGCGCGCCGTCCCGGACGCGTCCGCCGCCCGGGACGCGTGCGCCGCGCCGCACTGCCCTACCTCCTGCTGCTGCCCGCGCTGCTCCTCGAACTGCTCATCCACCTGGTCCCGATGGTCATGGGCATCACGATGAGCTTCCGCGAGCTCACCCAGTTCTACATCCGGGACTGGTCCCGCGCCCCCTGGACGGGCTTCGACAACTACGAACTCGCCGTCGACATCAACCGGCCCGTCGGCGAGGCGCTCCTCGGCTCCTTCCTCACCACCTGCCTGTTCACCCTGCTGTCGGTCGGCCTGTGCTGGCTGCTGGGCACCGCGGCCGCCGTGTTCATGCAGGAGACGTTCCGCGGCCGCGGCATCCTGCGGGCGCTGTTCCTCGTCCCGTACGCCCTGCCCGTGTACGCGGCCGTCATCACCTGGGCGTTCATGTTCCAGCGCGACAACGGCATGGTGAACCACCTCCTGCACGACCAACTGGGCCTCGGCGGCGCCGAGCACACCTTCTGGCTGCTCGGGGACAACAGCTTCTGGGCCCTGCTGACCGTCTCCGTCTGGAAGGGCTGGCCGTTCGCCTTCCTCATCGTGATGGCCGCCCTGCAGAACATCCCCCGGGACCTCTACGAGGCGGCCGCCCTGGACGGCGCCGGCATCTGGCAGCAGATCCGCCGGATCACCCTGCCGTCGGTCGGCGCCGTCAACCAGGTCCTGATCCTCGTGCTGTTCCTGTGGACCTTCAACGACTTCAACACGCCGTTCGTGCTCTTCGGCAAAGCGGCCCCCGAGGCCGCCGACCTGATCTCCATCCACATCTACCAGTCGAGCTTCGTGACCTGGAACTTCGGCACCGGATCGGCCATGTCCGTCCTCCTGCTGCTGTTCCTCCTGCTGGTCACCGCCGGCTACCTCCTCTTCACCACCCGCGGCCGGAAGGACGCCGATGCCCGCTAGAGCGCGCAGCCCGCTCGACCCGCCCCCGTCCTTCCGGATGATCCGGGCCGTCTTCCTCACCCTGCTCTCCGGCTTCGTCCTGCTGCCCGTCTACGTGATGGTCACCAGCTCGCTGAAGCCGCTGGGGGACGTCGCCGGCGAGTTCCGGTGGATCCCCAGCGGGCTCACCATCCGCCCGTACATCGACATCTGGCACACCGTCCCCCTCGCCAAGTACTTCGTGAACTCCCTGATCGTGGCGGGCGCCGCCACCGTCTGCTCCGTGGTCATCGCCGTCTTCGCGGCCTACGCGGTCAGCCGCTACCGCTTCCGCGGCAAGCGCCTGTTCACCGTCACCGTGCTGTCGACGCAGATGTTCCCGGGGATCCTCTTCCTCCTCCCGCTGTTCCTGATCTTCGTGAACATCGGCAACAGCACCGGCGTCGCGCTCTACGGATCGCGCGGCGGACTGATCCTCACCTACCTCACCTTCTCCCTCCCCTTCTCCATCTGGATGCTCATCGGGTACTTCGACTCGGTACCCCGCGACCTCGACGAGGCGGCCACCGTCGACGGCTGCGGCCCGCTCGGCGCGCTCTTCCGCGTCGTGATCCCGGCCGCGGTCCCCGGCATCGTCGCCGTGGCCGTGTACGCGTTCATGACGGCCTGGGGCGAGGTCCTCTTCGCCTCCGTCATGACGAACGACACCACCCGGACCCTCGCCGTCGGCCTCCAGGGCTACTCCACGCAGAACGACGTCTACTGGAACCAGATCATGGCCGCCTCGCTCGTCGTCAGCATCCCCGTCGTCGCCGGATTCCTGCTGCTGCAGAAGTACCTGGTGGCCGGACTCACGGCAGGAGCCGTCAAATGACCCTTTCCGAAAGCCTCCCCGCCACCGACGCGCAGACCGTCGACCTCGCCGCCCTGCCCGCCGACTTCGCCTGGGGCACCGCGACCTCCGCCTACCAGATCGAGGGCGCGGTCGACGAGGACGGCCGCGCCCCCTCCATCTGGGACACGTTCTCCCGCGTCCCCGGCGCCATCGACGGCGGCCACACCGGCGACACGGCCTGCGACCACTACCACCGCTGGCGGGACGACATCGCCCTCATGCGGGAGCTCGGCACGAACGCCTACCGCCTGTCCGTCGCCTGGCCGCGCATCGTGCCCGGCGGCGACGGACCCGTCAACGCCAAGGGCCTCGACTTCTACGACCAGCTGGTCGACGGCCTGCTCGACGCCGGCGTCGAGCCCTCCGTCACCCTCTACCACTGGGACCTGCCCCAGGCCCTCCAGGACCGCGGCGGGTGGCCCGAGCGGGACACCGCCGAGCACTTCGCCGCGTACGCCGGCCTCGTCGCCGAGCGCCTCGGCGACCGCGTCACCCAGTGGGCGACCCTCAACGAGCCCCTCTGCTCGGCGTGGATCGGCCACCTGGAGGGCAAGATGGCCCCCGGCACCGCCGACCTCACCGCCGCCGTCCGCGCCTCCTACCACCTGCTGCTCGGCCACGGCCTCGCCGCACGGGCGGTCCGCGCCGCCGCCCCGCACGCCCGGATCGGCATCGTCAACAACCTCTCCACCGTCGAACCCGCCACCCCCGCCGACTCCGACCGCGCGGCCGCCCGCCGGATGGACGGCCACGTCAACCGCTGGTGGCTCGACCCCGTCCACGGCCGCGGCTTCCCCGCCGACCTGCGCGAGGTGTACGGCGTGGACCTCCCCGAACGCCCCGGCGACCTCGACACCATCGCCGCCCCCCTCGACTGGATCGGCCTGAACTACTACTTCCCGCAGGTCGTCACCGCCGACCCGCACGGCCCCGCCCCCTACGCCCGCCAGATCGCCCGGCCCGACGCCCCCCGCACCGGCATGGACTGGGAGGTCGACGCCGACGGACTGGAGACCCTGATCATGCGCCTCCACGAGGAGTACGGCGCCCAGGAGATCCGGATCACCGAGAACGGCTCCTCGTACCCCGACACCGTCGCCCCCGACGGCGGCGTCCACGACCCCGAGCGCAGCGCCTACCTGGCCGCCCACCTCGCCGCCTGCGCCCGGGCGGCCCGCCGCGGCGCTCCCGTGACCGGCTACTACGCCTGGTCCCTGCTGGACAACTTCGAGTGGGCTTACGGCTACGACAAGCGCTTCGGCCTGGTCCACGTCGACTACGCGACCCAGCGCCGCACCGTCAAGTCCAGCGGCCGCCACTACGCCGGCATCATCGCCGCCCACGGCGCCGCCCACCGCTCCGGCTGACCCCCCGCCCGACCCTCCACAGCGCCGCGCCGCGCCCGCCCCGCTTCGGTGGACGGGCGCGGCGTGCGTGGTGGGATGGGCCCCGGGGCGGGGTCCACCACCACACGGAGAGGTCGGAACATGGCCGAGGCCACCATGAGGGCGATTGCCTACGAGACGTACGGCGGGACGGAGGTGCTCGCCGAGACCCGGCTGCCAGTGCCGAAGGTGGGTCCGGGCGAGGTCCTGGTCCGGGTCAAGTACGCGGGCGTCAACCCCGTCGACTGGAAGATCATGTCCGGCGGGCTCGACGCCCTGATGAACGTCGTGTACCCGGTCGTCCCCGGCTGGGACGTCGCCGGCACCGTCGAACGCGTCGGGATCGACACCCCCGAGTACGCCGAGGGCGACGAGGTCATGGCGTACGCCCGCAAGGACTACGTGCACGGCGGGACCTTCGCCGAGTTCGTCACCGTCCCCGTACGCGCCCTGGCGCACAAGCCCGCCTCCCTCGGCTGGGCCGAGGCGGCCGGACTCCCGCTCGCGGGGCTCACCGCCTACCAGGTGCTCACCCGGCTCGGCACCGGCGCGGGCGACACCGTCCTCATCCACGGCGCCGCGGGCGGCGTGGGTTCCCTCGGCGTCCAGATCGCCCGCGCGCTCGGCGCCCGCGTCATCGGCACCGCCTCCCCGCGCAACCACGACCGGGTGCGCGCCCTCGGAGCGGAACCCGTCGCGTACGGGGACGGCCTCGCGGACCGGGTGCGCGCGCTCGCCCCCGAAGGCGCCACCGTCGTCGCGGACTTCGTCGGCGGCGTCCTCTCCGTCACCCGCGAGGTGCTCCACGACGACGGCCGGCACGCATCGATCGCCGACCCCACCGTCACCGGCTCCGGCGGTGAGTGGATGTGGGTCCGGCCGGTCGGCACCGACCTGGCCGAACTGGCCCGCCTCGCCGACGCGGGCAAGCTGGAGGTCACCGTCGCCGAGACCTTCCCGCTCGCCGAGACGGCGGCCGCCTTCGCGCTCAGCCAGGACGGCCACACCGCGGGGAAGATCGTGATCGAGGTCTGAGCACGTTCCGGGCCCCGCGGCACCCGGACCCGGACCCGGACCCGGACCCGGACATGCCGAACCGCGCGCCGCCCGGCGGGGTGGGAGGGCGGCGCGCGGAGTGCGCGGGGAGCGCCAGGGGGCCCGGTCAGGCCCGGACCCCGAACCGGTCAGGCATAGACCCCGAAGTGGAACAGCGAGTAGCCGTAGCCGGTGCCGCGCTGGTTCAGCTCCAGCCGCACGTACCGGCCCGACGCGGTGACGTCGAAGTCGTCGATCCCGCCGTCACCCGACGACGTCGCGTACGCCGTGCGCCACGTCTGACCGTCGTCCGACACCCTGATCGTGTAAGCCCTCCCGTACGCCGTCTCCCACACCAGCTGCGCGTGCTTCAGCTGCCGGACCGACCCCAGGTCCACCTGGAGCCACTGGGAGTCCACCCAACTGGTAGCCCAGCGGGTGTCGCTCCGCCCGTCGGTCGCCAGTTGCGGAGTGCACGGGCAGCCGCCCCAGCCGTCGTTCTGGAAGGTGGACGCGGTGGTCGGCCGGTTCCGGGCCACGTCGGTGCCCGCCACCGGTGGCGGGACCACCCTCACCGACCGCTGCTCCACGCCGACGTTGCCGCGCCCGTCTTTGACCTTCACGTACAGCTTCCACGCACCGGTCTTCGCCGGAGCCGTGACCTTGAGGGTGCCGCCGCCCAGGTGGGTGGAGGGGACCGAGACCAGCCCGCCCCCGCCGTCGACGTACTTGCCGCCCCAGAGCACCTCGTACGCGAGCTGGTCGCCCTCGGGGTCGGTCGCCGGCGCCTGTACGGTGACCTCCCGGCCCGCCGGGACGCCGCCGGGATCCGCCACCGCGGGCACCGAGACGGTCGGGGGCAGGTTGTCCCCGGCGGTGTTCCCGCCGTAGGCCCGCTTGACCGCGTAGTACATCTTGCGACGCTCCCCGGCGGGGGTCAGGTTGAACCAGTGGCCGCCGAAGTCGTACTCGGTGCCGTAGTGGAAGACGGTCGCGCCCAGCGCCACGCCCCGGTGGCCGGTGACGCAGTTCCAGGCGGTGGTGTAGCCGTCCGCCTTCGCCTGGTCGCCCGGCTCCAGCGGGACCCCGTTGGCGTCGTTCGGCACCTCCCATTCGCCGGCCGGACCGGTCTCGGTGATCAGGTACGGCTTGGTGTGGCCGCCCTGCTCCCAGGCCTGACGGACCCCGCACACCTCCTTGTAGGCGTTGACCGAGTACAGGTCCAGGTCGGGGGAGTTGCGCTTGTAGTAGGTCCACGCGCCGGCCCACGCGTCCGTGGAGGTCACCGGGTGGTTCGCGTCGATGCGGTGGATCGCCTTCGCGACGTCGTTGACGAAGGTGGTGTAGGCGTTGCGCTGGTTCTCCAGCTCGGCTCCGGCGTAGCAGTTCTGCAGGCCGAGGACCGACTCGTTGCCGACGTTCCACATCAGCACGGCGGGGTGGTCGCGGTAGGCCGCCACCCAGCGGGAGAACTCGGCCAGCATGGTGCTCTTGGAGCCGGTGTCCGTCACGTAGTTGGTGCAGCCGCCGCTGCCGGGACCGCCGCCCGGCTGGAGCCAGAATCCGGCGACCACCTTGACGTTGTTCGCGGAGGCCGCGTCGAACAGCTGGCGGCTGCTCGCGTCGGTGCCCCACGTACGGATCGTGTTGGCGCCCAGCGATCTCACGTCGGGCAGCAGCCGGCCCGCGTCGGCCGGGGACGGACCCCAGGTGACGCCCTTGACGAGGTACGGCGAACCATCCACCGTCAGCTGCCAGTTGCCCTGGCCACCGGTCACCTTGACCACGCTGCCGGCGGCCTGCGCCGGGGCGCTGGGAAGTACGGTCACGGCGCCGGCGAGGAGCGCGGCCGTGACGAGGGAACGCATGCGGGAGTGCACGCGGGAACCTCCTGGAGGAGTGGGGGGAACGGGGGAGGGGGTCACGGGAGCCGGTAGTCCGGGCCCAGGGCGGCGCCCGCCGCGGGGTGGGTCTCGTCGTAGCCGCGGGCGTTGCACTGGAGCCCGCCGCGGATGCAGTGGTCGACGAGCGCCTTCAGGGTCCGGTCGTCCCAGGCGTTGAAGAAGTCGTAGTGGAAGGAGTGCCCGCTCCCGCTGGAGAGCCGGACCTGCGACATGTCACCGCTGACCGGGAAGGCCATCTTGAACTCGACCATGGGGACGGCGACCGGGTGGCTGGCCGGGCACACGTTGTCGTTGTTGCCGGGCTTCACGACCGGGTAGGCCATGTGCGCCTTGTGGTCAGGGGTGTCCAGGAACGTGCCGTTCCAGCAACTGGGCGACTGCATGCGGATGTTGAGTTGGCTTCCGGGCGGGCAGTGGGCGGGGATCTCGGTGTTCTTGAAGCTCTCGCCGCACTCCCAGCCCTCGACCCAGCCGCGGTGGCCGCGGAACTCGGCCGCCGTCTGCGTCGGACTGCCGACGAGGAAGCGCAGGCCCTTGGGGAAGGGGCGCACGCTCTTGTAGTCGGTCACGCCGGTCTTGTAGTAGATCACCTGCGGTCCGGTCGGCAGCACGGGCTGGTTGCCGTTGTAGAGCGTCGGCATCCAGTACCCGGAGAGGTCGCCGGGGGCGGTGCAGGCGGTGCCGCCCGCGCTGAGCGAGGCGGTGGTGCTGAAGGCGTCCGTCGAGGTGTTGCCCATGAAGGTGTGGTTGTGGGAGGCGCCGGGACGGCCCGCGTAGACGATCGGGTCGTCGGACGCGGTCCTGGTGACGGCGCAGTTGGCCTGGAACTCGTGGAAGTACCGGTCCGGGGGGTTCGCCCAGGACGGGGCGACCCCCGTGACCTGCGGAACCGCCGGGATGTAGCCGTCGCCGTCCGGGTCGTCGCCGGTGGCGAGGGGGGCGACGGCGGCGTGGTTCATGGTCGTGTGGACGGCCGCGCCGCCGTCGGGGGAGGCCTGGGCGGTCAGGGCGAGTCCGCCGAGGCCGGCGGCAGCGGTCACGGCGAGGGCCGCCGAGACCAGTAAGGCGGACAGGGTCCGCGGTCGGAGTGTCATTTCTGCGGCTCCTTCGATGGGGCGGGGTGGTGGGAGAGCGCTCTCTCAGGTGGCCCGGAAAACGCGGGGCGGCCGCCGGGCCGCCCCGCGTCTTCCGGGGGTCAGGGGTGGATCAGGGGAACGAGAGGACGGTGGAGGGGACGGTCGAGGTGCCCGAGGTGGGGGCGCCGATGCCGTTGATGACGTGCTCGTACTGGCCGTTGCCGCCGAGCGAGACGACCAGGAGGTCGTGGAACTTCACTCCGGGCTTCACCGGAGCCTGGAACCCGTGCTCCTGACGGATCGTCGGATCCACGTTGTAGTAGCAGTAGCTGCCCAGGCCCCAGCCCTCGTGGGTGTTGACCGAGTCGGCCACCTTGTAGGCCGCGTAGCCCTTGATGGCGCCGTTCTGGATCGCGGCCTGGTTCGGCGCGTCGTACGCCTTCTCGTTCTGGAAGAAGATCGTGCGACCGCGCTCGCCGTTCCACTCCACGTCGTACTTGTTGAAGTGCTCGACGAACAGCCCGGTGGCGAGCACATCGTCGCCGTTCACGCGGAACCCGTAGTCGGAGCGGTTGGTCTCCCAGCCCACACCGTCGCCGTGGTCGGCCCGCCAGATCCAGGTGTGGTCGACGATCGTGTCGTGGTTGTTGACCACCATGCCGAGCGTCGCCTTGCCGGCGCCGGCGCCGCCGACCCGGATGAAGACGTCCTGGACGGTGGTCGGGTTCGCCGCGTGGTCCGTGGTGGCGCCGGCCGGGCCGACCTCCAGCAGGGTGGGCGAGTTGACGGTGCCGGCGTCGATCAGGAAGCCGGCGAGCCTCACGCCGTCCACGTCGGCGACCTTCATCGCGGTGACCCCGTTGTCCGGGACGATCGTGGCGAGGCCGAGGCCCAGCACGACGGTGTCCGGGCGGTTGACCTGGATGGTCTGGTTGACGTGGTAGACCCCGGGCGTGAACAGCAGGTGCAGGCCCTGCGCCAGCGCCGCGTTGATCGTCGCCGCGCTCGCGCCCGGCTTCACGACGTAGAACTGGCTCAGCGGGATCGACGAGCCCTGCGGCGCGCCGTTGCCCCAGGAGGTGCCGCGGGCGTTGGTGCGCTTGGCCGGGACGAAGACCTTGTAGTCGGCGCCGTCCAGGTACAGGAACGGCTTCTCACGGGAGACGGGGGTCGTGTCCAGGGTGGTGTAGGGCGGGTTCGGGTACGACTGCGCGGGTGCGCCCTGGGTACCGGAGAACACCTGGTTCCACACCGCGTTGGACCAGCCGCCGATCGAGCTGTCACGGGTGTACCACTGCTGCTGCGAGTAGTTGCCCACCTGGCCGTCGACCTTGGAGTCGGCGATGTAGCCGCCGGAGGCCCAGCCGTAGCCGTTCGGGGCGAGGTTCAGCCCGCCCTTGACGTGCATCCGGCGGAACGGCGCGGCCTGCGAGACCGCCCAGCGGTTGGTTCCGCTGACCGGGTTCAAGGCGAGGTTCTCCGCCGAACGCCAGAAGTTCTGCGTGGCGTTGCCGCCGAACCAGCCCGCGTCCACGGTCACGTCGCCGTTGATGGTGGTGTCGTCGGGATTCAGGCCGAGGCCCGAGACGGAGGTGTAGAAGCCGATCTGCGCGTTGAGCCCGTTGTACGTGCCGGGCTTGAACAGGAACTGGTAGCGGCCCGAGCCGAACTGCGCCGACTCCTGCTGGGCGAAGACCTGGTCCAGCCTGGCCTGGATGTTCGGCGTCGACGGGTCGAAGACGATCACGTTCGGTCCGAGGTCGCCGCCGCCGGGGATGACCGGTCCGGTGCCGGTGGTGCCGTAGACCTGGAACTCCCAGAGGGAGTAGCCGTATCCGGTGGTGCGCTGGGTTCCGTACACCCGCACGTACCGGGCGGTGCCGGTGACGTCGTGGGTGACGTTGCCACCCGCGCCGGCGGTGGTCGAGTAGGCGGTGGACCAGTTGGAGCCGTCAGTGGACAGCTCGACGCGGTACGCCTTGGCGGCCGCGGCCTCCCAGCGCAGTACGACCTGGCTCAGCTGGGCCGGTGCGCCGAGGTCGACCTGTATCCACTGCGGGTCGGCGAACTGGCTGGACCAGCGGGTGCCGTTGTTGCCGTCGACGGCCGCCCCGGCGGGGGTGCCGGCGCCCTCCAGGCTGGAGGCGGTGGCTGGCTTGCCCTGCGACAGCAGGACGGGGGCCGCGTGGGCGGCGGTGCCGGGCAGCAGCACGAGGAGGGCGGCGACCAGCGCCGCGGCGAGCGCCGCGACGGCGAGGCGCGGCGGGCGGTCGGAGAGAAGGGGCATGCGGGGTGCTCCTGACGTCGGGGATCCGGGGGGATCGAAGCGTGAGTGAACTGCCCGCAGAGGAGGCCGTCAAGGGTTTGAGCGTTCATGAACTGAAGGTCAAACGGTCTGTCAATTACGCATCAGGGCTGTGAACTTGGAGTTTCTTCAATCCTTGTGAAAAGTGTTGACGAAAAAACCCGGCAGCGCTGTACTGAGGCTCCTGACCGCTCCGTCCCGCCGCGCCCGCTGGGCGGGGCGGAGCCCGGGGAAGCGTTCGGGAAGTGTCCGAGCCGTGGGCCGCTGCGGCGACGTGCGTTCGTTAGTCGTCGCTGTGGACGCGCGCCGCGGGCTGCTCTGCCACCGCCCTCGGGGCCCGGCCCGCCGCAGGCCGGTACCCGGGCCGGTCCGCGGAACGGCTCGTGCAGGGGGAGAGCCGTTCCGGTACCCGGGCCGGTCCGCGGAACGGCTCGTGCAGGGGGAGAGCCGTTCCGCGGATCGCCTGCGGTGCGGGTGCGGGTGCGGGGCTGCCCCGTGCGTTCGGCCCGCGGCCTGGCAGGTCCGCATGTTCAGGAGTTCCGCATGCGCCATGCTGTCGGTCCAGCGTCACCGGGACGGCACCGAACATGACGTCGTCCACGGTGAGGACAAAGACGGGGCTCAACCTCCGATTCCGGTCGACGCGGCCGGCGCCCGCCGCGGCGACGCGGTCCTCGCCGGGCGCGCTGACCCGGACGGGACGGAGGGCCGACGGGGTGGCCGCGGAGCGTCCCGGCCCCGGCACGAGGGACACGTCACCGCCGACCCGGCGGACGCCGGGGTCTGCCGAGCCGAGGTCGTCGCCGAGGCTTCGGGCCGCCCGCTGGTCGGCCTCCGGCCCGGCCTCCGTCCACACGGGCGTCACACAGCGCACATGTTCCTTCAGATACGGACCCGCTCGGCGCAAGTACGCCTCGGACAGACCGTCCGTGCAGTCCCACGGGACGGGCACCGGTTCAGCGCGCCTACGCCGATCGCCTCGGCCGTCCCGGCGAGCGAGGGAAACCCCCGTGAGGGCGGTGGCGCACTCGGGCAGGTAATCGCGGGTGGCCCAGAACCGGTCCTGCCATGCGGGCTCGTCGGGGTCGAACGTGAACACCACCACGCGGTGAGCCACGCGCCGCACCTCGCGCAGCCCCGTCATCGGGTCCTGCCCGTGGTGAACGGTGGAGACGGCCATCGCGACGTCGAAGGAGCGGTCCTCGAACGGCAGGTTCGCCGCGGCGGCCACGCACGGCGCCGGGCCGGCAGGCCGATGCCCCGCACGACCGCCGACGGTTCCACCGCGGTCCCGTCGCGATCAGTCGGTGTCGGCCCCGGTGTCGAGGACCTTCTGCGGTTTCCCCGAGACCGTCCGGGATCTGCACGGCGATCTGCGGCTCGGTGCGCCGCGGCTCGGTGCGCCGTGTCGCGGTGCGCCGTGTCGCGGTGCAGGCGCGGCCGATCGCGTCGTACAGCCGTGCGCCGGGCATCTCGAGTTGCTGCTCCGGTGTCACCTTCGGGCCCTTCGCCCGGGTCTTGAGTTCCCTTTCGATGACCGCCACGACGGCGTCGGCGTGATCACGCCGCTCCAGCAGGCCGCGCGGCCGGCGCAGGTACGTGCCCGGGTCGGTGGACGAGTCGCCCACCGGCTCCGCCGCCTCCCGCAGCCCGAAGCGCAACCACCGGTAGGCCAGGACCTCTCTCAGCCGTCCCGCGTCTCCCGCTGAGCTCCCCACGGCACCGACTGCGCCGCCTGACGTCTCGTGAGGGCCAAGAACGGCACTTCCAGCGGCAAGCGCCGAAGCGGATGCCACGGCCGCGCGCCGCACTGCTGTCAGGGCCGGATCCCTTCCCGGAGCACCGTGCCGCTCGCGCCTCCGCGCGGTCGCCGGAACCCACCACCCCGGCCGCTTCGCACGGGTGCCCCGGCGCCGGGCTCCCCGCGTGCCCGGCCCCCGACCGACCGGCGCCCCTGGCAGCCCTGGCGGCCGGTCCCCTGGAGCCCGCATCGGTCCACGCGGGCACCCCGGCGCGGAGTGGCGCTCAGGGGAGGTCCGGGACGTCTCCGCCCGGGGCCCAGGTGACCTCGACCCCCGGCAGGCCGGAGGACCAGGGCGCCGCCAGCCGGGCCAGCCGCGCGGCGTCCGGCGGGGTCGAGCCCAGGCCCACCGCGTACCGGACCAGGCCCGGCCCCGCCTCGAAGGGCCGCGGCCAGGCGTGCGCCTCCGTGACGCCCGCCTCCTCCAGGGTGACGAGCAGCGCCCGCAGCCGGCCCCGCGTGCGGCCGAGGGCGTCCTCGAACCCCCCGGCGGCCGGCGTCCGCACCGTCACCACCGCCCACGCGGCGTGCCGGCGGTGCAGCGGAGGTGCGGCCAGGACCGCGTCGAAGGCCCCGGGGTCCGCCTCCAGCGCCTCCCAGGCCCGGTACAGCTCCCGTACCAGCAGATCGCGCATACCGGGCCCCACCTGGGCGGTACAGCTGCGCACCGGCTCCGACGGCGTCAACACGGTCACCGCACCCGTGCCGAGCGGCGACCGGGCCGGTTCCGGGAACAGGGCCACCGGGTCCCGCCAGTCCCAGGCCGCCCACGTGGCGAAGAACTCCCGGCGCAGGGAGGCGGGTTCCATCGGGCCCGCCTCCCGCACCGTGCGCGCCGCGAGCACCGCCCAGGCGATGCCGGGCAGCCCGCCGAACGGTGCCGAGTCCAGCCCCCGGGCGCGCGCCCACGCCTTGACCTCCCGGGCCAGCCGGGTGAACGCGGCGGTGTGCTCCGCCCCCGTGGCGTCCCGTACGGCGTCGGCGTCGCTCAGTGCGCTCAGCGCGACGGCCGCCGCCTCGCCCAGCTCGGCCCGCCGCGCGAGCGCCCGCGCCGGCTCCAGCGGGCCGCAGCCCACCACGGCCAGGTCCACCTCCAGCGGCCCCACGCGGAAGCGCAGCCCCGGCACCCGGGCGCCGGTCACCTCCCGCGTCCGCTCCGCCTCCGGGAGCCCCGCCGTCAACCTGCGCCGTACATCGTCCAGTTCGGGAGTCCCAGGAAGGGCCGCCACCAGGTCGAGATCCGCCCGGGAGAGCGCGCAGCGCATGCGCCGCGACCCGGCGACCCGGACCAGCCCGTCACCGAGGGCCGTCGCCACCCGCCCGGCCACGGCCCGGGCACGTTCCTCGGCGGCCGCCAAGTCGCCGGTCGCCCGCTCGGGCCCGCCCCGATCCACCGGCTCGGCCGTCCACCGCACCTCGCCCGTACCCAGCGCCACCGTCGCCCGCACCCGCATCGGTCCGTCCCCGCGCCGCGAGAGCACCGCCAGCTCCCCAACCCGCACGGACGCGATGCCGCCGAGCCGGGCCTCGCACTCGGCCAGCAGGCGCTGCGGGTCCCGGCTCCGCCCCAGGGTCAGGTGCGGGGTGTAGCCCCGCTCCGCGTCGGCGCGCCCCCGGCACCCGGGGAACCGCTCGACCAGTGTCCGCCGCAGCTCCTGCCACGGCGCCGCACCGGCCGCCGCCGGATCGAGCCACACCGTGGCGTCCTCGCGGTGTCCGAAGCTGTGCACGCCCTCCGTGCGCCCGGTGAACTCCGGTACTCCTGCGGCCGCCTCCGCCAGCAGGGGCAGGGCCTCCTCGAAACAGTGCTCCGGTACGAAGCCGAACAGCAGGTTCACGTGCGCCGGCCACCGGTCGACCCCCGGATCGTGCCTGCGCCGGAGGTCCGCCACCCGCGGGTCCTCCGGCGGCAGCCAGGCCACCGCGGTCCGAGCCGTCGCCGGTACGCCGAGCCGCGCGGGACCTCCGGCCTCCCCCGCCCCGAACTCCACCGTGGCCTCCACCCCGTAGTGGTCGGAGATGAACAGCCCCTCCGGACCGGGCGCGTCCCCGCGCAGCCCGGCCCGCTCCACACGGGCTCCGGCCGACCCCAGCAGGATCCGGTCCAGCCGTGCGGCCCGACCCGACAGGGATCCGACCGCCGCGAGCGGATTGGCCGTCGGGTCGAACGTCGCAGTTCCGTCGGCCGCCCCGTGCACCTCGCTCCAGGCGTCCCGCATGCCGAGCGCCGCCGCCGGCCCGTCCGCCCCGGCCCGGCCGTCGTTGAAGTCGCCCAGCAGGGCGACCCCTGCCCCGGCCTCGGCCGTGACCCCGCCGAACCCCTCGGCGAGGAGCGCGAGTTCGACCGCCCGCCGGGCGTGCCCGTCCTGGGTGTGGTCGCTGGTCAGGTGCGTGGCGGCGACGACCAGCGGGCCGGCCGAGGTCTCCACCGCCACGGCGGTGACCGCCTTGTGCGGGCCCAGCGCGTGCGCCGCGGCCTCCCGTACGGGCAGCCGGCTGAGTACCAGCAGTCCGTGCTCGGCGACGTCCCGACCGGCCGGATCCGTGCCCACGGCGTAGGCGGCCCGCACCCAGGGCGCGGCCAGGAGCATGCGGAGCAGTTCGGGCTCGACCTCCTGGAGCGCGATGACGTCGGCGTCTGCGGCCGCGAGGTCGGCCAGCAGCAGCGGCCTGCGCCGGGCAGTGGCGATACGCGGGGCGTCGTACCGGTCCCAGAGCGTGTTCCACGTCAGGAGCCGTACCCGGTCGGGGGCGCCCGCCCCGCGGCGCGGCCCGGCCTCCGCCGGCCGCCACGCGCCGCCGCCCGCCGGATCCCACGCGTACGGGGTGCGGGCGGTGAAGAACGGCGCCCGCAGCAGCCGGGGGTCGCGGACCCGCCCCGCCGACGTCGCGTCGATCCGGTCCAGGCCGGTGGCGCGGTCCCACACCGGTTCGCCGTCCGCCTCGACGAACAGCACGCGGTGCCAGGGGATGTCGCCGCCGGGCACGAACGACGGCAGCGGCACGCGTTTCGGCGCGGCCCCGCGCTGGAGCAGCCCGAGCACGAACCGCGCCGGGTCGAACCGGGGGTCCCAGCGGACCTGGTGGTACAGCTCCTCGCTCGTCCGCATCAGTGGTCCCCGCCGTTCGCGGCCAGGCTGCCGGCCGTGTCCTCGACGTGCCCGCCCGCGCCGATGTACCACGTACGGTGCGCCTGGCCCGGGTAGGGCGGGCTGAACCGGTGGAGCTGCGAGCTCAGCACCTGCGGGGGCACGGGGTGCGGGCGCCCTGCGTTGCGGCGCACCAGCTCCTCCTCGCCGACGAGCACCACGGCGTGCGTGACCAGGGCGTCGCGGCGCCGGGCGATTGAGCCGGCGAGCCCGCGCTGCTGGTCGGTGAGCGAGGTGGCGTCCCACACCACCGTGCCGCCGCGGGCCAGGGCAGCGTCGAGCCGGTCCAGGCCCTCGCTCAGCACGGCCGCGTTGGCCCGCTGGTCCGCCCGCGACCCCCGGGCGCCGCGCAGGTCGTCGAGACTGATGCAGGTGTCCACGCCGGGCAGAGCCCGGCCGAAGGTGCTCTTGCCGCTGCCCGAGGGACCGGACAACTGCACCAGGCGGGGAAACGATCCGTCACGCCACCGCCAGGTCGCCGCCACGGCCTCCTCGGCGCCCGTGCCCGCGCCCGTGCCCGCCCCGGCCCCGGGGCCCAAGATCCGCCCCTGCGCGAACGCGCGCCGCGCCTCGGCCCAGCAGCGGTCCGCCGCGTCCGCCCCGAGCCCGGCGAGGGACTCGCGCAGGGCCGCCCGCAGGGACCGGAGCGGGTCCGTGCCCAGCAGCCCCGCCTCTTCGGCACACAGCGCCGACCACTCGGTGCACTCCCGCGCCGCGGCGCCGTCCGCGTCCCCGCCGGGGACCAGGGTGCCCGCGAGCGCGTGCAGCACCCCGAGATCGGCCGCCGCGGACAACCGCACCAGCCCGGCCCGCCGCTCCGCTTCCGGGAACGGCCGCTGGAGGTACGGGTACAGCCCCACGAGGTCGGCGACCCGGCGCGCGAGCGGCATCCCGAGCGGCCCCGCCGCGAGCCGGGCGGCGATCCGGGCCCGCGGCGCACCGTGCAGCACGGCGGCCAGCACCCCGGCCAGCCGGTCCTCGCCCGTACGGCCCCACCCGTCGACACGGGCCGTCACCTCGGCGACCGCCCCGGCGAGGTCGGCGCCCCCGGCGAGCGGGGTGCCCCCTGCGTTCCCAGCGTTCCCCGCGTCCCGGGCAACCGAGGCGCCCCGGGCGGCCCCGGCAACCGAGGCGGCCCCGGCAGCCCAGGCGTCCCCGGAGTCCGCCGGGACCCCCGCCCCGTCGGCGGTCATCCCCACCGCCCCCAGCAGCCCCGCCACGTCGGCCTCGGCCCCGGACCGGACCGCCCACAACGGAGCCGCCGGGCCCAGCCCGTTGGGAACCACCGTCGCGAACATCCAGTGCGCGTCCGTCTGTACGTGGCCGCCGCGCACCCACTTCGCCACGCACCGCCCGAAGTCCTGCCGGGCGAAGCCGTCCACGGTCCGTACGACGTACCCCTCCTGCCGGGCCGTGTCGACCTTGAGCCGGCGCAGCGCGCGCTCGTCGTAGGTGCCGCGCCACAGCACGCGCGGGGTGGGCACCCCGAGACCGCGCAGGAACCGCACGGTCCGGTCCCAGTCCAGGCAGTGCTCGCCGTCCCACACCGAGAAGCCGTAGAACCAGCTGTCCAGGTCCTCGTACGCGAGCGAGTGCCGCGCGTACAGGTTCTCCCCGCAGACCCGCCGGCCGGGCGGGATCCCGGCGCCGATCCGGCCCTGGAGGCCCTTGACCCACGCCCGCGAGGGATGGTGCGCGGAGTCGAGCGACCGCGCGTGCAGGCCGTCCGCGTACAGCGTGGTGTTCTCCCCGTCGAGCTTCTCGGTCACCACGACCTCGCGCCCGGCCATGCCGCCCGGCCCGGTGGCCCGCACGTCGTCCGCGGTGGCCCCGGGAGACCAGGGCAGATGTGCCGTACGGGGGTAGTGCGTGCGCATGATCCGCTCCTGCTCGACGATCCGGGGCCCCGTCACTCTAGGTATCCGGTCCCGGGAGCGGCCACCGATTAACCCCGCCGCCGGGCTCCGCCGTCGCCCCGTCGCGCACGTCGCGCACGTCGCACGTGTCGCACGCGTCGCCCCGCCCGTCAGCCGCCGACCGGCACCGCCGCGGCCAGCCGGCCGCCCTCGGCGAAGTGCAACCGGTCCAGCCGGGCCGCGTACGGCCAGCCCGCCGCCCGGTAGAAGCAGAGGTCGCTCGGGATCGGGACCTCCCGCAAGTCGGCGGCGTGCGTGCCCTCCGGCAGCTCGGCGGCCGCCGCGAGCAGCGGGTCGGTGGCGCCGGCCCACTCGCGCACGGGCGCGGGCCGCGGCCAGGGCTCGCCGGTGTTGGGCTGCATCCACCGGGAGTCACAGGCGACGCGGCCCGCCAGGTCGGCGCGCTCCGCGGCCTGCCGGGCCAGCCGGGCGTACGTCATCAGCAGGTCCGGCAGCGACTCGGCGACCAGCGTCACCTCGGGGTACTCCCGCAGCTCCTTGGGGCTGGTCGACACCGAGACGGCGTACCCCCACCGCCCGCTCTCCCGGTCGAGGCGGATCTGTACGAGGACGCCCTTGCGGCCGGAGTCCATCCGTGCCACCGGCCAGTACGTTCCGTCACCGCCCAGCATCCGGTGCAGCTCGGCGTCCACCGCGTGCTCGGGGCCCCCGGGGAGCAGCCGCAGCGCGGGCAGCCCCGTCACGGTGACCCCGCCGACCTCGCGGAGCACGCCCCGGACGTCCTCGGGCACCGGGACCCCCCAGCCGTCCATGTCGGCGTCGGCGCAGCCCGGTTCGAGCCCGACGAATCCGGGGAGCCGTACGGCCAGTTCCCGCAGTTCGGCCACGGCCCGCCCGGCGGCGTCCACGGGAACGGTGTGGCGCCGTACGGCCCGGCCGAGGAAGTCGCCGCTCACCACGCTGCGCAGCAGGAGCGCGCGGCCGTCGCCCGCGATGCGGAACTGGACCTCGCTGCTGCCGGTGTCGGCGGTGTTGTGCGCCGTGGAGAAGTACGGCTCCCAGACCACGGAGCAGGGGTAGCCGGGCAGGGTGCGCAGGTCCACCAGGTCGGTCAGCGGATCACCGCGCCCGACGAGCGCGGCGAGTTCGGCGTCGGTCCCTTCGGCCACCTCGACGCTGGAGGTCGCCGCCGCGGCGTGCTCGGCCCGCGGCTGCTCCTCCGCCCCGGCGGCCAGCCGCTCGGTGACGCCGGCGAGCCAGCCCACGAAATCCGCCGCCCGGACGGTGACGTCCGGGTCGTAGCCCGACGCGTTGACGCCCACGACGGGACCCCAGCTTTCGGCTCCGACCCCGACGATCAGCGAGCCCTCGCCGAAGTCGATCTCGCCGAGGGTCCAGTAGCCGTCACCGAACACCGCGCGTCCGCGCGGCCCGAAGCGGTACTCGTGCTCCTCGGTCTCCAGCCCGCCGATCTCCCGGAGCACGGTCCGCACGTCGTCCGGCACGGGGACCTTCCAGCCGTCCAGCTCCGCGTCCGTGAACCCGTCGAACAGCTCGACCTCGTCCGCCCGCTGCTGCGCCAGTTCCTTCAGCGCCCGCACGGCCGCCGACGCCGCCCGCACTCCCGCGTCGTTCATGTCTTCCGCTCCCGAGTCGTCCGCCTCACGATTCCGAACCATATCCGCCGCCCGCTACCGGCACAGGGCCACGATCGACGGCGATACCGTGCCCCGGGCGGCCTCGCACAGCGGCGCCATGTCGTACGTCCGCCGCGGCGCGGGCCGGGAACCGGCCTTCACCGGCGCCCGCTTGCGGGACTTGGCGGGGGCCGCCGCCGCGGTCCGGCGGGCGGGTTTCACGGCTTTGGCCCGGCGCGGGCGGCGCGGCTCGGCCGCGGCGGCACCGGGGCGGGCTGCGGGCCGGGCTGCGGGGCGGGCTGCGGGCCGGGAACCGGGCGCGTCCGCCCGCCCCGGAACGCTCCGGGCGTCCGGGGCCGAGGGCGGGGCCGGGGGAGCGGCGGCCGGAACCGCGGGCGCGGGCTCGGCGGGGCTCGGGAGCCGGCCCAACGGCCAGGCGGCGGGCTCCGGACGGGCGGGCTCCGGACGGGCCGGGCCGGGGAGCGGCCGCGGCGCCTCGGGCGGCACGGCGGGACGTACGGTCACGCAACCCGTGGCCAGGACGAGCGCGGCAAGGGTCAGGGGCAGGGGCAGGGACCGGCGCAGCTGCATGCGCCCACCCTGCCGCACCCGCGGGCCCGGAACCGTGCCCGTCACGCGGACGGGTGATGTGCGCGGCGGGGCGGCGGTGGCCCGCGCCCGCCCGGAATTCCCGGGCGGGCCGCCCCCACCCCGTGCTTTCATGCGCGCATGGTGTCCACCGACCGACTGCTGGCGTTCGCGGCCATGTCCTTCCTGCTGATCGTCATCCCCGGCCCCAGCGTGCTGTTCGTGATCGGCCGCGCCCTCGCACAGGGCCGGCGCGCGGCCCTCACCACGGTGGTCGGCAACACCCTCGGCGCCTACGTGCTCGTCGTGGCCGTGGCGCTCGGTGTCGGGGCCGTCGTGGAGCGCTCGGTCCTGGTCTTCACCGCGCTCAAGCTCGTCGGCGCCGCGTACCTCGTCTACCTCGGCGTCAAGGCGGTGCGGGGGCGCGGCTCGCTGCAGGCGGCGCTGGGCGGCGGCGGCCCCGCGTACGGCAGTCTGCGCACGCTGGGGGAGGGCTTCGTCGTGGGCGTGGCCAACCCCAAGACCATCGTGTTCTTCGCGGCGGTGCTGCCCCAGTTCGTCGACCGGGGCCAGGGGGACGTCACGGCGCAGATGCTGCTGCTCGGGCTGGTCTTCAACGTCATCGCGGTGGTGTCCGACAGTGTCTGGGGCGTGGCCGCGGCCACCAGCCGGACCTGGTTCGCCCGCTCACCGCGCAGGCTCGCCGCCGTCGGAGGCGTCGGCGGCCTCACGATGATCGGCCTGGGCGTCACCGTCGCCGTGACGGGCCGCAAGGAGTAGGGCCCCGGGGGCGTCGGCCAGGCCGATGGTCGCGGTGATCCGCTTTCCGGCGGGTTCGCAGTGGACCTCCAGGCTCCTGGAGACGGCCGCGACGATCTCCAGGCCGTGCCGGCCCACTCGGCGGGGGTCGGGCGGGAGGATCACGGGCGCGTCGGGGTTGCCGTCCGAGACGGTCACCTCCGCACAGCCGTCCCGGACGTGGAGGCCCAGTCCGCCGGGGCCGGGTGCGTACTTGCGGGTGTTGGTGATCAGCTCGCTGACCACCAGCTCGACCGTGCTCATCGCGCGGTCGGACACGGGGATCCGGTGCTCGTCCCGCACCTCCAGCAAGAACGAGCGGGCGAAGTCCCGTGCCGCGGCGACGGGTTCGGTGCCTTCGAACACGGCTGTCGCGGATATGGAGGGGGGCGACGGGGCTTGCGGTCCGGCTCCCTCTGCCAACTTGTCCATGCGGGCCCACTCCAGCGTCCGGGAGCCGCGCCTCCGGCGGACGGGCCCGTCCCCGGACTGTACGGGGCCCGCACACCGTACGGGGCGATTACCGTCGCAGTCGGGTCAGGCCGGGGCGGGTCAGGCCGATGCGGGCACGGGCTGCAGGCGGGCGACGAGGACGACGATGTCGTCCTCGGGGTCGGACGCGAACCTCTCCACGAGGTGCGTGCACAGCGCTTCGGGGTCGTCCGGGCCGGTCGCGGCCGTGGTGCTGAGCAGGTCCAGGCGTTCGTAGAGGTCGCCGTCGCGAATTTCTATGAGGCCGTCGGTGACCATGAGGAGACGGCTGCCCGGCTCGACCGGGTGGCTGGTGGCGGGCGGGTGGGGCACGCCGATGCCCATGAGCGGGCCGTGTTCGCGCAGGAGGCGCGGGGGTCCGCCGGGGGACAGCAGCAGCGGCGGCAGGTGGCCGGCGTTCGCCACCTGGATGCGCGTGTTGCCGGGTTCGACGAGCACGATGCACAGGCTGGTGGTCCATCCGGGCTCGTGCAGTCCCAGCAGGTGGTCGAGGTGCTCTAGCAGGACGTGCGGGGGATGGCCCTGGGCGGCGTACGCGCGCAGGGCGAACCGCAGTTGGCCCATGACGACGGCCGCCTGGAGCGAATGGCCGACGACGTCGCCGACGGCCAGCAGCAGCCCGTGGGGGGTGTCGACGGCTTCGTAGAAGTCGCCGCCGATCTCGGCGGTGGTGGCCGAGGCGAGGTAGCGCACGGCGACCTCCACCCCCCGGGGCCGGGGCAGCGCCGCGGGCAGGAAGGCCCGCTGGAGGGTCAGCGCGACCTCGTGCTCCTGGCTGAACCGCTCGACGACGTCCTTGTGCTCGACCGTCAGCTCCGCGTACAGGGCCATCACGCCGGCGTTGGTCTCGGTCAGTTCCTCGTTGAGGCGTTCGAGCTCGTCGCGTTGGGCGTGCGCCTCCTCCAGCGCGGCGATGAGGTCGCGGGTCTGGGCCTGGAGGTCGTCGATCGCACTGGCGGGGGCGTCCGCCGCCAGGACGCGAAGGATCTCCTCCACATCCCGGCGGGCGGAGGCGGCGGGAAGGGGGCAGGTGATGTCGATGCGGCCGCCGGGCGGGCGGGCCGCCGCCGTGGCCGACCCGTTCGGGGCCGGCGCGTAGTGGGTCTGCGGCAGCAGCCGGGTGACGGCGGCCAGCGACTCGCTGCTGGGAACGCGGTCGTCGCGCCAGCGCAGCGAGGCCTTGAGCGCCGCCGGCTCCCGCAGGACGTCGAAGGCGGCGGTCATCGGGGCGGGACGCAGGAGGTCCCGCCCGAGTTCACTCAGGGCGGTGGCGAGGCGGACCTGGTCGCGGTGGTCGAGGCCGACGGCTTGCGCGACGGCCTTGGCGCGGCGGCGCAGGGCGAAGACGTCCTTCTCGGTGCCGACCGCCGTGACCAGTACGGGCGTCTGGTCCCGGGCGGGGGAGGCGGGCACGGTCACCAGGCCCCCTTGGCGATCACCACGCTGGCATCGTCACGCCGGGTCCCGGCGTGACGCAGGAGCCCTGTGGCGATGAGAGCAGGCGAGTGGTGCAGGAGGGAACCCAGATCACTGGGCTTCCAGCGCTCGCTGAGCCCGTCGGAATGCATCACCAGCGCTCCGCCGAAGGGCAGTTGCTGTTCGTAGGTACGCAGCTGGCGCATCTGGTGGCCGACGATCCCGGGATGGGACAGCAGGTTCGAGCGGAACTCGGGCGTGACGATGGAGGCCGAGATGTTGCCGATGCCGCAGAACAGCACCCGGCCGTCCGGCTCCAGACGGGCGACCGCGACCGCGGCGCCGCGGGTTCCGCGCAGGGCCCGGTGCACCTCCTGCACCGCCTGGTCGGGCAGGCGCGCGGACCCCTGGTGGAACGCCTTGACGGCTGCCTGGGAGGCGGCCGCCGCCATCGGGCCGTGGCCGAGGCCGTCGCAGGACATGACCAGGACGCCCTGCCCCGATCCCGCGACGGCTCCGTGAACGAGCTCGGAGCGGACCTTGCCCGGCGCACCCGTGGACGGGAGGTGACCGGCCCGCGCCGCGAGCACCGACCCGCCGGCCGACCCGGTCGAAGCCCGCAGGGCGCCGCCGAGAGCGGTACCGGACCGGCCCGCCCGGTCGGTTCGTTCCGCGGTCGTCCGCTCGGTCCGCTCGGTCCGCTCGGTCCGATCCGTGCGCTCCGTCTGCTCCGTCCACTCGCCGGTATCGGTGCGCGCGGCCCAGGCGTCCCCGCACACGTCCTCGCCGCCGATGGGACGGGTGATGCCGCCGACGACCGCTTCGCCGGCCACCGAGGCGGGCAGGGGGTGCGGCCAGAAACGGGCCAGCTGCACGGTGCCGAGTCCGGGCACGGAATGGACGTCGAAGCGGTCCGCCAGGCGCTGGACCGCGCCCAGCCCGATGCCCAGGGTTCCGGCGGTCGAGACCCCGTCGCGCAGTGCCGTCGCCACGTCCGCCATACCGGGACCGCTGTCGACGACCACCACCTCGACGCCCGCCACGTCCCGGTTGCGCAGCACGCGCAGCACCACGGAGCCGTCCGTGGCGTGCTTGCTGGCGTTCGTGGCCAGCTCGGCGACCGCCAGGACCAGCTGGGCGGTGCGGTGCTCTCCCAGGCCGACGCGACGGCCCAGCGCGGCGGCCGCACCGCGGGCGGCTTCGGGCTGGTCGCGGAACCAGGCGGAGTCCTCGCAGTCGAGCAGCAGCGGCCCGCGTACGGCTGTCATCGGGCCCACTTGGTGATGGTGACCGTGGTGCCCTGTCCCGGCGCGGTGTCCAGGACGAAGTCGTCGACGAGGCGCCTGGATCCGGAGAGGCCGAGGCCCATGCCGTTGCCCGACGTCCAGCCGTCGGTCAGGGCCAGGTCCACGTCGGGGATGCCGGGGCCCTGGTCCTCGAACGCCAGGCGCACGCCCCGCCGGCCCCGTTCCTCGACCAGGGCGGCGGTCATGGTGCCGCCGCCTCCGTAGATGAGGGTGTTGCGGGCGAGCTCACTGGCTGCGGTGACCAGCTTGGTCTGCTCGACCAGGGAGAGCCGGCACTCCTGGGCCAGGGAGCGGACCAGCTGACGGGCCTGTACCACGCCGGCATTGGCAGTGATCTCCAGCACGGCCGGGCCGGTCACAGACCCTCATCTGATGTGACGGCACCGAATCCGATCGAGGAATCAGACGTGTTTCCCCCCATCCGGTGCACGCGGGCCTGCTCCAGAACCTGGAGTCCCTTGTCCAGGGTCAGCGCGGTCCTGACCCCGCCGAGTGACAGACCGAGCTCGACCAGGGTGATGGCCACGGCCGGCCGCATGCCGACCACGACGGTCTGCGCGTCCAGCAGCCGGGAGATCGAGGCGATGGTCGAGAGCATCCGGCCCACGAAGGAGTCGACGATCTCCACGGCGGTAATGTCGATCACCACTCCGTGCGCGCCCGAGTCCACCACCGCGGCGGCGAGGTCGTCCTGGAGCTGCATGACCGAGTGGTCGTCGAGGTCGGTCTGGATCGACACCAACAGCACTTGTCCGATCCGAAGGACCGGAACCTGCTCGCTCACCGGGTACCGGCCTGGGGGGCCGTACGGGAGAGGGTGACGCCGGAACGCCGCAGCGCGTGGCGCAGCGCGTCGGCCAGGGTGGCCTTGGTCACGATGTCACCGAAGTCGATGCCGAGGGCCACGATCGTCTGCGCGATCTGCGGGCGGATGCCGGATATGGTGCATTCCGCACCCATCAGACGGGCCGCCACCACCGTCTTGAGCAGGTGCTGGGCCACCTCGGTGTCCACGGCCGGCACGCCGGTGATGTCGATGATGGCCTGCTCGGATCCGGTGTCGATCAGAGCCTGGAGCATCTTCTCCATCACCACCATGGTGCGCGCCGAGTCCAGGGTGCCGACCAGCGGTACGCCGATCACGCCGTCCCACAGCTTCACCACGGGCGTGGACAGCTCCATCAGCTGTTCCGCCTGCGCCGAGATCAGCTCCTCACGGGTGCGGGTGTAGACCTCGACGGTGAACAGTCCGAGGGTGTCCAGGAGGGAGGCGAACTTCAGGTACGCCTGCACATCGCCGGTCTCGCCGTCCAGCGCCGACTCCAGGACCTGCTTGAGGGCGAAAACGCTCCCAGCGGTCTCGGTGGGGCTGAATCCCTGTCGGGCCCTGGTGCGGGACAACTCGGTCAGCAGCGCACGAACCTCACCGAACGCTTCTGCCCGCCCGTCCAGGCTGCCGCTGTCCAGCGCGGCCACCAGAGCGTCGTACAGCTCCTGCAGCTCCCGCTGGACCTCTGCCCGGCTCACCCGTCCGCCCAGCGAACCGGTCACCTTGTCCGCCCACTCGGCGCCCAGGTCTTCACCTCGGACTGACAAAAGGCTGATCAGGCGGTCCGAAACATTTTCATCAGTCACTATGCGCATCCTTTTTATTCGTCTCCGGGAACCCTATGGCACGGCCCTCGACCGCGGGGCACCGTCGGTTCTTCCCACCGAGAAGCCCGCAGACGGGCCTTGCCCCGGTTCGGCGGGAGGCATGCCGGGTACCAGGTCCTGGGTCTCCTCGGCGCCGGGGTGGTCGGCGCGCTAGGAGGCCGGGCGGCGCGGGGTGATCTGGAACAGCTGGTCGACGCCGGACATTTCCAGCAGCTGCACGACTTGGGGCCGGGGCGCGTGCAGGCGCAGCCGACGCCCGTGCTGCCGGGCGAGGTGGTGGGCCCGGACGAACGCGTTCAGGCCGGCGGAATCGCAGAAGGTGAGGCCGTCCAGGTCCACGACGATCTCATCGGGACCGTCGGCCTGGGTGATCACGTTGTGGAGGACGTCACCCAGCAGGGGCGCCCGATCGATGTCGATCTCGCCGCCGACGCGTACGACGGCCAGCTCCGCGCTCTCCACCGGGGTGAACTGCGCCCCCTCCTCATGCTCGTCTGCCACCTGCCCAGCTTACGAGGCGTACGGACGGGCGGTGACAGGAAGGTGGCCCCGGGACCGTCCGAGCAGGCTCACGGGCGGGCCGCGGCCCGCCCTGACGTGCGGAGGATCACCCCGGAAGCCGGTGGAACGGCCTCCGTCGACGGGTCACACCGCGAGGAACACGGTGATGGTCTTGCCGCCGGGGCCGGAGTCGATCTCCACGCGGGCGGCGAGGCGGTTGACCAGCATCCAGCCGAACCCACCGGGTACGTCGGGCGCCGTGCCCGGGCTGCGGGGGTGTTCGGGGGAGGCGTCGGCAACTTCGACGACGACCGTTGCCCCGTCGCGGCGGACGGTGAACCCGGTCACGCCGCCCGCATGGCGCACCGCGTTGGAGACCAGCTCCGACACGATCACCAGGACGTCGTCCACCCGCTCGGAACGCTCCTCCGCCAGGACGTGCCGGGCGATCTGCCGGGCGTCCTCACATCGCAGAGCAGCGGCTTCGACCGTCCTCCGGCTCATCGCCTCTCCGTCCACAGGCTGCCTTCCCCCCCGCTGTCCCGCGCCGTGCATCCGGCCCGGAGCAGGATATGACCCCGGGCGGGGGCGGCAGCCCGGAGGCTGCCGCCCCCGCCCGGGGTCACGGGGGGAGCGCCTGTCAGACGCGGTGCGGGCCGTCGTAGTAGCCGCCGACCTCGCGGTGGTAGTCCTCGTTGCCGAGGTGCTTGTCCTTGTCGAACTCCGGAGCGTTCTTGATCTGCTCCTTCGTCCGGTCCACGTAGACCTTCTCCTCGTCCGCGTCGACCCGGCTGATCGTGCCGGCGGGCAGCAGGACCTCCTTGCCGAAGATCCAGGGACCGGTGTCGACCACGATGTACGAGGAGCCGACCTCGTCGGAGTGCTTGTCGACCTTCCCGATGGAGCCGTCCGTCGCCTCGACCTTGTAGCCGGTCAGATCGGCGCCGGCCAGACGGCCGGACGTCTCACGGTAGCCCCACACGTTCTCAGTCATACGAAGTCTCCTCCTGAATCGGTGAATTGGGTGGCCGCTCCCTCCCGCAAACCGGGCGATGCGGCCTCGCTGAGGAGCGCCTGCCCCGACAGAATCGGCTCACACCCCGGAACTCGCGCTTTTCCCCGGATCGCCGGCTCCCGGCGCCGGTGCGGCGGCCGGACGCTGCATCAACGTGTTGAACTGCGAAAACGGGGAAGCCGAGGGGGAAACCGCTTGTTCGACCTGTGGAGTGTGGGTGCCGAGGCCGCCGCGCCCCCCCGTGTGAGGAGATGCCCTCCGTGCGTACTGCCCCACGCTGATGCCGGGTTCCGTCTTCGATGCGGCCCTGGACGCCGCGTACGAAACGCACCGCCGGTTCCGGCACGGTGCGTTCGCCGAGGCCTGTCCCACCTGCCGTGTCCCCGCGGGCGAACTCTGCCTGTCCCGGCGCAGTGTCCACGTCGAGCGCCGCCGGGCCCACCGCGCCCGCTCGGAGCGCGTCAGGGGCCCGCTGCTGGCGGCGCTGGCCGGCTGAACGCGGTCACCGCCGGGGATCGGGCGCCGGTCGGGGCGGCCGGTCGGCGCGATCCTCCCGTTTCGCCTCCGTCACGCGGCGCCCGCCGCCGCCAGGGCCGCGACGGGCAGGAGCAGGAACCACTGCGGCAGCCGGAGCAGCGGCTTCGGCCAGCCGACCGACAGGGTGACGACCAGGAAGGCGGCCGTGTACGCGAGGAAGTGCGCGGCCACGAACCACGCCAGCGGACCGGTCGCCGACGTGGCGTCCGCCAGCGCGAGGTGGACCAACACGGCTGCGGAGAGCACCAGGTCGATGCTCACCATGTGCCATACGGCGTGCAGGACGCGCTTGGGTTCGTCGGCGAGTCCGCAGGACAGCAGCGGGCGGACCACATCCCGGTGGCCGCCGACGATGTGCGCCGCGGCCACACCGGACGCGGTGATGCCCGCTGCGAGGAGCCAGCCGTTCATCGGGTCTCGATTCCTTGGGCGATGACGGCAGCCAGCCGGCCGGCCAGCTGCGGGTCGGGGTGTTCCCCGATCAGACCGACGTGGAAGAACACGGATCCCGCGAGCGTGTCCAGGACCAGGTCCACGGGTGTGCCGGCCGTGATCTCCCCGCGTGTCACGGCGCGTTCGAAGACGATCAGCAGCCGCTCCTTCGAGGGGGCCAGGAAGTCGCTGCGGATGCGCGCCTTCAGGACCGGATCGGCGGCGAAGTCGGCGAGGAGCCCCGGGAGCGCCGCCGCGGCGGCGGGTGCGTGGAACTCGTCCACCAGGCCCTGCAGCAGAGCGGTCAGGTCCCCGGTCAGCGTTCCGGTGTCCGGTACCGGAGCGTCGTCGGTGGTCGTGAACACGGCCTCGAAGACCAACTCCGGTTTGCCCCGCCACCGTCGGTAGACCGTGTCCTTGCCGACGCCGGCGCGGGCGGCCACCGCCCCGATGGACGTGGCGGCGTAGCCGACCTCGACCACCAGCTCCGTGGTCGCGCTGACGATCGCCTCGTGCGAGCGGGGATCCCTGGGACGTCCCCTGGGGGACGGAGAGGAGTTCACGCGCTTTACAATACGGGTCGACCCGTATCGTAAACAACCCCCGGCCGGGCGCCGTTCGTTCCCGCGCCGTTCCGCTCGGCCGCGACCGGCGGGAACCGCATGGGTGAGGGCGTGTCGCGGCGCTCTGGGCGACTTCTTCACCCCAGGGGCGCCGACCGCACGCGCCGTTCGTATAGCGGACGGAGCGAGTGCTTGCGGAGCGGCGTGATCGCAGATGAGTGTTTTCGGTCAGGATCGGACCGATTACTCAGGGTGATGAGGGCCGCCCGGCCCCTTCCCGCACCCCTTGTCCCCCCTTGCCCCACCTGTCCGGCGCTGCGTGCGCAACCGGCAGTAATTCACGCGGCCGTACCTCTGGTAGTGCGCAAGATTTCCTGAGTTGTGTCCGCGGCGCCGCAAAACAAGTCCGAAACTGACAGGTTTGCTTTGACTCCCGATCGGTTGGTCAGTGACTGTCGTTCACATGTCCGACACATCCCGAGCCGCCGCCGGTGGCCCCCTGCGCTTGCGCGACTTCCGACTGTTACTCGCGGGGGCCGCCACCGGACAGCTCGGTGCCCAGGTGACGCTGGTGGCGCTGCCCCTCGTGGCCGTCCTCGAACTCGACGCGCCCGCCTTCCAGGTGGGCCTCCTGACAGCCGCGGAGACCGCTGCCTTCCTGCTCGTCGGGCTGCCCGCGGGGGCGCTCACCGACCGCATGCGCAAACGGCCGCTGATGATCCGCGCGGACCTCGTGCGCGCCGTGGCCATGGCGAGCATCCCCGCCGCCGCGCTCGCCGACGTCCTGACCATGGTCCAGCTCTACGTCGTCGCTCTCGTGACGGGCGTGGCGACCGTGTTCTTCGACGTCGCCCATCAAAGCTACTTGCCGCAGATCCTGCCCCGCCACCAACTCGTAGCCGGAAACGGCGCGTTGGAGACCGTCCGGTCCACCGCCCAGGTGACCGGGCCCGGTGTCGGCGGCGGACTGGTCCAGCTCGTCGGCGCGCACTTCGCGGTCATCGTCGACGTCATCGGCTACGTGCTCTCCGCCCTGTTCCTCCGCCGCATCAAGCAGGTCGAGGAAGCACCCGAGCCCGCCGCCGCGGGGGGCTCGCTGCGCAAGGAGATCGGCGAGGGCGTCCGCTTCGTCTTCGGCCACCCGCTGCTCCGCGTCATCGCGTTCACCACCGGCCTCGCCAACTTCTCCATGGCCGTCCTCATGGCGACGCAGACCGTGCACCTCGTCCGCGTCGTCGGACTGGAGGCCGGCGGGCTCGGGCTGGTGCTGTCCGCGTCGGCCGTGGGAGGGCTCCTGGGTGCCCTGTGCGCCGGGCGCCTCGCCGCCCGGCTGGGGCAGGCGCGGGTCATCCTCGTGTCCGTCCTCGCCACCGGCCCGTTCGCGCTGCTGTGGCCCCTGTCCGGGCACGGTTTCGCAGGGGCGGTCGTCTTCGCCGCCGGATCGGGTGTCGTCTCCTTCGGCGCCGTCGTCTACAACGTCGCCCAGGTCAGCTTCCGCCAGGGCCTCTGCCCCCCACGACTGCTCGGCCGGATGAACGCCACCCTGCGCTTCCTCATGTGGGGCACCCTCCCGCTCGGCGCGCTCCTCGGCGGAGCCCTCGCCCAGTCCTACGGGTCGCGCACGGCACTCGCCTGGTGCGCCGTCGGCATCCTCGCCGTACCGCTGCCGCTGCTCTTCTCCCCGTTGCGCCGGATGCGTGACCTGCCCGGTCCGCAGGACGACGGCGACGGCGCCGACCGGGGGACACCGCCGGAGAAGGCCCCCGCCGAAGCCGACGAACGGCCGGCCTCCGCACCCGCCGACTGACCACCGCACCGTGCGCGGGGACACCTCCCGCGGGGGACGGCGCCCGCCGCGACCGCCCGTACCGCCACGTCCGCAGGGGCGGGGACGCCACCCCCACCCGCCGACCCACCGATCCGCGCGACCGCTACCACGGTCACGACGAAGAGGACCACGTGCCCAGCATCACGAGTCAGTACCTGGCCCGCTACCGGCGCCTCGCCGGCGACCGGTCCGACGCCCTGCTGCCGGTCACCGGAGCACAGCGCCGCTTCGCGCTGGTGCGCTCGCTGGACCCGGCGGGACGCCCCGACGTGGTGCCGATGTGCTTCGCCTTCCCGTACGGAACCGTCGACCCCGAACGCCTGGGCGCGGCGGCCCGCAGGCTCGCCGCCCGGCACACCGCCCTGCGCTCGCGGCCCGCCGTCGTCCGCGGCACCCCCGTCCTCAGCGTCGAGGCCCCGGAGGCCGGCGTGATCCGGCCGGCCCCCGTACCGGGGGAGACGCCTGCCGACGCGCTCCGTCGCGCGCTGTCCTCCTGGGACGCGCAGGGTCCCGCCCTGCGGCTCTTCCTCGTACGCGACGAGGAGCGCCGGGAGGACGTCCTCGCCGTCGTCCTGGACCACGCCGTCTGCGACGGCCGTTCGCTGGCGCGGATCGTCGACGAACTGGGCGCCGCGTACGACGAGGAGACCACCGGCGGCCCCACCGGCTCCCGCGTCGCACCGGAAGAGACGGAAGCCGAACGCGCCGCCTACCGGGACGCGGTCCTGCGCCAACTCGCCGCCGAGGAGAGGGCGGAGACGCCCGAAGCGGCCGCGTACTGGGCGGACCGGCTGCGCGCGCTGCGCGCTCACGCTCCGGCACCCCGTCCGGAACGCGTACCCGAGGGCGCACCGCCCGGCGGCGCCGCGCAGGCCCGACTGCCCGCGCACGACGGCGGCGTGTCCTTCCCCGGACTGCTCGACGCCTGCCGCGCCGCGGCCCGCGAGCTGTACGGCCCGGACCACGCGGTCCCGCTCGGCTACCCGTGGGGCGGCCGTCCCGCGGGAGCGGAGCCCGTCGTCGGCTGCTTCCTCAACACCCTCGTCTTCCCGGCCGACACCGGCCCGGGACCCGGACCCGAAGCCACGGCGGACGGGTGGTGGGACGACCTCGACCGGGCCGACGTACCGTTCGACGCGGTCGTCGGCGCCGCGCGGGCCGCCGGCTCGGGCTGGACCGGCGGCCTCGACGGACTTCTGACCGTGGACGACGACAGACGCCGCCCACCCCTCAGGCTGGCCGGTGTCGAGGGCCGGGAGGTCCACGTCGACGGCAGACCGGTCCGCGGGCCCTTCGCCGTCTCCGTCACCCAGGGAGCGGAGATCCGCCTGCGGATGGTCTGGGACCGGGCGGTGCTCGACGACGAGACCGCGCACCGGGCGTTCGACGCGCTCACCCACGCGCTGCGCCCCCCGGAGCGCACCGCGGGGTGACCCCGCCGGCGCCCCTCCCCAGGCCTGGACGCCGGGCCCACCGGGCGTCCAGGCGTCCGGGACGCCCGGGTACGGCCGCACGGCCCGAGCGGTGGGGCGGCACCACCGCCGCGCCCCGGGAACGACGCGGCCGCCTCCGCTCCCGGCCCCCGATCCGGCCGCAGCGCCCCCGACGCGCTTCCGACCCGCGGCCACCGCGCACCGCCGTTCACGCGCACCGCCGTTCACGCGCACCGCCGTTCACGCGCACCGCCGTTCGCGCGTGCCCCGTACCGCCCGGCACCCCGGCGCACCCACGCCGGCCGGAGCATCCCACCCCGGCGCACCCACGCCGGCCGGAGCACCCCACCCCGGCGCACCGCCAGGCGCCCCGAGCCTCCCCCACGGCATCCCCTCACGCAGAAAGCGGCACCGCGCGACCCGCGAAACCGCCCGCACGACCGCCGGACACGACCGTGACCGGCACCGGACACCGACCCGACAACCCCAGGGATCGCCCATGCTTCCCCTCTCCTCCTCGCAGGAGATCGTCTGGCTGCACGAACAGATGCAGCCCGGCAGTCGCGCCTACAACTTCACCGCCTCACTGGACCTGTGGGGCACGCTCGACACCGAGGCGCTGCGCCGGGGGCTCGACGCCACGCTGGCGCGCCACCCCGGTCTGCGGCTCGAACTCGTCGCCTCCGCCGGCTCCGTACCGGGGCAGCGGGTCGCACCGCAGTGCTCGCCGCGGCTGCGCACGATCGACCTCGGCACGGAGGCGGACCCCGAGGCGGCCTTCGCCCGGCTCCTGCGCACCGAGGCCGAGACACCCCTCGACACCTTCGAGGCACCGCTGATCCGCTGGACGCTCGTGCGGCTGGCCGAGCGCCACCACCGGCTGGTCCACGTCGAGCACCACCTGATCCACGACGGGCACTCCTTCGCGATCCTGCTCGACGACGTCTTCCGCGTCTACCGCGCCCACGTCCTCGGCGAGACCCTGGAACTCCCGCCCGCCTCCTCGTACGCGGACCACGTCCGGGACCGGGCCGGGGCCGCGTACGCCCCCGCGTCGCTCGACTTCTGGCGGGCCGCGCTGCGCGACCAGCAGCACGACCTGCCGCTGCCCGGCCTCACCCGCCCCGGTGCCCGCCGCGGGCACCACGGCGGACAGCTGCGCCAGACGATCGGCGCCGATCTCGCCGAACGCCTGCGCGGACACGCCCGTTCCCGCGGCCTCACCCCGTTCGCCACGCTCCTCGGCCTGTTCGCCGAGCTCCTGCGCCGGCACAGCGGCCGCTCCCGGATGGTCGTCGGCACCGCCGTCGGCAACCGTCCCCTCGGCTACGAGGACGCCGTGGGCATGTTCGTCAACACCATCCCGCTGCCGCTCGCCCTGGACGGCGCCGCCCCCGCCCAGGACACCATGGACGAGGTCACCGACACCCTCATCCGCGCCCTGCCGCACCAGGACGTGCCGGTCCAGGAGCTGACCCGCGCGCTCGGCATGCACACCTCCGGCGCCGACAACCCGCTCTTCTCCGTCATGTTCAGCGCCCACGACGCACCGCTGCCCGAGATCGACGTACCCGGCCTCGACATCACCCTCTTCGAGGGCTTCAACACCGGCACCACCCGCTTCGACCTCGACGTGGTGCTGCTGCCGGACGACCGGCGCGGCGTCACCCCGCGCCACGGCTCGCCCGGCATGACCCTGGTCTGGGACTACGACGTGGACCTCTTCGGCGAGGACGTCGCCCGGCTGCTCTCCGGCCGCTTCCTGGACCTGCTGCGCGCCTACCTCGACGGCCCCGAGACCCCGCTGGCCGACCTGGCGCCCACCGTCGTGGAGCCGGCCGCCGAGCCCGTACCCGTACCGGCCGACCGCGATCCGCTGGATCCCGTGGCCGCGCACCACCCGTCGCTGCCCGCCGTGTTGTGCGGCGCGCGCCGGCTCACGTACGGCGAACTCGACGACCGCGTCGGCGCTCTCGCCGAGCGCCTGCGCGCCGCCGGTGTGACGCCCGGCCGGCCGGTGGCCGTGGTCCTGCCCCGGGGGACCGACTCGGTGGTCGCCCTGCTCGCGTGCCTGCGGACCGGCGCCGTCTACTGCCCGCTGTCCCCGGCCGATCCGCCGGCCCGGCTCGCGCTGCTGCTGGAACGCCTCGCCCCGGCGCTGGTCCTCACCGGCGACGGCACCCCGGCCCTGCCGGAAGCGCTGCCGACCGCTCGGATCGACGCCCCGGTCCTGCCCCCCGCGCGCGGGGCCGCGGAGCTCCCCGGCACCGCGTACGTCATCCACACCTCCGGCTCCACCGGGACGCCGAAGCCGGTCGCGGTCGGCCCCGCGGCGCTCGTGCACCACCTGACGGCGGCGGCCGACCGGTTCGGCCTCACCACCTCGGACCGGGTCCTGATGTTCGCCCAGCCGTCCTTCGACGTGGCGCTCGAGGAGGTGCTGCCGGCCCTGCACGCCGGTGCGTGCCTGGTCGTGCCCGAGTACGAGGTGCCCACGGGCGCCGAGCTCACCGAACTGCTGGTATCCGCCCGGGTCACCGTCGCCAACCTGCCCACCAGCTACTTCCTCGCGACCCGCGAGGACCTGCGTCCCGCGCTGCGCGACGAGAGCTGGGCGCCCAGGCTCCTGGTCCTCGGTGGCGAGCGCCTGCCCGTGGAGGCACTGCGCGGGGTCCTCGCCGACACCGACGCCACCGTGCTCAACGTGTACGGCGTCACGGAGGCGGCCATCAGCTCGACCGTCCACGAGGTCTCCCGCGACGCCCTCGCCGAGGGCGCCGAGATCCCCCTGGGCACCGAGCTCCCCGGCGAGCGGGTCCACGTCCTGGACGCCCACCACCGCCCGCTGCCGTCCGGCGCGGTCGGTGAACTCGCCGTCGCCGGGCCCGGTCTCGCCGAGGGCTACGCGGGCAACGCGGAGGCGACGGCCGCCCGGTTCGTCGCGGTCGACGCACTCGACGGGCAGCGCGTCTACCTCACCGGCGACCTCGGCTACCGCGGCCTGGACGGCCTGCTGTACTTCCTCGGCCGGCGCGACAACCAGATCAAGCTGCGCGGTCACCGCATCGAGTTGGAGGAGATCGAGGCGGCGGCGTCCGCGGTGCTGGGCGGCCGGTCCTGCGCCGTCGTCCTGGACCGGGAGAACCCCGGCGGGCCCCGGCTCGTCGGCTTCCTCGAAGACCTCGCCGACGGCGCGTCCTTCGACGAGAAGGCGCTGCACGCCGAGCTGAGCCGCCGCCTGCCCGGCGCCCTCGTGCCCGCCCGGTGGGCCCGGCTGGACGCCATGCCGACCCTCGCCGGCGGCAAGCCCGACCGTACGGCGCTGTCCCGCCGGGCGGCGGCCCTCGACCCCGACGCCGCCGCGACGTCCGAGCCCGACCCCGAGTGCGGAGCCGGAGCCGGCGCCGGGTCCGACGACCCGATGACGGCCCTGCTCGCGGAAGGCTGGCGGGAGGTCCTCGGCCACGGCCGGTTCGACACCCGCTCCCACTTCTTCCACAGCGGGGGCCATTCCCTGCTGGCCGCCGAGCTGGCCGCCTGGCTGGAGCCCCGGCTGGGCACGCGCCCGCCGCTGAGGGTGCTCTTCCGCAACCCCGTGCTCGCCGACCAGGCCGAGGCCCTCGCCACCACCCTTTCCACGGAGTCGTGATGACCCAGTCCCCGACCGCACCCGTCCTTCCCGCCACGCCCCTCGCCACCGCCACCGGCACCGGCACCGGTACCGCGTTGAGCGTCGCCCACGGCCCCGCCGCCGAACCGTCCCGTGTGGTCGCCCGCTTCGAGGACCTGGCCCGGCGCGACCCGCAGGCCCCCGCCGTCGTCGACGGCACCCGGATCTGGACGTACCAGGACCTCGACGCGGCGGCCGTACGGGTCGCCGCCGCCCTGGGTGACCGCGTACGCCCCGGTGACCTGGTCGGCGTCTGCCTCGACCGGTCCACCGCCCTGGTGGTGACCGCCGTCGCGCTCGCCCGGATCGGCGCCGTCTACCTGCCGCTCGGCCCCCGCCCCGGCGAACGCCGGACCCGCGCCGTCACCGAGGACCTCGACGTCGCCTGCCTCATCGGCGACCCGGGTGTCCTGCCCGAGGAGCACCGCAGCGGGGAGCACCTCCCGCTGCCGCTGCCCACGGACGGCGTCAACGCCCCCGCCGCCGTGGTGGCGGCCTTCACCGACTCCGTCCGCGGCACCCGGCGCGCTCCCGAAGGCGCCCTGTACGCCGTCCTCACCTCCGGTTCCACCGGCCGCCCCAAGGCGGTCGCCGTGGCCGAGGCCTCGCTCTCCGTCGCCCTCGACTGGTACCGGGCCGCGACCGGCCTCGGACCGGGCGACCGCCAGTCCCTGCTCATCGGTGTCGCGTTCGACCCGCACCTGCTGGAGCTGTGGGCCGGCCTGACCTCCGGCGCCGCCCTCGTCCCGGCCCCGGACGACACCCGCTGGGACTCGCACGTCCTCACCGACTGGTGGCGGGAGACCGGTCTCACCCACGCGGTGGCGGCCACGCCCACCGTCGAACCGCTCCTGGACCGCCCGTGGCCGCAGAACCTGAGGCTGCGTCACCTCGTCGTCGGCGGCGACCGCATGCGCCGCCGCCCGGGCACCGACGTCACCGCCGCCGTCCACAACGCCTACGGCCCCGCCGAAGCCACCGTCGTCACCACCACCCACACCATGCGCGCCACCGACCCGGAGGCCGGCGACCCCGCCGCGCCGCCCATCGGCACCGCGCTGCCGGGCGTCACCCTCGTCGTCACGGACGACGACGGCCGCCCCGTCGCCCGTGGACAGGACGGTGAACTGCGCGTCGGCGGCCACTGCCTGGCGCTCGGCTACCTCGACCCCGAACTGACCGCCCGCCGGTTCGTCCCGCCGCCGGGCGAACCGGTGCTGCCCGCGATCGACCGCCTCTACCGCACCGGCGACCGGGTACGGATGAACGCCGACGGCAGCCTGGACTTCCTCGGCCGCCTCGACGACCAGGTGAAGATCAGCGGGGTGCGGATCGAACCGGCCGAGGTCGAAGCCGCCTTCGAGCAGGACCCCCGGGTCCGCAGTGCCGTCGTCACCGTGCTGCGCGACAGCACCGGCCACGGACACCTCGTCGCGCACGTACGGCCCGCCGACGGCGCCGAACCCGCGGCGGGGGACCTCCTCGCCGCGGTCCGTGCCTGGCTCCCCGAACAGGCCGTCCCCACCGCCGTACGGATCGTCGACGGCTTTCCGCTCGACGCCAACGGCAAGGTGGACCGATCCGCCCTGGCGGCCCGGGCCGCGGCCGACGCCCCGGCCCCCGGGGCGCCGCGGACCGCCCCCCCGGACGACCTCGCCGCTGAGGCCGCCGTCACCGCCTCCGAGCGGCTCGTGCTCACGACCGTGCGCGAGCTCCTCGGCCGGCCCGGCACCGGCCTCGGCGACAACTTCACCGACGCCGGCGGTACGTCCCTCGTCGCCGCACGGCTGCTGGACACCGTCGAACGCGAGACCGGCGTACGCCTGCGTGCCCCCGAGCTGCTGCGCAGCACCGACCTCCGCGCCTTCGCCGCCCTCCTCGAACAGCGCCGGACCCCGCGACCGGAAGGAGCCTGACATGACAACCACCACCCCGCAGCCCGCCGACACCACCACCCCGCGGCCCGTCGACCCGGCGAACGGCGCCCCCGAACGGTCGCCCGGCACCCCCGCCACCGTGCCCGTACCGCCGCCGGTACGGGCGGACACCCTGCCGGCGCTCGTCGCGCGGCACGCCGAACTCACCCCGAACGCCCTCGCCGTCGTGGACGGCGACACCACCCTCACCTACGGCCGCCTCCTCCAGGCCGGCCGCGCCCTCGCGGCCCGGCTGCGCGAACACGGCGTGGCCCGCGGCGACCGGGTGGCGCTGCTGACGGCGCGGTCGTCCCGTACGGTCGTGGCGCAGCTCGGGCTGTGGCTGGCCGGAGCCGCCTGCGTGCCGCTCGATCCCGCCCAGCCCCGGCCGCGTACCGAGGCGATGATCGCCGACGCCGAGGTGACGCTCACCGTCGGCGACGCGAAGCTGCTGGACGCGGCCACGTTCCCCGGCCCCGTCCTCGCCCTGCCCGAGGAGCCGCTCACGACCGGGCGCGCGGTCGACGAGTCCGACCCGGACGGCCCGGCGTTCATCATGTTCACGTCCGGATCCACCGGCCGCCCCAAGGGCGTCGTGGTGCCGCACCGTGCCGTTGCCGAGCTGGTCGGCGCACCCGACTACGTCAGCGTCACCGGCCGCGACCGCGTGCTGTTCCACTCGCCCATGACCTTCGACGCCTCGACGTTCGAAGTCTGGGTCGCGCTCGCCAACGGCGCCGCGGTCGTCGTCTGCACCGAGCAGCGACCCTCCCTGGAGGACCTGGCCCGGCACGTCGAGCGGCACGGCGTGACGGTGGCGTTCTTCACCACGGCCCTCTTCCACCAGCTCGCCGCGCGCCGCTCCCGCGTCTTCGCCCAGCTCCGCTCGGTCGTCGTGGGCGGCGAGGCGATGGCCGCCGCACAGGCCCGCGAGGTGCTCACCGCCTTCCCCTGGCTGGAACTCGTCAACGGCTACGGGCCGACCGAGACGACCACCTTCGCCACCGCCCACCGGGTCACCGCGCAGGACTGCGAGGCGCCGATACCGATCGGCCGACCCGTCTCCGGGGCCACGGCGCACGTCCTGGACGCCGCCGGCCACCCCGTGGACGCGGGCGACCGGGGCGAACTGTGGATCGGCGGCAGCAGGCTCGCCCACGGGTACACGGGCCTGCCCGAGCTCACCGCCGAACGGTTCGTCGAGGATCCCGCCGCCGGCCGGCTCTACCGTACGGGCGACGTCGTCTCCCTCCGGCCCGACGGCATCCTCCAGTTCCACGGACGCAACGACGACCAGGTGAAGGTCCGCGGCTTCCGCATCGAACCCGCCGAGGTCGAACACGCGCTGCGCGAACAGCCGGACGTGGACGACGCCGCCGTCGCCGTCGACGGCGCCGGCACACCCGAGGCGTGCCTCGTCGCGTTCGTCGTCGCCGCGCCCGGCCCCGTGCCCGCCGGCGCGGCGCTGCGCGCGCGGCTCACCGCCGTACTGCCCGCCCACCTGGTGCCCGACGCGGTCACCGTGCTGGAGCGGCTTCCCCTCACCCCGGCCGGCAAGGTCGACCGGCGCGCCCTCACCGGACGCGGGCACGCGGCCGGGAACCGGCCGGGCGACGGGCCGGCGCCGCCGATGACACCGCTGGAACAGGCCGTCGCCGAGGTGTGGAGCCAGTCCCTGGGCAGCGAGGTCACCCGCGCCGACGCCGAGTTCCTCGTCCTCGGCGGCCATTCCCTCCTCGCCCTCGCCGTCACCGACGACCTGCGCGAGGAACTGGGCGTGGAACTCTCCCTCGCCGACTTCTTCGCCGCCCCCACCGTCGCCGCGCAGGCCGCGCTGGTCGAACGCGCCCTCCTGGCCGCCCACGGCGACCTCCACCCCGAGACCCCGGAGCACAGCGATGTCCACTGACGCCGACTCCGCCGCCCACGACCGCCGCGGGCGACTCCAGCGGGAACTGCTGCGCCGCGCCCGCGCCGGAACCGCCCGGCGCGCGACCGCCGGGCCCGCCGCCGACACGGGCGCCGGCCGCGACGGGCACGCGCCGCAGGACGCCACCGGCTCCGGTACCGGCGAGTCCGGTGCCGCCGGCTCCGGTACCGGCGCATCCGGCACCGCTGCATCCGGTACCGCCGCCCCGCAGGACGGAAGCGCCCCCCTGTCCCGCGCTCAGCGCCGCATGTGGCTGATGGAGCGGCTCGGCGGCGCGGGCGACTCGTACCACGTACCGTTCGCCACCCGGGTGCGCGGCCCGTTCGACGTGGCCGCGTTCGCCACCGCCCTCACCTCGCTGGTGGCCCGGCACACGATTCTCCGCACCCGCTACGCGGAGCGCGGGGGAGAGCCCCGCCAGGAGGTGCTCCCGACGCCGCGGACGGTCCCCGTACACGTCGTCGACACCGACGTGGCGCACGCCCCGGAGCTGCTGCGGCGCGAGACGGCCCAGCCGTTCGACCTCGCGGCCGGTGACGCCGTACGGGCGCTCGTCCTGCGCCACGGCCCGCAGGACCACACCCTGCTGCTGACGTTCCACCACATCGCCGTGGACGGCGGCTCGCTGGAGACCGTGGCCGACGAACTCGCCGTCTTCTACGCGACGTCCACGGGCGGAACGGGCCGGCGCGCCCTCGCCGCACCGCCGCAGTACGCCGACCACGCGCGCCGCGAGCACGACGGCCTGCCCGGGTTGGAGGCGGACCTGAACCGCTGGAGCGACCTGCTGGCCGACGCCGCCCCGCCGCGCCTGCCCCGCCCGGCGGAGGCCGCGCCGCACCCTTCCGCGCGGCCCGCCGCCGTGCGGACCGTACCCCTCGCGACCGGCGTGCCCGAGGCCCTGCGGGCGCTGGGCGCCCAGCGGGGTGCCACGCTCTTCGCGGTCTCGCTCACCGCGGCCTTCGCCGCGCTGCACCGCCTCACCGGCGACGAGGACCTCGTCATCGGCGTGGCGGGCACCCACCGCAGCGGCACGGCCATGCGCGGCCTGGTCGGCCTGTGCGTCAACACCCTGCCCGTACGGGTCGACGCATCCGGCGGCCCGTCCTTCGCCGACCTGCTGCGCCGCGTGAGCGACGCGCTCCTCGAAGCCCAGCGCCACCGGCACATCCCCTTCGACCTGGTCCTCGAACGCCTGGGCGCCGGGGCACGCGGCGCCGACGGCACCGCGCTGGTCCGCGTCACCTCCGACGTCCTCGGCACGCCGACGGTGCTGCGGCTGCCGGGCACGTCGGCCGAGTACGTCGACGTCCCCTCCGACGGCGCGAAGTTCACCCTGTCCTACGGCCTGGGGCTGGGCGACGACGCCGCACAGCCGCGGGCGCTCGTCCAGTACGACGCGAACACGCTGGACGACACCGTGGCGGAGGCGGCCGTACGGGACTACGCGGCCCTGCTCCACGCGGTGGCGGCCGACCCGGAACTCGCCCTGGCCGAACTGCCCGTCCCCGGCCCGGACCACGGCGCCGGCCCCGCGGAGGGCGAAAGCGGCCGCCGCCCGCAGGCGGGCGCCCCGGACACGGGCGCCCCGGGCCCCGCCGCCATGGACCGCGCCGCCCCGGGCCCCGCCGCCCCGGACGGGGACCGCCACCCGGCCGCGGAGGCCCTGCGGGCCCACCCGCGGGTCGCCGACGCCACGGTGGTCCGGCCCGTGCAGGGGCGGCCCGTGGCGTACGCCGTCCTGCGCGACAGCGTCGGCCCGTCCGGTCACGAACTGCTGTCCCTGCTGCGCCGGTCGCTCGCGCCCGAGGCCGTGCCCGTCACGGTCACGCTGCTCGACGCGCTGCCGCGCACGGCGGCCGGGCCGCTCGACCCCGCACGGCTGCCCGGGCCGTCCGCGCCGGGCCTCCCGTCCGGCCCCCGGGCAGAAGCGGTCACGGCGGGCTTCACCGCGGTGCTCGGCCTCGTCCCGTCCCCCGACGACGACTTCTTCGCCCTCGGCGGCCACTCCCTTAAAGCCGTGCAGCTCGCCGAACGGCTGCGCACGGAGCTCGGACTGCCGCTCACCGGCCTCGACGTGCTCCAGGCCCGTACGCCGCAGGCGCTGACCGCGCTCCTCGACGAACGGGCGGCACGGCAGAGCGCCGCGAAGGCCGCGAGCAGGCCGGCCCCCCGCTCCCGGGACGTCCGCCCGGGCACGGTGCTGGTCACCGGTGCGACGGGCGGCGTGGGCGCGTTCGTCGTACGCGAACTGGCCGCGCGGGGCCGCCCCGTGCTGGCGCTGGCCCGGCCCGAGTCCGCGCATCTGATCGCGACCGAGGGCGTCGACGTCATCGAGGGCGACCTCACCGACCTGGCCGGGCTGCGGGACGCCGTCGCGCAGGCGGACGCGGTCATCCACGCCGCCTGCACCTTCACCCGGCACGACGTGGACCTGGCCGCGATGGAGGCGATGGTCGAGGCCTGGCGGCGGGGACCGTTCGTCTTCGTCAGCAGCATCGACGCCTACGGGCACCCCGCGACGGACCGGGTCGCCGAGGAGGCGCCGCCCCACGAGCCCGTCAGCCCGTACGGGAAGGCCAAGCTCGACTGCGAGGCGATGCTGCTGCGCGCCGCGGGGACCGCGGGGCGCGGGGGCGCGAGCGCCGTGCGCTCACCGATCGTCTGGGGCGCGCACGACCGGCTGCGCGAACAGCTGCGCTGGGGCGCCATCGGCACGCTCTACCAGTCGGCCCGCCAGGGCGGGCCGATCGAACTGCCACGTCCCGGTACCGGCGGGCACGCCTGGTACGGAGCCGCCTGGGTGCACGCGGCGGCCCTCGCCCGTGCGGTGGCCGAGTGCCTGGACCGCCCCGTGCACGGAGTCGCCAACGCGTGCAGCGGCCACGTCTCCTGGCCCGACCTGGCACACGACCTCACGGAACTGCTCGGCACCCGCGCGGACGTCCGCACGACCGGCGGGGCGCCCGGCGACCTCGACCACCGCTGGCACTACGACAGCGCCCGCCTGGCCCGTCCGCTCCGGGCACGGCCGGGAGAGGACCGGCGGACCGTGCTGGCCGAGATGATCGGCGGCATGACGCCCGACAACGGCTGACACGCCGGCTGCGCCCGGACCTTAGCGGGCGTGGTGCTGGGTTCCCTGCTGGCTGGGGATGTGGTTCAGGCGGGGCGCGGCGCGGCGGTGGGTGGCCGGACGCCTGCGGCCGGGGGAGGGGTTGCGGCGTGCGGGCGCACTCGGGGCCAGGGCCAGGAGGGCGATGGCTGCGAGGACCGCGACGAGGATGAGTACGGTCACGAGGGTCATGTTCCGGCCTTCCGTCGGGTTCTGACTGCCTGTAGCTACTTGGTGTTACCGCAACGCGGGCGGTTAAACACGGTGGGTGATGTTTAGGCCGCGAGGGAGGGGCACACGTCCTGGCGTAAGAGTTTTCTACCGCTTGGAGTGATGACCATGTCCGGTGAAGAGAAGGCTCAGGCCAAGGGCGAGCAGGCCAAGGGCAAGGTCAAGGAGGCCGCCGGCCGGCTCGTGGGGAACGAGAGCCTGACCGCCGAAGGCCGCGGAGAGCAGGCCAAGGGCGATGCGCGCGAGGCCAAGGAGAAGGTCAAGGACGTCTTCAAGGACTGACCGCGTGGCGTTGCGGAGGGGGCGGACCCGGAGCCGGGTCCGCCCCCTCCGTCGTCCTGCCGCACCGGCACCCGCCCGGAAGCGCCGCGGGCGCCCGCGGCCGGGTGACGGAGGGGCCGGCCGCGCCGAGGAGCCCGGCCAGGGCGCGCATGCGGATACCGGGCCGTGGTCGACGAGGTACATCAGGCGGAGCTGCGCGGGAGAGACCGGGGCCGTGGTGGTGGCCTGGCGGGCGCTTTCCCAGATGACGTCGAGGAGTTCGGCGATGTCGCTGACGGAGCGTGCCGCGTAGCGGTCGACACTGTGTGGCCCGGGAGCCGGCGGCGGCGTCTGTGTCCCCTTCGTACGAGCGGGTCGCCCGGCCGTGCCGGTCAGGTGGTGGTCTCCGGACCGCTGGAGCGGGGCGTTACGGGTTCCTCCGAAGCGGCGGACTGTCTCTCCCTCACAGAGGACTCGGACCGCTCGCCCGCACTCTGTCCGGTGAGGTGGTCCAGCGTACCGGTGACCGTGAGCATCCGGTCCAGATTCACGGGCCTGCCGCCGAGGCGCAGGCGCACGCCGGCCGAGTCGGTCAGGCGCTTGGCCATCAGCAGCGTCGACAGCCCGGTGGAGTCGACCGCACTCAGGCCCGTGCAGTCCAGGTACAGCTCGCGCGGGGCCGCGGGCTCGGCCAGGACGCGCATGACGGCGTCCAGGAGGACGGTGGCGTACTGGTAGTCGAAGTCGCCGTGCAGCTCGATGCGCACGACGTCCTTCGTGTCGACGCGCGTCAGCCGGAGCGGGCTGGGTAGCGGCATGGTCATGGGGCGGTCCCGGCGGAGGTGAGAGGTGGTGCGGGGGCGGAGATCACGACGACGGCCATGTCGTCGTGGCGGCCGGTGCCGACCCACTGGGAGGGGAGCATCTGCACCCGTTCCACCACCGCTTCGGCGGGCATGCCCGCGCACTGCGACAGGGCGCGGCGCAGCCGGTCCTCGCCGAACATCGCCCCGCCGCGGGCCTCGGTGATCCCGTCCGTTTACAGGACGCAGGTCTCGCCCGGCGCCAGCGTCACCGGCACCGTGTCGGCGGCGAGGGCACCGCACCCGCCAGCGGCAAGCCCGGGAGGGCATCGGGGAAGGCGGAAGCGGCCGCCCCGTTGACGAACACCAGGGCTCCCTGGTCGTCCGCCACGAGCACGGGATGGGGGGACTCACTCCACGGCGCGCGCACCGCCGGCGGAGCGCTGGATGCCTGGGGTGAATTCACCAAACGTTGAGGGCCCGCTACGTGAACCCCTCACCTCATCGACTCGAAGAAAATGCTTGCCTCGCGGCAACCATCCGCCATCCGGTGTCCTCCTGGCAACCAGGCAATCCTCCCGGCCGTCCCCCACCCCCGCCCACCCACGGCGCGCCCAACCGGTCCGGTGGGCCGGGCGCGGGCGATCCCGCATCCGGACCGGCGGGGTGCCCGATCGGCGAAAGGGCCCGCTCCGCGCCGCCTGCGCGAGGTCGTTCCGCCCGGCCGGGTGAAGTCGGGTCCCGTCGTGCCGATGAGTCCGCGGGCACTGGCAGGTCTACCCCTTGACGGGGACGACCGCTGCACAGGGAGTACGCCATGGGCCTCATCCACATCGAGCTGTTCGCGACCCTCGACCTCGTCGGGCAGGCGCCCGGCGGCCCCGACGAGGACCCGGTGGGGTTCCCGTTCGGCGGCTGGCAGGCGCCCCTGCTGGACGAGGTCGCCGGGGCGCAGATCGGCGCCGCGTACGAGGGCACGGACGCGCTGCTGCTCGGCCGGCGGACGTACGACATCTTCGCCGCCCACTGGCCTCACCAGGAGGGCGGCGAGGACCACGAGATCGCCACGCTCTTCAACCGCGTCCCGAAGTACGTGGCCTCCCGCGGCCGGCCCGACCTCTCGTGGGCCGGGTCCACGCAGCTCGGCCCGGACCTCGTCGGCGCGGTGCGGGAGATCCGTGACCGGCACGAGCACATCAAGGTCGTCGGGAGCCTGAACCTCGTACAGACGCTCCTGCGCGAGAAGCTCTTCGACCGCCTCGACCTCTGGCTGCACCCGATCGTGCTCGGCGTCGGCAAGAAGGTGTTCGACGACGGTGCGGTGCCCGCCAGCCTCACGCTCCTCACGCCCCCGGTGGCCGGCCCGAAGGGCACCGTGTACCTGCGCTACGGGCTCGCCGGAGGCACTCCCGCCACGGGCGACATGAGCGCACCCGATCGCGGCGTCGGAAGCGACGGCTGAGGCCCGCGCGCGCCCGCGGGCGCGCAACTGACGGGGCCCGGGCGTCAGCCCGGCGCGGGGATTGCCTCCCCGGCGGTTCTACGCATCCTCATGGGCGCGGGCCGTCCGACGGGCGCGTATTTTCCGCCCGATCGTGACGGCCAGGGCCACGACGACAAGAGCCACTACGGCCTTCGAGAACATTCCCACGTACTGCTCGACCGTCTCCCATTGATCGCCCAGCCAGTATCCGGCCATGATGAGAACGAAGTTCCAGATCGAGCTGCCCAGGGCGGTGAGCAGAAGGAACAGCGGCAGGGGCATCCGTTCGAGGCCGGCCGGTACGCTGATGAGGCTTCGGAAGATGGGAATCATCCGGCCGAAGAAGACGGCTTTCGTTCCGTGCTTGCCGAACCACGCTTCGGTCTTCTCCAGGTCGGATGTTTTGACCAGGGGAAGTCGGGCCCACAGGGCGTACATGCGCTCGCGGCCGAAAAGGTTGGCGATCTGGTAAAAGGCGAACGCGCCGACCACCGAGCCCGCGGTGGTCCAGAAGAGCGCGGAGGAGAGGCTGATCACCCCGTTCCCCGCGGCGAATCCCGTCAGCGGAAGAATGACCTCGCTGGGCAACGGTGGGAAGAGGTTCTCCAACGCGATGGCCAGCCCTGCTCCAGGGCCGCCCATGGTTTCGACGAGGCTCGTCGCCCAGCCCGCGATGCCGCCCGTGGGTTCGGCGGTCAATGTGAATTGCTCCATCTGTCTACTCCGAGCTCCGTGGGCTTCGGTCCCCACGGCGAGGGCGAAAGCGAGAACGGCGGGCAGCCGGCCGTCATCGAATGCCAGCTGCCCGTACACGGGCCAGTTCAGGGAGAGCAGACCTTGGCGAGATCCGCCGCGGCGGTCTTCACCGGGGTGATGTCGGGGGCCGGGTTGCCGCCGCGCACCGCGTCGGTCACGTCGGCCACCGCCTTCTTGAGTTCGGCCACCGCCTTGGAGACGTCCGCGTCCTTCGACGTGTCACCGACCGTCGCCAGGTTCTTGTCGATCTCCGCCAGCGCCCTGTCCGCCTGGGCCGGGTCGTTGGCGGCGCTTTCGAGGGCCTTCTGGAGGTCGTTCACGCTCGTGGAGATCGTGTTGGCTGCACGTACGCAGCCCATCGTCTTGTCCACCGCGCCGCAGCCGGTGGTGAGCCCGACGCTGAGCAGGGCCAGCACGGCAGCGGCACCGGCAGTGGTGTGACGAATGCGAGACACTTCTGTCCCCTTTTTCTTCTAGGTGAAGATCCGCGGACACGGCCGGCTTGACCCGGCCGCGTGCACTGGGGCGCGCGGGGAATTCGGGCAGCGAAAATGTCGTGCGGACGCGGTGGGCACGCGGCCACGGCACATCCGCCCACCTGGGTGTTCTCGGGGGAGAAAGTGCGGAACTCGGGCCGACGAGCGTTCGAGCTGAGGCAACACCGCTACGACGTGGAAAGCCTGGGTATACGAGGCGACGGCGCAGCGGGGTCAGGGCTGTGGAGCGCCCTGGAATCAACCGGATGGACATCCGATGAGCCGCTCAGCAGCGAAGGACCTGCGCAAGGGACGGGTCGAGCGGGGCGGCGCAGCCGTGCAATGCGCGGCATGCGGTGCCCGAAGCCGGCTCGTGGCAATCGAGCGACGGGGAACCGGTCGCCTCCCGGGTGGGCGGCGCGGTGGCGGTATCCGTGGAGTCCTGGCTGCGGTGGCGGCGCGCCACATCCCCGTCGTCGGACTCGTCCGGAAGATTCAATCCCGAGTCGTCCCACTGGGAATGAGTCTGGGCATTCACCACTGCAGCCGCTTCGACCGACTGCAGTGCCGGTGTGAGGAATCCGAGAGCGAGGGCGGAAGCCACCAGGAAGACGGTCACCGTGGCACAGAAGGAAAGAACCCTCCCGCAGCGCATTCTCTACGCCCCCAGTGCCGTTGGTGCCGCCCCGACGATAAACCGGTTGATCCCTCCAGGCTTTTGTCACTGGAGGACTGCACTGTAACAGCCGAAGATGAAGCGATCCGGATGAGCCGAACACCCGAACACCCGAAGACCGGATGACCTGGAGACCGGATGGCCTGAAGACCTGGTGATCCAACGGCGGCACGCGAGCAAAGCCGTGCAACCGTCAGGGGTATACCGGGAGCGGGGTGTCGGTGTCGTTCGCACACCCGCGGACGGGCGCGCCCGAGCCGTACGCGCGGGTGCTGGGCTGCCCGGTGGTGTTCGGTGCGGCCGAGCACGAGATCACCCTCGCCGACGCGGACCTCGCCGCCGCCGGGCACCCTGCGACCCGGAGCTGAACGCGCTGCACCGGGCCTACGCGGACCGCCTGCTGGGGGAGTTGACAGTGGCGGTGCCGCTGCGGGAACGGGTCCGGCAGTGGCTGGAGTACGCGCCGCTCGACCGCTCGGGTCCGGGCGAGCCGTCCCGGGAGCTGCACCCGAGCCCGCGGACACTGCGCAGGATGCTGCGGGAGGAGGGCACGTCCTGGCGGGAGCTCCTCGACGGGGCGCGCCGGGGGAGTTGAACCGAACCGAACCGAACCGAGCGCCGTGGACCGGCCGCGAGACCGCTGGCGCAGCCACGCCAAGCCGTCACCGCCCCGGTTGCCCTTCCGGCCCTCGCGGAAACCACGCCCGGGCCGACCGGGTGCCCCCTGCGCGCATCGTCACGGGGCGCCGGTGGCTCAGAGCGGCCGGGTCCTGCCCTGTACGACCAGCCGGAGGGCGTGTTCCACCGGGCCCCGGCGCACCGGGCTGTGCGCCCAGGCGCGTTGCCAGGCCCAGGTGAGGGCCAGCGCCGTGCCGCTGAAGGCGATCCAGGCGAACCAGGAGGCGACGCCGTACGCCGGGCCGGCCAGCACCAACGCGTGGACCACGTACGCACTGAGGGCCATCGCCCCCAGCACGGCCAGCGGCCGCAGCAGCCGGGCTCCGGTCCGGTGCCGCGCGGCGAAGACGCACAGGCCGATCAGGGCGCAGCCCACTCCCGCGTTGCCCAGGGTCTCCAACGGGGTCTGGCTGTACGGGTCGGCCACCAGCAGCCAGTCCCACGACGTGCTCGGCACGGCGCCGAACTGCCCGCGCAGCACCTCCCGTACGGGGTCGGCGGCGGCCATCGCCTCGGGATGGTGGACGGCGATCGCCCCCAGCAGCCGCTCACGGGCCCCGAACACGTGGGTGGCGAGCCAGGCGGATCCGTAGCCGACGACGGCCGCGGACGTGCCCCATGCGGCCATCCGCAGGGTCACGGCGCGCTCGCGCACGTCGCAGAGGCGGGCGAGCGCCATCCCGACCAGCACGTACGGGAAGTAGGTGGCCAGCGGGTACGCGCCGGTGAGCAGCAGCTCGCACACCACGTCCCCGGCCCCGGACCAGCTCGTCAACTGCGTGGCCTCGGGGACCGCGCCCCGGCCGGACGTGCCGTAGCCGAACACCGGGCCCAGCAGGAACGACAGCAGCGGACCCGCCACCACCGAGACACCCGCGACGGCGGACAGGACGGGTGTGGAGAGCCGCGTGAAGGGTTCGGCGGCCAGGAAGTACACGGCGAAGAAGGCGAGGATGACCAGGATCCCGGGCCACAACGCGGCCAGGAGGAGCCCGAGCGCGGCCAGCACGGAGCAGCGGATCAGCAGCGGGCGCCAGCGCCGGGCCCACCCCCCGGGCGCTGCCGCCGGGTCCTGGCCGCGCTGGGCGAGGAGCAGCGAGAACCCCGCGAGGAGGGTGAACAGGGCCGGTGCGCGGCCGTCCGCCGCGACCATCAGGTACCGGGCGCCCTCGGGTTCCGGGCTCGGCCCGACGTGGACGGCGAACATGCCGAGGACCGCGAGGCCGCGCACGGCGTCCACCCCGGCCAGCCGGCCGCCGACGGCCCCGGTGCGCGCGCCCGCGCCCGGTCCGGCACCCCGGTTCAGCCGCACGTCACGCTGTCCCGCGGCGTGTAACGGGTCTTCATCGTCTCCCGCTTGGCCTCCTTGCCGCCCACGACGAAGACGCGGTCGACGGCGACGTCGAAGCCCTCCAGCGGGGACTGGGGCTCGCACTTCGGGCTGTTGTCCTTGCGGGTGGCGGGCTGGCGGACGTTGGTCCGCGGGCCCTGGACCGCGCGTATCTCCTCGTACTTCTTCGTGCCCAGGAAGGTGATGGTGACGGAGGTCTCGGTGGCCTCGGCCTGGATGTACAGGGCCTTGCCCGAGTCGTTGGCGAAGCGCAGGTCGAGGCTGCCCCACGCGACGGTGGCCTCGCGGCCCTCCGGGTAGCGCTCGATGTAGAAGGAGTGGGCGCCGTACTCGACGGGTTTGACCCCCGCGAAGAACACGGCGTTGAAGACGGTCGTCGCGACCGCCGAGACCCCGCCCCCGGCCGCCTTCTCGTACTGGCCGTTGTTGATGATCAGGCCGTCGACGAAGCCGTTCTCCTTGGTGCGCTCGCCGACCCTGCGGTTGAAGCTCCAGGTCTCGTCGGGCAGGACCAGCGAACCGTCGATCAGCTCGGCGGCCCGGCCGATGTTGGTCGTGCGGTACGCGGCAGGCTCGAACGAGACGGTGAAGGAGGACACCTTCTCCTTGATGCCGAGCTGCTCGACCGTGTCCGCGGACAGCCTGGGCCGGGCCTCCTCGGTGGCGACCTCCCCGGTACGGGCGGTCGCCCCGGACCCGGTCAGCAGGGGCAGCACCGCCCCGCTCAGGGCCTGTTCGGAGACCTGCCGGCCGGCCCGGCCCTCCTCGGCGACGCCGACCCGGCCCGAGCCGTCGACCCGGAGCCGGGCCTCGGCCGGGCCGGGGACGGCCTGGCGCAGAGGTCCGGCCAGCGCGGGATCGGCCAGGAACGCCCCGGCGTCGAGGCCGGGGGAGAGCCGGCCCTTTCCGTCGTCCTTCAGGGCCAGGTGCCTGGAGAGGACCGCGGGGCCGACGGATATCCGCTTGCCCGCGACGGTCAGGGTGACGGGGGCGGACATCGCCGGCTCCGCGAACTCCTTCAGGGCCCGGTCCACCTCCTGCTTCCCGATCCGCGGTTCCGTCCGCCGGACGGGAAGGACGACGGGCTCCGCCGAGGTGCGCGGGTAGGCCTCGCGCAGCGCGTCCAGGGAGCCGTCCACGTCCAGGGCCGTACCGGTGACGGGGGCGACCGCCTTCGCTTTGCCCTTCTCGAAGGCGACGGCGCCCTCACGCACCTCCTGCGCCGCCTTCTTGCCCAGGGCGTCGAGCGCGGCGCGGGCCGCCTGCGCGTCCAGGCGGACCACCGGCGCCACGTCCGGGTCGCCGGAGGAGAACAGCCGGCCGATCACGGCGAAGGGGTCGGAACCCGAGCCGGCGGCGCGCTCGGCCGTCGCGGCGGTGTCCAGCGACAGGCCCAGGGTCCCCGGGCCGGCCTGCTCGGAGCGGTCGCCGAGCCGCAGCGCGACCGGGGCCGCGGCGGACGGGCCCAGCTCCCGATCCAGCACCCGGCGGGCCTCGGCCCGGCTCATGCCGCCTATGTCGACCCCGCGCACCTTCGTCCCCGGGGCGACGTCCTCGCCGGCCAGGAGCAGCCCGGCGGCGTACAGGCCGCCGAAGCCGAGGGCCGCGGCGCCGCCGGCCACACCGGCGAGCACCGGCACGGACCACCGTTTTCCCGTGGCGTCCGCGGGGCCCGTGGAGTGCGCAGGGCCCGTGGGGGAACGGCGTCGCATGTGGGGTTCTCTTCCGTGTCCGGTGAAATGGTCGGACCGGCGGGTTCAACGCCGCCAGTCCGCACGGGAAAGCTACCAAGGTCTACATAACCAGGTAATAAGGAGGTATAGAACCGGCAAAGCGCGGAGTTCGGCCTCCGGGGCGGGAGCGCCGTAACCCGGGAGCCGCGGCCGCTGTTGCACCACCGGCGGGTCCACCCACGGTGAACGGAGTTCCGATGCGGCACCTGACCGACGACACGGCCGCGCCCGGCCAGACGGTACAGACGGCACCGGGCGTGGCGGCACCGGGCCGGGCGGCACCGGGCACGGAGCCGCCCGGCCGTGCGGCACCGGGCCGGGCCGGGGCCGAGGCGGCGGGCACCTGGATGACCCCGGAGGCGTACGGCGCCTCGCGCGCCGCCCTGTGGACCGGGGCGGTGGTCCTCGTCACCGACGCCGACGGCCGCGTCCTCGTCCAGAGCGTCGACTACCGGGCCGACCGGCTTCTCCCCGGCGGGGCCGTCGACGCCGGCGAGTCCCCGTCCGCCGCCGCGGCCCGCGAGGTGCGCGAGGAGCTGGGCGTCGAGGGCCGGTACCCGCGCGGCCTCGCCGTGGACTGGATCCCGCGCGAGACCCCCGGCTTCCCGCCGGCGATGCGGTTCCCCGGCGAGGTCCTGTACGTCTACGACGGCGGCACCTGGACCCCGGACCGGATCGACGCCGTCCGCCTCCCCGCCCAGGAGATCACCGGCATCCAGTTCGCCGAGCCCGCCGACCTGCCGGCCCTGATGGACCCAGGGGACGCCCGCCGCACCCTGTCCGCCCTGCGCGCCCGGATCGCCGGCCGCGGCACCGCCCTGCTGGAGGACGGCCGCCCCACCACACCCACGGCCCTCGACCGGCTCGGGGTGCTGCGTACCCGCCGCACCCCGCAGCACGGCACCTGGCACCCGGGCCCGGTACCCGCGCGACAGACCGTACGGGACCGCTCGGGCTGGCTGTTCGCCCCCGACGGCCGGGTCCTGCTCCTGATCGCCCGCGCCACCGGCGCCGCCCACCTTCCGCCCCCGGACGCCGGACCCACCGCGGGCGCCGCTCCGCTGGGCCACCGGCTGACCGCCGACGGGGCCCACGTCCGCACCGCGGCCCGCCTCACCGGCCCGGCCCCGGCCGCCGACCCGGCGTACGCCCGGCTGCTGGCCACTCCCGAGCAGGTCCGCGAGCTGAGCGACTGGGGACCGGCCGGGGAACACGAGCTCGCGGCGGTCCATGCGGCGCGCACCCGGCTGTCGCTGCCGGCTCCCGCCCGCATCCCGCCCACCGAACTGCCCGGGGAGGCCGTCCGCTGGTGACGGCGCGGGCCCGGCCCCGCGGCTCCGGCCAGCCGCCATGACCGGGAAATCCGGCCGCCGGGGCCCCCGGTCCCGCAGCATGGGGCCATGAGCGACAGCGCGATCACCTACACCCTGTACATCCAGGCCGATCCCGCCCGGGTCTGGCAGGCCCTCACCGAACCCGCCCTCACCCGCCGGTACTGGGGCACGAGCTTCGAGACCGACTGGGCCGTGGGCTCGACGATGGACTGGATCGAGCGCGGGGCCCGCACCAGCGACCCCGCCCAGGTGGTCCTGGACTGCGTCCCCGACCGGCGGCTCTCCTACACCTGGCACTCCTTCACCCCGCAATGGGCGGCCGCCGTCGGCATCGGCGAGGAGCTGCGGGCCGAGCTGGCGAAGGAACGCCGCACGAAGGTGACGTACGAGATCGAGCCCGTCGGCGAGACCCTCGCCCGGCTCACCGTCCTGCACGAGGGCTTCCAGCCGGGCGGGACCCTGATCGGCATGTGCGGGCGGGCCTGGCCGCTGCTCGCCTCCAGCCTCAAGACCCTGCTGGAGACCGGGGCTCCGCTGCCCGAACCGGGACACGACGCCGACCAGGGGACGGGCGGGCACGAGGCGCACGAGACCCGCCGGCGCGGCGCCGACCCCGGCAACTGAGCCGCGGCGCCCGCGGGGCTGACGGCCCTCGCCGACGCGGTCCGGCACACCCGCCCCGCCCGAACGGCCCTGCCCCGCGCCTGAGATCATGTGTAACGCCCACGAACCAGGAGCGCAGGCATGGCACTCGAACACCACCGCGTCGTCATCACCGCCGCCGGACGGGACTTCGGGCGGACCTTGGCCCTCCGGTTCGCCGCCCGAGGCGCCGAGGTCCACCTGTCCGCCCGCACCCTCGGCGCCGCCGAGGCCGTCCGCGCGGAGATCCTCGCCCAGGGCCACGACGCCGACCGGGTCCACGCCTACGCCTGCGACCTCACCGACCCCGCCTCGGTACGGGAGTTCGCCGCCGCGGTGGCCGCCCGTACCGACCACGTCGACGTGCTCGTCAACAACGGATCGCGCTACCAGCACGGCACCGACCTGCTGTCCGCCTCGGACCAGGAGGTCGTCGACACCCTGGCCTCCGGTGCCACGGGCACCGTCCTGGCCACCAAGGCCTTCCTCCCGCTCCTCCTGGAGTCGTCGAAGCCGGACATCGTGACCATGGTCTCGGGCTGCGGCGAGACCGGCAACCACCGGTCCGACGCGCACGGCGCCTTCTACGCGGCCAAGAGCGCCCAGGCCGGCTTCACCGAGCTCCTCTCCCACAGGCTCCGCGACCGGGGCGTCCGGGTGATCTCCCTCTACCCGCCGGACTTCGACAACCACGACCCGCTGTCGGACGCCTGGGAGAACGCCCCGCGCACCTCGAAGGACCAGCTCACCGCCCAGTCGGTGCTGGACTGCATCTTCTTCGCCGTCGGCCAGCCCCGCGACTGCTTCATCAAGTCCTTCACCTTCGAACAGGTATGACGGGCACGGGGGCAGGGACGGGAACGGGAGTGGGAGTGGGAGCAGGCACGGAGGCGGACACGATGGCCACGACACTGGCGGAGATCCTTGACGCGGCCGCCGGGGGGCGCTTCCCGCCGCCCGACGGGGGCACCACGGTGGTGCCCCAGCCGAACCGGCGCGACGCGGGGGTCATCGCCTTCACCGCGCACTCCGTGGTGTTCACCGACGAGGACCCGCAGTGGGTCCGCGCCACCCTCGCCTCCCTGGACTGCGACGCGCTGGCCGCCACCATGAACCCGCGGTTCCTGGCCGCGCTGCTGGAACGCACCGGCCGCGCCACCGACACGATCGACCTCCTCACCGTGGCCGCTCCGCTTCCCGGCGAGCCGCCGCTGGCACTGCGGGAGCTCGCCGACCCGGACCACCCCCGCGTACGGCGGGCCCTGCGGCGCCGCGACGGCGTACGGGTCTGGGCCGCGGACGGCGGCGTGATCGTCCTGGGCCGGGGCGTCGCGGGCCGCTGGGAGACGGCGGTCGAGGTGGACGAGGACGTCCGCCACCGGGGCCTGGGCCGGGAACTCGCACGCGCCGCACGCCACTTGGTGCCGGACGGCCGACCGGTCTGGTCCCAGCAGGCCACCGGCAACGCACGCAGCATCCGCGCTTTCCAAGCGGCCGGTTTCCGCCCGGTCGGCGCGGAATCACTGATGCTGCCCCGCGCCGACTGAGGCCGCCGGCGCACCCGGCCGACATCCCGACGAGGCCCCGACGGCACCCTGATCACCGGCCGTTCACGGCAGTCGTGTGGAATGGAGGCATGGCGAGAGGGAAGAAACAGCGGCCACCGGCCATCGGCATGCCGACGTCGGTCCTGGTCGTGCCCGCGCGGGACGGCCGGGCACAGTCCGTCGCCGGGGTCGGGTGCGGGCGGCCCGATCCGGACGTCGTGGACGCCGAACAGGCCAAGGACCGTGCGGCCGGGACGGTCCGCCGGGCCGCCGGACTCCACGGCCGCACGGTCCGGATCGACTGGCGGCAACGTCCGGACGGGTCGTGGGCCGGGCACCTCGGGGAAGGCGCCGCACGGTGAGCGACCCGGACGACGACGCCCCCGCCGAACACTGGCGCTACGCCCGGCATGTGGAGGCCCTGGCCGCCGCACCGGACACGGCCGCCGAAGTCGAGGCGGTGTCCGCCGTACTCCGCGACCCCGACCCGGTGATGGCCGAGAGCGCCGTGGTCACCCACCTCGACCGCCGGGCGGAACGGCTGCTGGCCGACGAGGAGTTCCCCGCCTGGGCCACGGCCCTGGCCGCCGCCCTCGCGGGCCGTGCGTTCGCCGAGCGGCGGCTGCGCGAGTGGACCCTGCTGCGGGCCGTCGACGGGGGTGGCCCCTGGTCGGCGGCGGAGCTCACCGCGGCCTCCGACTGGTGTCAGCGCACCGCCGTCCGGTCGGTGGCCTCGTACGAGGCCCTCACCCTGCTCGCCGCGGACGCCCGCACTCGCCGTGTCCGCAACGCCGCCGCCGAACGCCTGCGCAAACACACCCCGGCCTGACGCGGCTCCCGGCGCCGGGACCGGCGGCCCGGCCACGCCCGGGGCGCGGGGGAACGCGACAGGCCCCCTCCGGAGAGGGGGCCTGCGGGTGAGGACCGAAGGTCCTTCGAAGCTGCGTCAGTTGGCCTTGCGGACGCGGGCCGCGGCGCGCGCCTCCGCCGTCAGGCGGGCCTCCGCCGTCTTGCGGGACTCCTTGCCCCGGCCCGGCCGCCCCGGGCGCCGGCCCATGCCGCGGAAGCCCAGCTCGGAGCCCGAGGGCTTGCCCTTGGCGTCGGTGGGCGCGGCGCCGGCGAGCGGCACCCCGGAGGGCGCCTTGGCCCCGGTGATCCGGCTGAGCGCCGCCTCGCCGGAGCGCACCTGGGTGATCTCCGGCCGGATGCGGGCGTCGGCCATCAGCCGGACCATGTCCCGGCGCTGGTTCGGCGTGACGAGCGTGACGACCCGGCCGGACTCGCCGGCCCGCGCCGTACGGCCGCCGCGGTGCAGGTAGTCCTTGTGGTCGGCGGGCGGGTCGACGTTGACCACGAGGTCGAGGTCGTCGATGTGGATGCCGCGCGCGGCCACGTTGGTGGCGACCAGCACGTTGACGGCGCCGGTCTTGAACTGCGCCAGCGTCCGCGTGCGCTGCGGCTGCGACTTGCCGCTGTGCAGGCCCTCGGCCCGTACGCCCATGGCGCGCAGGTGCTTCACGAACTGGTCGACCCCGTGCTTGGTGTCGAGGAACATCAGCACCCGCCCCTCGCGCGCCGCGATCTCCGTCGCCGCCGAGATTTTGTCGGCCGCGTGGATGTGCAGCACGTGGTGGTCCATCGTGGTCACCGCGCCCGCCTGCGGGTCGACGGAGTGGGCGACGGGGTCCTTCAGGTACGTCCGGACCAGCTGGTCCACGTTGCGGTCCAGGGTCGCGGAGAACAGCATCCGCTGCCCCGCGTGGTGCACCTGGTCCAGGATCTCCGTGACCTGCGGCATGAAGCCCATGTCACACATCTGGTCGGCCTCGTCGAGCACGGCGATCTTCACGCGCTCCAGGTGCACGTCCCGCCGGCCCACCAGGTCGCTGAGGCGTCCGGGGGTGGCCACCACGATCTCCGCGCCGGTGCGCAGCGCACTGACCTGCCGGCCGATGGACAGGCCGCCGACGACGGTGACCATCCGCAGCTTCAGGGCGTCGGCGTACGGGGTCAGCGCCTCGGTCACCTGCTGCGCCAGCTCGCGCGTCGGTACGAGGACCAGCGCGAGCGGGCGCTTGGGGTCCGCCTGCCGGCCCGCGGTGCGCGCCAGCAGGGCCAGGCCGAAGGCCAGCGTCTTGCCGGATCCGGTCTGGGCGCGGCCCAGGACGTCGCGGCCGGCCAGGGCGTTCGGCAAGGTGGCGGCCTGGATGGGGAAGGGGTCCTTCACCGCCAGGTCGGCCAGCTTCTTCACCAGCTCAAGGGGCAGGTCGAGCTCGGAGAACGACGCCACCGGCGGGAGCGCCGGCGTCGTCGACCGGGGCATCGAGAACTCGCCCTGCGGTCCGAGGGTGCGCGTGGGCTTGGCGGCGGACTTGCCACCGCCCTTCGCACCCGCCTTCACACCGAAGCGCCCATGAACTGACGGGTTCTTCATGCAGAACCTTTCGAAGAAGCACAGCGAGAACAAAAGATGGTCAACCGCCCATGGTACCAGCGGGCCCTAGTCCTCCCCGGCGGCCGATTCCCCGGCCCCGGGCGGGGTCGCGGACAGCTCCCCGGCCCGCACCTGCGCCAGATGGGCGCGGGCCTCGCCGGCCGCCCGCCCGAACCAGTCGGCGATCACCGCGATCTCGTCCGGCGTGTAGTCGGCGAACAGTGCCCCGAGCCGGTCGTAGAAGGGCTGGTACACCGCGAAGACCCGGACCGCGGCCTGCGGGTCGGCCACCACGCGGACCCGGCGCCGGTCGGCCGGGTCGGGCCGGCGGTGCGCGTATCCGGCCCGCTCCAGGCGGTTGAGGACCCCCGTCACGGCTCCCGTGGTGAGGTTCACCAGCTCGGCGAGGTCCCCCGCGGCGAGGGGGGCGTCCCCGGCGCCCAGGATGTGGCCCAGGCAGGTCAGGTCCGTGACGTTCAGCCCGAGGAGCTGCGCCATCTCCTGCTGGCCGACGATGCCCACGGCGACGTAGTGGTCCATGCGCGAAAGCGCCTCCCCGGCGGTGGCCGGAGGGCGGGACTTGCCCTGCACGCCAGATACTCCTTAGTGTCTAAGTTACTTAGCTCGTGAGATGCTTATTTCGTGAAGTAAGCGTCCCGCTCCGAGCCTAGTGCCGCCCGTACGACCAGGGAGAATCATGAGCGCGCACGGCGACGTCGACCTCGGCCACACCGTGGCCGGATGGACCGGCACCACACTGGCCCTGATGGGCTTCACCGGATCGGGCGCCGCGGTGTGCGCGGCCTGGGTCCCCGGCATCTGGATCGGCCTCGCGGTGGTGGCCGTGGCGGGCGTCGCCACGTGGAGGCTGCACCTCGCCGGATGGGGCAAGGCGAGCGGACCCCGCCCCGCCTCCCGCCGCGACTGGCGGGTCCGGGACACCGCCGCGCACGCGGGGCACGCCGACTGCCTGGGCTGCCGGATCGGCGGACCGCGCCGGGCCCGCGCGGGAGGCCTCGTGGCCGGGGCCGGCTCGCCGGCGGTGGAAGCCGGACCCCGCACGGCCGTGTCGGCCGGGTCCGTGTCGGCCTGAGCGGCCTCGTCCGCCGTCCTGGTCCGCGCCGTCCTGCGCGTCCTGCGCGTCCTGGGCGGCCGGGGGCGCCCCCGCAGCGCGATTCCCCCGATGTGCGGACGAGGTGGTCAGAAGTTCGAGTCGGCGCCGCGCCACGGTTGGCCGCGTTGAGCGTGTGGTGCGCAGGGCCGTCAGGCAGGATCGAAGACGGCCGCGTGTGCGGCCCGCAGTGGAACGTCGTGAAGGATCAGCAAGATGGCAACAGGCATCGTGAAGTGGTTCAACTCCGAGAAGGGGTTCGGCTTCATCCAGCAGGACGACGGCGGCCCGGACGTGTTCGTGCACTTCTCCGCCATCGAGTCCACCGGCTTCAAGTCGCTGGAGGAGAACGCGAAGGTCGAGTACAACGTCACCCAGGGCCCCAAGGGTCCCCAGGCTGAGCGGGTGGTTCCCCTCTCGTAGTGCCGCTTCACGGGCCCGCCCGTGAGGTGAGCCCCGCCGGTCCGTCCGGCGGGGCTCACGCGCGTTTCAGGCGCGGTGCAGCGCCAGCAGCAGCGTCCACAGGCGGTCCGCCAGGCCGGCCGGATCCGCCGGGATGCCGTCGTGGAGCCAGTCCGCGAGGACCCCGGTGAAGGTGGCGGCCACCGCCGAGGCGACGAGTTCCGCGTCGGGGGCGCCGGCGGCCGCGCGCTCGGCGCGGGCGCGCTCGCGCAGCTCCCGGTGGAGCCGGTCGCCGAGGGGTCCGCCGCCGCCCGGCAGCAGCAGGGTGCGGTACAGCGCCGCCCGCCCGGCCGCGCCGGCCAGGAAGTCGGCCAGTGCGGCCGGCGGCCGGACCGGGGGGCGCGCGCAGGGGCCGGTCTGCCAGGCGTGCAGGGCGTCGACGCCGGCGTGCACCACGTCGGCGCACGCGTCCACGGCGAGCGCGGTGAGGTCCTCGTAGTGCAGGTAGAACGTGGCGCGGCCGACGCCCGCCCGGCGGACCACCGCGGAGACGCTGACCTCGGCGAGCGGACGGCCCGCGCACTCGGCGAGCAGCGCCTCGCGCAGCCTGGCCTTCGTCCGGGCCGTACGGGGATCCTCGGCGCGTGCGTCGGGACGCGCGCCGGGGCGCGGGTCCTGAGGGGTCACGCGGCGAGCAGCGCGGCGCCGAGGGCGAGCGCGCCGGGCAGGGCCTGGGCGAACAGGATGCGCTTGTTGGCGGTGGCGGCCCCGAAGATGCCGGCGACGATCACGCAGGCGAGGAAGAAGACCTGGGTGGCGAGCGAGTCGATGACCAGCCCCCAGACCAGGCCCGCGGCCAGGAACCCGTTGTACAGCCCCTGGTTGGCCGCGAGAGGGGCGGTCAGGCGGGCGGTCTCCGCGTCGAAGCCGGACAGGGCGCGACCCGGCGGGCGCTGCCACAGGAACATCTCCAGCACCAGGAAGTACGCGTGCAGCGCGGCGACGAGGGCGATGAGGATCTGGGCGACCGTGTGCATGGCCGGCTCCGCTTCTCGGAAGGGTCGGGCAGGGCGGCGAGCGGCGGTCCCCCGCTTCCTGGACAACTGTACAGGAAGTCCTGGCGGCGGCCTTGGCGCGGGGCGGGGGCCGGGCCCGTCCGCGCGCTCCGGCAGGGCCCGGCCCCCGACCTGCACCACGGCCCCCGGCTCCCAGGCCCGACCTCCCGGCCCCCGGCTCCCGGGCCCCGGCCCTCAGGCCTCCCGCACGGAAATGGCCGAGACGGGGCAGGCCCGGGCGGCCTCGCGCACCAGCGCGCTGCCGGCGCCGTCCTCGCGGCCCGGGAGGAGCGCGCTGATCCCGTCGTCGTCCTGGGTGAAAACCCCGGGCGCGGCCAGCGCGCACTGGCCGGCTCCGATGCACGCGCCTGTGTCGATGGCGATCGCCACGCGGCCGGGCGGCACGCCCCTCACCACGCCACGGGGAGTTCGACCATGCCCTGGATCGTGTCGCCGGGCTTGAAGGGGATGCGGTCCGGCTCGGCCGCCAGCCGCAGCCGCGGGAGCCGTTCGAAGAGCGCGGCCAGCGCGATCTCCATCTCCGCGCGCGCCAGGTTCTGGCCCAGGCACTGGTGGATGCCGAAGCCGAACGCCACGTGGTGCCCGTGGGGCCGGTGCCAGTCCAGGTGGTCGGGTTCCTCGAAGACCGCCCCGTCGCGGTTGATGACGGAGGTGGAGAAGCCGACCCCGTCGTCGGCGCGGACCGTCACCCCGCCGATCTCGATGTCCTCGGTGGTCACCCGCAGCATTCCGTCCGCGATCGACAGGAACCGCATCAGCTCCTCGACAGCCGCCGGCATCAGCTCCGGCTCGGCGCGCAGTTCGGCCAGCTGCTCGGGGTGCCGCAGCAGGGTGAACGTGCCGAGGGAGATCATGTTGGCGGTGGTCTCGTGCCCGGCGACCAGCAGGATCACGGCGAGGGAGACCAGCTCCTCGACGTCGACCTCGCCGGTCTCCAGGCGCCGGGCGATCAGTTCGTCGAGCAGTCCGTCGCCCGGCTCCCGGCGCTTTCGCTCCACGAGCTCGACGAGGTAGGCGTCGAGCTGCCGCCGGGCGCCCTCCACGTCGGCGGCCTCCGGGCCGCGCAGCAGCCGGCGCGACTGCCCCTCGAAGAACTCGTGGTCCCCGTACGGGACCCCGAGCAGGGCGCAGATCACCATCGAGGGCGCCGGCATGGCGAAGGCGCTAACGAGTTCCGCGCGCGGACCCGCCGCCACCATCTCGTCGATCAGCCGGTCGACGGTCTCGCGGATGCGCGGGCGAAGGGCGGCGGTCCGCTTGAGCGTGAAGCTGGGGATCAGCATCCGGCGCTGGGTGTTGTGCTCGGGGTCGTCGACCCCGAGCAGGGCGGTGCGGCGGACCTTCAGGCCCTTGAACCGCCTGGAGGGGGTGGGGAAGGCGGCGTTCTCGCGGTCGGTGGACAGCCGCCCGTCGGAGAGCAGGGCGCGCGCCTCGGCGTGCCCGGTGACGACCCATACGGAGCGGCCGTCGAAGAGGGTGACCCGGGAGAGCGGGCGGCCCTTCCGCAGCGGCTCGTACGCGGCCGGCGGGTGGTAGGGGCAGGTTCGGTCCTGGGGGAACGCGACGGTCTCTGACATGAAGCACCTCGCATGCGATGGTTCCGTCTTGCCGGACTCCATTACATGCCTGAGGCACCTATCCCACCCATGCCACTTTCGGCCAGATCACCCAAGTTCGCCCACAGGGCCCGGTCGGCGCACGCGGACCGGTCCGGTCGGGCCCCGGCATGCGGCCCCGGCATGCGGCCCCGGCACGCGGGCCCGGACCTGCGGGCCTGAGGGCCCCGGGCGGGCGGCCTCCGGCGGGCCGACCCCTCAGAGGTGGGCGTCCAGGAACCCCCGGAACTCCTCGCGGGTCATCGGCCCGGCCTGGCTCGCGACCACCTCGCCGTCCTTGAGGAGCACGGCGGTCGGGGCGCCGGTCACCCCGTAGCGCCTGGTCGGGCCGGGGCAGCGGGTGATGTCGGTGCGGACGGCCGTGAACCGGGTCCCGTACTCCTGCTCCTGCGACAGTTCGGCCACGAGAGCGTCCATCGCCCGGCAGGCCTCGACGGCCTTGGGCCAGGTCCCGCAGAAGTAGGCGAGGACCGGCCCCGGCGTCATCGAGAGGATGAAGTCGAACTCCTGGTCCTCCAGGGGCTGGTGCACCCGACGTGCCATGCGCGGCGCTCCTCGCTCGTGCGCCCGCCGGTCATCGGCGGGGCGCCCCCATCATCGCCGGTCGGCGCGGCGGCCCGCGGCGGGCCCGTTGTCAGTGGCGCCTGTGAAGCTGGACCCATGGACGACAGGATGCTCCGGCGCCGGGTCTACGGCGCCGACCACGACGACCCCGACCCCGGCCCCCGCCCCGGCCACGTCTACGGCGAACTCGTGGGCGGACCCCTCGACGGGCTCCTGCTCGACGTCACCGGCTGGAGCGCCCCGCAGCTCGCCGAAGAGGCCCGCCTCCCCACGGAGATAGGGCGCTACGGCGCCGGCGGCCGCGCCCACTACCGGCGCCGCGCTGCCGACCCGGGTCACTGGGACTGGACCGGCGACAGCCGCTGACCGGCGGGCCGCCCCGGCGGAGTCGACGGGCGCCCGAAGGCGGAACGGGAGGGCCCGGAGCCGACCGGAGCCACGGGACGGGCGAGCCCCCGGTCCGCCGACGTGCGACCGGGGGCTCGTGCTGTTCTTCCGGCGGGCCGCCGCGACCGGATGCGTCAGCGGGCGACCGGATGCGTCAGCGGCCCGCCGCGTTGCGGCTCACGCTGCGCGCCCACAGCACCAGCGGTACCTGGAGCGGCAGCCGGGCGATGGTCGCGGCCCGGACGGCGGGCGAGCGGCGCCGCGCGTCGGCCGCCATCTTCACGTTCGCCGGGAGCACCCCAACGAAGAAGACCGCCGCGGCCAGCGCCGCCGTACGCCGGGTCCGCGGATGGGCGACACCGGCGGCCAGGACGAGCTCGGCCACGCCGCTCGCGTACGTCCACTGCCGCGGGCGGCCCGGCAGCGAGCGGGGGACCATCGCGTCGAACGGCCCGGGCAGGGCCGCGTGGGCGAGCGCGGACCCGGCCAGCAGTCCGGCGAGGAGCAGGGGGGAGGAGGGGCTGCGCGGCATCGGGTTTCCTCTCGGGAACGGCCTGGGCCCGCCGATCCTACTCGTGGGTAGATCCGGTGGGGGAGGGCCGTGCGGACGGTCCGGTGGCCGTCTCCGAAGATTCTTCGAAGAATTTCCCGGGAGCTGTCGATCCGGGCGCCTCCCGTTCGACGCAGAGGTGAGAGGCAGGGAACGCCCCCGCCCTCCCGACCGAGGAGTCACCATGCCGCGCTTCCTGACGATGATCCGCATCGACGAGCAGAACCTGCCCACCGAGGGCTTCCCCGCCGACTTCGAGCAGCGCATGGGCGCCCTCCTGGAGGAGATCACCAAGGCCGGGGTCATGCTCGACACCGCCGGGCTGTTCCCCACCTCCGAGGCCACCCGTCTCAGCTGGTCCGGCGGGAAGATCAGCTACACCGACGGCCCCTTCACCGAGACCAAGGAGGTCGTGGGCGGCTACTCCCTGAGCCAGTGCAAGGACAAGGCCGAGGCCGTCGAGTGGACCAGGCGGTTCCTGGAGATCCACCCGGCCCACTGGAACCTCAGCGCCGAGGTGCGCGAGATCCAGGAGATGTGACCCGGCGGCGCCCCGCGCCGCGTTTGCCCTGCCGCGTCACGGCTGCTCTGATGGGTGGCCGTGACGGCAGTGAGTACGGCCCAGGCGGTCGAAACGGTGTTCAGGATCGAGTCCGCGCGGATCATCGCCGCCGTCGCCCGGATCGTGCGCGACGTCGGCATCGCCGAGGAGCTCGCCCAGGACGCCGTCGTCGCCGCCCTGGAACAGTGGCCCGCCACGGGTGTCCCGGACCGGCCGGGCGCCTGGCTCACGGCCACCGCCAAGCACCGCGCGATCGACCTCGTCCGCCGCAAGGAGACGTACGCGCGCAAGCTCGCGGAGGTCGGCCGGACCCTGGAGGACGTACCGCCGCCCGCCGAGCCGGCCGACCCGGACGACATCGACGACGACCTGCTGCGGCTGGTCTTCACCTCCTGCCACCCGGTCCTGGCGACCGAGGCCCGGATCGCCCTCACCCTGCGCCTGATGGGCGGACTCACCACCCAGGAGATCGCCCGGGCCTTCCTCACCTCCGAGGCCACCGTCGCCCAGCGCATCGTCCGGGCGAAGCGGACGCTGGCCAAGGCGGGCGTGCCCTTCGAGGTGCCGTACGGGACCGACCGCCACGAGCGGCTCGCCTCGGTGCTGGAAGTCATCTACCTCGTCTTCAACGAGGGGTACTCGGCGACCGCGGGCGACGACCTCGTCCGCCCGGCCCTGTGCGAGGACGCCCTGCGCCTCGCCCGCGTCCTGGCCGCCCTGATGCCCGCCGAACCCGAGGTGCACGGGCTCGCCGCGCTGCTGGAGTTCCAGGCCTCCCGCATCGCCGCCCGCACCGGCCCCGGCGGCGAACCGGTGCTGCTCGCCGACCAGAACCGGTCCAAGTGGAACCGGCTGCTCATCCACCGGGGCGTCGCGGCGATGCGGCACGCGGGAACCGGCCCGTACTCCGTCCAGGCCGCCATCGCCGGCTGCCACGCGGCGGCCGTCCGCTACGAGGACACCGACTGGACGGCGATCGCCACCCTGTACGGGCGGCTCGTCCTGCTCGTCCCCTCGCCGGTGGTGGAACTCAACCGGGCCGTGGCCGTCTCGATGGCCCGGGGCCCCGAGGCGGCGCTGCCGCTCGTCGACGCCCTCGCGGCGGAACCCGCCCTGCGCGCCTACCACCTGCTGCCGAGCGTACGGGGAGACCTGCTGGAGCGGCTCGGCCGCCCGGCGGAGGCCCGCGCGGAGTTCGAGCGCGCCGCCGCGCTCACGCACAACGGGCAGGAACGCGCCCTGCTCCTCCAGCGCGCCGCCCGCCTCTGAACGAGCGGAAGCGCGGGCACCCCCCTCACACGATCCCGCGTACGGATCCGCGCGGCCCGGGGACCCGCGGCTGCCGGCCCCGGCTCAGGCGCGCCGGGCGAACGCGGCCACGTCGAGCGGCGTCCGCGACGGCCGCCGCGGCGCGGTCAGGGCGATGGGCCGGCCGAAGCCGCCGCAACGGGTGACCTGCTGGACCGTCAGGCGCAGCGCCTCCTGGAAGCCGCCCATGGTGCGCCGGGCCGCCGCGGTGTCCACGTAGAGGGAGTTCATGTGCAGCCCCTCCGCGTCCCGCTGGAACCAGGAGCACGCCCCGTTGGCGCGCGCCGACCACACGTGGGTGGCGGGCCGCCACTCGTCGTGCCGCTCGGCGCCCCGGCACTTGCGCATGTCGATGTACGAGAAGAAGTTCACCGGGTACGGCCAGGACCGGGCCGCGAACTCCTCGGGCGCCAGCAGCTCCCACGCCCGGACGAACGGCACGTCGATGTGCGCGATCATCTCGCCGAACCCGGCCCGGACCCCCGCCATCACCTGGCCGAAGTCCCGGCCGGGCGAGGCGTCGAACTCGATCGGCATGGTGTTCACGAACCAGCCCACCGAGTCCGCCCACGTATCGCGGCCGCGCTCGCTGACCGGCATCAGGCCCCGGTAGACCCCGGGCCCGCCCGCCTCGCGCAGACACACCGCGACCGAGGCCAGCACCCCCATGAACGGCTTGCCGCCGACCGCCAGGCAGGTCTTCTCGAACACCTCCGCCTCACCCGGGTCCAGCAGCAGGGAGGCCTCGTTGACGATCGGGTACATGCGTCCCGGCTCCACGCCGAGGTCCAGGGGGAAGCGCGGGAAGAACTCCTCCTCCGGGCCCATGAAGGACTTCCAGTAGTCCAGGCGTTCGTCACGGACGTCGATGGACAGGTAGCGGCGGCGCTGCTCCTCCGCGAAGTCCAGGTAGCTCGGCGCGGGCTCCGGCGCGATCTCCTCGCCGCGGCACAGGGCCTCGTACGCAGTCATCACCTCCTGGACGACCACCGGCATCGACATGCCGTCGCACACGATGTGGTCGAACGCGAGGTAGACCGTGGCCGAGTCGTCGCGGAGCACCGCGCCCATGACGAACAGCGGCCACGACAGGGTGTCGATGCTCCGGGTGAACCGCTCGACGAGGAAGCCGCGCAGCCGTTCGGAGGTGTCGAACGCCCCCACGTGCTCGGCGTCGAGTGCGAGCTCCTCCGGCGCGAAGGGCTCGCAGGCGAGCTCTCCGGCCAGCCGCCGGAACGCGCACCGCAGCACCTCGTGGCGCTGGACGAAGCAGAGCAGTGCGCGGGCCAGGGCCGGCTCGTCCAGCGCTCCGGCCACCTCGAAGGTGACCGCGAGCCACGAGGCGGCGGGGTCGTCGGCGGCCCGGCTCTCCTCGGCGACGGTGAAGTGCTTGTCCTGGTTGAAGGACGCCCTCCTGCCCGCCCCCTCGCCCTGGCCGTCGGCCTCCGCCGCCGTGGACCGCAACCGCCACTCGACCACCCGACCGGGTGCCACGTGGTGCATCTCCAGAGGAAACTGCCGCATTCCGTCATCCCTTCGCCCCGAGTCAACCCCCAGGCCCTAACGACCCCCGGGCCGGGTAAGTGACGGAATCACTCGGGGCGGAGCCGGGGGAGCGCTGCGGCGGGGTGGTCCGGCGGCGTGCGGTTCAGGCGCCGGAGCCGCCCGTGCCACCGGCGGCGCCGTGGCTGTCCGGGCGGAGTTCGATGTGGTCGGCGGCGAGGTCGACCGCGACGCGGTGCTCCATGCCGAGGGCCTCCAGGAACTTGTGGGGGAGCTGGACGCGGCCGCTGCGGTCGAGCATGACGTACTCGCGTTCGCTCACGGACTCGGCGCCGTGCTCGTCGGTGACGGTGCGGCGGAGCACCTCGGTGCTGGTGCGGCCGTCGCGCATGGCGACCGTACGCCGGACCTCGCCGGCCACGAGGGGGTCGTGGGTGACGATGACCACGGTCGCCCCGAGTTCGCGGTTCACGGTCCGCAGGGCCTCGAAGACCGCCGCTCCGGTTTCGGAGTCGAGCTCCCCGGTGGGCTCGTCGGCGAGGAGGACGGCGGGATCGTTGGCCATGGCCACGGCGATCGCCACCCGCTGCTGCTGGCCGCCGGAGAGCGCGGCGGGGCGGCGGTCGGCGAGGTCGGCGATGTCGAGGGCCTCCAGGAGCTCGGCGGTGCGGGCCGCGTGGCGCCGGGCCGCACCGCGCCGGCCGCCACGCAGCTGCATCGGGAGCGCGATGTTCTGCGCGGCGGTCAGGAAGGGGAGCAGGTTGCGCGCGGTCTGCTGCCAGACGAAGCCCACGGCCTCGCGCCGGTAGCGCAGCCGCTCCCCGGCGGACATCTCCAGCAGGTCGTAGCCGCCGACGGTGGCGGTTCCCGCGGTCGGGACGTCCAGCCCGGCGAGGATGCCCAGCAGGGTGGACTTGCCGCTGCCCGAGGCGCCGACCAGCGCCATCAACTCACCTTGTGCGACGCTCATTTCGAGCCCCTGCAGGGCCTGGACCTCCACCCCGGCCGTGGTGAAGACGCGGACCAGGCGGTCGCAGACGATCGCGGCCCCGGCCGTGTGCCCGCGGGGTGCGGCGGCGGCCAGCGCCTGCTGCCGCAGCTCCTGGTAGGTGGGCGCCTCGCTGCTCATCGCTGGTCTCCCGCTCTCAACTCGGTGGTGATCTGTCGCCTGCCGGATATCGCGGCCTCGGCCAGTACGACCGCCGACACCAGGCCCGCCAGGCCCAGCGACTGGGACAGTACGGGCCACACGTCCGCCCGCAGCCCGGCCGGCACCGGCGAACCGACGAGCGTGGACAGGTCCACGGCCGGCCCGAGCAGGGCCACCGCCGCCAGTGCCACCAGCGCACCGCCGAACGCGGCGACCAGTGCCTGCGGCAGGGCCTCGGCGAGGATCAGCGCGACTCCCTGCCGGGGCCGCAGCCCCATGGTGCGCAACCGGGCCAGCAGCGCGGCCCGTTCGGGCGCGGCCCGGACCAGGGTCAGCAGGAGGGCCAGCAGGGCGAAGCCCGCCGCGCTCGCCAGCGAGGCCCAGAACAGCCGGCCGGCCGACCTCTGGAGCGGGTCCGCGGCCAGTTCGGCCACGATGCCGGAGCTCGTGGCCGTGCGGTACTGCTCCGCCGTCGCCCCGGGTGCGGCGGTGGTGACCAGCTGCGCGAGCCGGGTCCCGTCGGTGAGACCGGTCGCGAACCACCGGTTGGGCCGGGCGGACCCGGGTACGGCCGCGGCAGCCGGCCCGGCCGGCAGCACGATCGTGGCCGTCGCGGAGGCGTCGAGCGCGGGCGTGCCGTCCACCACGGCGGCGGCCCTGACCCGGAGTTCGTCACCGCCGATCCGCAGCCGCAGCGCCTCCTGTCCCGCGCCCGCCGGGCCGCCGAGGTCACTGCTGAACAGCGCCGGCACGGGGGAGCCGGGCCCGCCCGCCACGAGGACGGCCGGATCGAAGCCGCCGCGCCCGGCCGTCCGGGCCAGCTCGGCGTACGCCACCGGATCGGCGACGACCACCGTGACGTGGGGGGAGCCCTTGGCGGTGCCGAACAGGAACGCGTCGTCACTCGTCCACACGGGGACGGAGGTACGCACGCCGGGCAGCGCGGCGGCGGCCCGGAGCAGCTCCGGCGGCAGCGGATCGCCCTCCCGCGCCACGATCCGGCTGTCCCCGCCGACGGCCTGCCGGGCCGCCCCCAGCCGGGAGGAGTCCACCGAGCCCAGCACCGTGACCCCGAACCCGGCGGTGGTCACGGCCAGCAGCAGCGCCACCAGCGGCAGCACCGACGGCCGCGCGCGGCCCCCGGTGCCGCGTGCCGCGCGGGCCAGCCCGAGGAAGCCGACCACGCCGGGCCGCCGGGCCGCGGCCCGGGCCAGCGCCCCCACGAGGGCGGGCTGGATGCGGGCCAGGAGCAGCCCGCCGGTCAGCGCCAGCAGCAGCGGCGCCGCGACCAGCAGCGGGTCCAGCCCGGCCCCGGCCGGGGCGACCCCGCGCCGGCGCACCTCGAACACGGCGGCGCCGGTGGCGGCCACGACGAGGAGCTCGGGGACGAGCCGCCGCCGGGGGCTCCGCCCGCGCGGAGCGGACAGCAGCACGAAGGCCCGTACGGGAAGGGCCAGGAGGGCCAGGAGCGCGACGGCCGAGGCGGCGAACAGCGAGGCCGTGGCCCGCGGCGCCGGCAGCAGTACGAGGGCGAGCCAGCAGGCGAGCGCGGAGGCGGGCAGCACGGTGACGGCGCCCTCCCCGAGCAGGCGGCGCACGATGGACCGGCGCGAACCGCCGCGCGCGAGCAGCAGCCGCAGCTCGGCCTCGCGCCGGTCGCCGCCGAGCGCGGCGGCCAGGCAGAACACCACGGCGGCCACCCCGGCGACGCCGGCCGGGCCGATGGCGGCGAGCGGCGCGGCCGCCTGCTGCCGGGCCTCCGCTTGGGCGAACAGGGCGGGGAGGCGGGAGGTGATGCGCAGGTCCGGCCGCTTGATGGCGAGGGCCAGCTCGGCGGCGGTGGGACCGGCGACGAACGCGGCGACCTCCCGTTCGACACCGGGCATGCGGTCGGCGCGCAGGACCGAGGTGTCCACCGGGAGCCGCCAGAAGAAGTCGGCGCCGCGGCCCCAGGGCGCCAGCCGGTCGATGGAGTCCGCCCCGACGACGGCGGTGGTCTCCCAGAAGATCTTCGGTTCCGGCGGCACCGTCACGTTCTCGCAGGCCCTGGTCAGGCAGGGGAGATCGGTCCAGTAGACGTCGGCGGGGTCGGCGTCGTAGAGGCCGACGACCTCGGCCCGGTCGCTCACGCCGAGGTCGGCCACGGATTCCAGCACCGTGCCCAGCGGGGCCTTGAGGGTCTCGGAGGCCTTGCGGGACAGGGCGACCGGGACCGGCGCGCCGGGCGCCCCGCCCTCCGGCCAGCGGCCGGCGACCAGCCGGGTGTGGGCCGCGATCTCGGGCAGGTGCAGCAGGCTGAGGCGCGGGGCGACGCCCTCGGGCCGGGCCAGGCCCGGATTGGCGAGGGAGCGCCCCTTCAACGCGCGCACGCCGTGTACCGGACCGCTCGGGGCGACCCGGAAGGTGCCGCCCGTACGCGCCCGCAGCTCGGCCAGGACGGAGTCCATGTCCGCCGGCGTCAGCTGTCCGTACCGCGCGGAGGCGACGGCGGTCAGGCTCGTCTCGCTCGGCCCCCGCTCGTGCAGGAAGGAGCGCAGGGCGTGGTCGGCGCCCCGGTCCACGGCCCGCGGGAGCGCGGCCGCCAGCAGTACGGCGACGAACGCCAGGGCGGCGGCGAGCAGCGCGGCCAGCGGGGCCGCGCGCAGCCGGGTCCGCACCCAGGGCGCGGGCCGGAACCGCCGTCGCTCGCCGGCGGTGGGGGCCGGGCCGGTCACATCTCCTCCACGTGCCGCAGCCGGGCGGCCACGTCTCGGTCGTACCGGCCGCCGAGGACGGCCGACAGCAGGGGTACCGCGGCGATCGCGGCGGCCATCAGCAGGGTCTGGGTGCCCGGCAGGTCCACCAGGATCTCCGGCACGGGCCGGCGCGCGGCCGGCGTCAACACCACCAGCGGCACCACCAGGTGGACCACGGCGGCGCCCAGCCCCAGCCCCACGGCGGTGGCGAGGCCGACCAGGAGCCCGCCTTCGGCGGCAGCGGTACGGGCCAGTCTCCGGCGGGGCGTTCCGAGCGCCAGCAGGACCGCGAACTCCGCGGCCCGCTCGCGCCGGGTGGCCGCGGCGGCCGCTCCGAAGCCGATCGCCGCCAGCACCGCGCAGGCCACGGCGAGGGCGGCCAGCGCGCTCTGCGGGCCCGCGCTCAGCGGGTCGTCCAGCAGCACGGCGGCGACCTCCTCGCGCAGTTCCACCTGCTGCGACCCGGCGCCCGCGCGCAGTTCGGCCGCCGCGCGCGCGGGCGCGGGGTCGGACGGCGACGCGGCGGGCAGCCACCACTCGCCGGCCGGGGGCAGCTCCAGCCCGCCGTCGGCCGCCAGCAGCCGTCCGGCGGTGGCCAGGTCGACGGCGAGCGCGGTGTCGCCGGCCACCGGCAGCGAGCCGACGGCCGCGGTCACCCGGACCGGGACGGTGGCCCCGCCCAGCGGGACGGGGACCAGGTCCCCGACTCCGGCCCCGACCGCGGCGAGGTAGCGGTGGGTGGCGACGCCGGGCACCTCGGGCGCTGGGGCCGCGCCCGGGACCAGCCCGAGCTGGATGCCGCCGGCGGTGTCCCCGCCGCCGCGGTAGCGCAGCCGCGGGAGCGCCGGTGCGCCGTCCGGCGGGGGCAGCAGCTCGGCGGCGGGGGCGCCGCCGTTCAGCGTCGGGGTCTTCAGGGTCCAGCCCGGAGCCCCGGCCGGCACCGGTACGGTCACGGACGGCCCGCCGGGGGTGTCGGCGACGGCGAGGCGGCGTACGGCCAGCTCCCCGGGGGCCTCCGCGTCCTCGCGGGGGAACCGGTAGGTGCCGGAGTACTCCGCGCCGTACGAGAGGACCAGCCCCGCGACCGACAGGGGTGCGGCGGGAGCGCCGAGGGGCGCCCCGGCCAGCGCGTCGACGTCCACGGAGACGGTGCCGTCCCCGGACTCCGGCAGGCGGAGCATCGGCGACCGGAACGTCAGCCCGAACCGGTCCCGCAGCAGCAGTCCGAGGCCCGCCCGGGAAGCGCCCTCCGGCACCCGCACCGTCACGTCGACGTCGATGCGGCGCGGCCGTCCGGGCAGCTCGACGGCGTTCCCGCCGGCCGGGCCGGCCGTTGCCAGTGGCGCGAACAGCTCCCGCATCGGGCGCCCGTCGCGCAGGTCGGCGCGCAGCGGCACCCGGTCGGCCACGGCGGCGGCGCCCAGCGCGAGCACCTGGGCGGGCTTCCCGCCCGGCAGGTCCTGGACCGTGCGCACCACCGGGACGACGCGCTCGCCGCCGGGCAGCGCGGCGTACCGGCCGCCGCGGCCCGCGGGGTTCAGCTCGCTGCCGGAGATCCGCAGGCCGCCGGCGGTGGCGAAGTCTGCCTGGTCGCGCTGGGACGCGGACCAGGCGGTGTGCTGGCCGAGCGCCAGGACACCGCTGGAGACGGCGAGCACGAGGAGCAGCACCGGCCCGGTGGACCGCTTGGGCCGGCGGGCCAGCTGCCAGCCGACCAGGGCGGGTCCAAGGCCGCTGCCGCGCGCGGCGATCCGCCCGCCCAGCCGGGCGGCGAAGGGCAGCAGCCGCAGCACGAGCAGGGTGCCGGCGCACATGGCCAGCGTGGGGGCGGCGACCAGCACCGGGTCGACGCCGAAGCCGTCGGAGGCCGCGGTCGCAGAGCCGTTGGCGCCGTCGGTGCCGGACCCGGGGTCCTCCCCGCTGCCGTACCGGGCGAGTTGGCGGTACGCGAGCACGGCGAGAGCCAGCAGCGCCAGGTCGGCGCCGGACCGGGCCGCCCCTGCGACCAGGGCCTGACGGCGGCCGCTGCGGCGCAGTGCGGCGGCCCCGGCGCCCCGCAGCGCGCCGGGCAGCGCGGTCAGCAGGACGCAGCCCAGGGCGCAGGCGGTTGCGACCGGCCACGACAGCCAGGTTCCGGACGTGTCCAGCGGGACCCCGGACAGCGGGCCGAAGCCGGTGAGCAGGTCCAGCAGGGGCGGGGTGAGCAGCGGGGCGAGGACGGCGGCGGGCAGGGCGAGCAGCAGGGACTCGGCCGCGCCCAGGGCGCCCAGCCGCAGGCGGGAGGCGCCGCGCGCGGTCAGCAGGACGCGCTCCGGCTCCTGCCGGTCCGTCAGGAGGTGGGAGACGAGCAGCAGCGCGGCCCCGGCCAGCACGGCCAGCTGGAGCGCGCCGACCAGCAGCGAGGAGCGGGCGACGGACTGCCCGGAGCGCAGCTCGGCGAGCACGGCGGGGAGATCCGACGTGGCCTGGTGCCCGGCGGGGGCCTTCACCCCGGACTCCTCCGGCGCCCCGTCCGCGAGCCCCGCCGCCCGGCCGCGGAGCGCCTCGGCCCCGGCGGCGTCGACGGCGGAGAAGTCGGGGTCCAGCAGCGACGCGCGGCCGTTCTGCGCGAGGGCGCCGGAGGTGAAGGCGGAGTCGTCCACGAGCAGCGGCCCGTACGTGGTGAACCCGCCGACCCGGAGCCCGCGGCCGCCGACCGGATCGAGCCGCCAGTAAGGGGAGTCGGGGTCGGCGGCCAGGTACACGCCGGTGACCCGGACGGTGAGCGGGGCGCCGCCGAACCGGTCGTCCAGGCGGACCTCGGCGGGCAGCGCGGCCCCGGTCAGTCCGAGCCGGGCCAGCGCGGCCCGCGGGACAACGACCGCGAGCGGTCCGGGTTCCGCGGCGGCCCCGGGCCACTGGCCGTCGAGGAGGCGTACGCGCGCCCGGTCGAGGGAGGCGAGCAGGGTCAGATCGGGCTGCCTGCCGGGGGAGACCGCCCCGGGCAGCCCGTACGGGCGGCTGCGTGCCAGGCTCTCCACGGCGACCGGCAGCCGGCCGAACAGCTCGTCGGAGAAGGCGCGTACCGCCTGCTCGTCGGCCGCGCGGGAGGCCGCGGCGTGCTCGGAGGTCACCAGGACGGTGGCACGGGAGTGGCCCGGGCCCTGGAGCGCCTGCCGCAACCCCGCCTCGCCGACGCCGCGGGTGAAGGCGAACAGCGCCGTCAGCACGGTCGTCGTGATCAGGACGGTGAGCAGTACGGCGACGGCGAGCGGCAGTCGCCCGCGCAGCCGGCGCGTGACGAAGCCGAGCATGTGCCTGTTTCCTCCCCCATCCGGACCGTTGGTACCGGATAGCGGACGATGCTGCCAGATTCGAACGCATGGCGGAAGGGACTTGCGCGATATGTGTGGCGGGTGAGCAAATGCGAACGGGTGGCGCCTCGGACGCCGCCGGAAGGCCGATTCGAGGGGGAGCGCACGCCATGACGCAGCACCGGGAGAGCACGCCGGAACCCATCCTGACGGTGGTCGACGTGCACCGCAGCTTCGGCACCGGGGAGCAGGCCGTGCACGCGCTGCGGGGTGTGTCGTTCGACGTGCGCAGGGGCGAACTCACCGCGCTCAAAGGCCGGTCCGGCTCGGGCAAGACCACCCTGCTGAACGTGGTCGGCGGCCTCGACACCCCGTCCGGCGGCGCCGTCTCCCTCGACGGCACGGACCTGGCGGGCCTGGACGAGGCCGGGCTGCTGGAACTGCGCCGCGACCGGATCGGCTTCGTGTTCCAGTCCTTCGGCCTGATCCCGGTGCTCACCGCCGCGGAGAACGTCGGCGTACCGATGCGGCTGCGCAAGGTGCCCGCCGCGCAGCGCGAGGAACGGGCCCGGACCCTGCTCGCCCTGGTGGGGCTGAGCGAACACGCGGAACAGCGCCCCGGCGAACTCTCCGGCGGACAGCAGCAGCGCGTCGCGGTGGCCCGCGCCCTGGCCAACGAGCCCGACCTGATCATCGCGGACGAACCGACCGGTCAGCTCGACTCCGAGACCGGACGGCAGATCATGGGGCTGCTGCGGGCCGTGGTGCGCAGCGAGGGAGTCACCGTCCTCGTCGCCACCCACGACCCGGTCCTGATCGAACTCGCCGACCGGGTCGTGGAGCTGCGCGACGGCCGCATCGTGGAGGGGCAGGGCGCGGAGCAGGCGGTTACGGGCTGAAACCGCCGCCGGGCGGCAGCGGCAGGCGCGCCGCCAGCTCCATCAGCACCCGGACGGCCCGGGAGCCGGCGGCCACCTCCACGCGACCGCCGGCCCGGACCCACCGGTCCAGCACGAGCAGGAGGCCCGAGTCGCAGAAGGTCACGCGGGTCGCGTCCAGGACGAGGCGGCGGGCGCCGCGGGCCGCGCCGTCCACGAGGAGGCGGTGCAGGGGCACGCAGGTGTAGTGGTCGAACTCCCCGTCCAGGCGGACGGCGAGGACGTCACCGCGGAGCGTGGCCCGTATGCGGGGGAGGGGGCCGGGGCCGGCCTCGACGGGGAGCTCCGCGAAGGACTCGTCCGGAGCGGCGGCGGGCAGGACCGGGGCGTCTACCGGGGCGTCTATCGGAGTGCGCATGCCTCCCCCAACGGGCCGCACCCCGGTACGGAACGGGCGGGACCCGCTCATTCACCCGCGCGGGCCGCCCCGCTGACCCGTTCCGGCGATCTTCGCGCCCGCACCCGCGCCCGGGCGGGCCGCACTGCGGTGTGCAGCGCCGACGCGACGGTCATCGGGGCGGCCGCCCGGGCGGAAAGCAGACTCCCGAGCACGGCGATCGCGACCCCCGCCAGGAGGTGCATGCCCAGGCCGTCGTGCCGGCCTACCGGGCGGGGCTGGTCCCGCCCGGCTCGCTGGAGCGCGCGAGGAGTTCCTCCATCACCTGCGCCGGGAGGGCCGGGTTGGCGGCCGCGGCGCCCGCCAGTGACTCGCCCGCGCCCGAGAGGAGGCGAGTGAGGGCCTCGGGCGGCAGGGCGGGGTGGGCGGCCGCGTGGGAGCCGGCCCGGGAGTCGGCCAGGCAGGGCAGGAGGGCCCCGGGCGTCGCGTTCGGGTGCACCGCTGTCTTCCGCAGGGCCCACCGCACGGGCGGTTGGTGGCGGGCCAGTTCCTCCAACAGGGTTCCCGCGCGTCCGGGTCGGAGGCGACCCCGCCGTGGACCTGCACCCCGTACCGGGCCACCGCGGCGCGCAGCAGCGCCTCGGACAGGCCGGGGTGCGGGGCCACGGCCCCGACCACCGACGCGTCCCGGTCGAGGCAACCAGGCGGTGCTGGGGACGCGGACGTCCGACGTGGTCGTCGACCAGGTCTGCTACACGCCGCTCCAGGCGGCCGTCGCCCGCCGGGTCTTCGCCGGCCGGACCGGACGCTACGTCATGACCTCGACCATGGAGGTGTACGACCCCGCCACCCTGCCCGGCCCGGCGGACCCGGGGCGGCGGGTCCCGGTGGAGGAGCCCGCCGGCCCGGGGTGGACGCCGTCCCCGGCCGCGCACCCGTGGTGGGACCCGGGGGAGGTCGGGCGCCGGCTCGGGCCCGCGCGGGCGTACGCCGAGGGCAAGCGGCAGGCCGAGGCGGTGTTCCTGTACGAGCCCGCCCTCCCGTTCGCCGCGGTACGGGTCGCGCACGTCCTCGGCGGCGGCCCGGCGGACTTCACCGGGCGGCTGGCGCACTACGTGGAGCGGATCGGCTCCGGCACTCCGGTGGCGGTCCACGAGGCCCCGTACGCGACCTCGTTCATCCACCACCTGGAGATCGCGGAGTTCCTGCACTGGGCGGCGGAGGGGGAGTTCAGCGGGCCGGTCAACGCGGCCTCGCACGGCGCACTGGACGTGACCGCGCTGTGCGAGGCGGTCGCGGAGCGGCTGGGCCGACGGCCGCGGTACCGGATCGTCGGGCACGGCGCCGACGCCTCGCCGTTCTCCTTCGACCGGGCCTACGCCATGGACAGCGGCCGGGCCGCGGCCCTCGGGTGCGCCTTCGGCCGGACCGCCGACTGGCTGCCGACCGCGCTGGCCGAAGCGACCCGCCCTGCCTGACGTCCCCTGCCCCGTACCTGCCCCGGACCTGCCCGGGACCCCCTGCCCCGGCCCTCGGACTTCCAGCCCCGATCCCGGCTCCAGGGGCACGTCCTGGAGGACAGGGGCGTGTCCTGGGGGGCGTGGGCGTGCTGACGAGGACGCCGCCAGCGATCACGGCAGGGGCGAGGCGGTCTCCTTGCGGCGGTCGAGACGTCCGCCACCGCGCTCCTCGCCCTCTGCGCTGACGAGCGTGTGCGCCTGTGCGCGGCTGTCGTGCCCGATGGCGACCGGCGCCGTCACCTCCGGTCCGGGACTGCCGCAGGGCGCGGTGGGGGTCAGTGGTCGCCCGGGCGGCGTTCCAGAGGGGTTGCTACCGCTGAGTTGCTCACACTGAAGGTCACGCTGCCGGCCCTGTAGCGGTCGTCGGACCACTCGATGGGGCGGGCGGCCGACGTCGCCGAGACGTGCCGTTGGCGCAAAAGCGGGCTACCGCGCCGGATCCCCAGGAGGCGGGCGTCCTCGCTGCCCGCCGCGAGGGCGTCGATGAGGTGCTCGCCGTAGTGGGCCACCACCCCGGAGTCCTCGGCCAGGGCGTCCATGACGGACCGGCAGTCCGCCGGCATCGCCTCGACCGCCGCCGCGACCCAGTCGGCGTACGCGGTCCGCTCCACCATCACCGGCTCGCCGTCGAGCAGGCGCAGCCGCAGCACGGCCAGGATCCCGGTGCCCGGCGCCAGGTGCAGCCGGTCCGCCTCCTCGGCCGTGGCGGGCCGGCGGACCCGGGACAGGAAGCGGCTCCCTGCCTCGTGCCCGACCCCCTCGGCCCACTGCGCGAAGCTGTTCAACTCGCCGAAGCTGTGCCGCCTCTCGTCCCGCAGGACGATCCGCCGCGCCCCCTGACGGGAGCCGATCAGGCCCTCCGCGGCGAGCGTGGCGACCGCTTGGCGGATCGTGCCGCGGGAGGCGGACCAGTGGGCCGCCAGATCGCTCTCGGAGGGCAGCTGTCCGCCCACCGGGAGCTCGCCGGAGGCGATCGCCCCGCGCAGCGCGGCGGCGATCTCCAGGTACCGGACCGTGCCCATGCCGTTCGCTCCCTCATCGCGGTGTGTGCCGGGTGCCGGGATCGCGGACCCCGGCCCCCGGTCCCTCCATGATCAGTCCAGCAGCTCCGGGCACGTCTGCTTCCGGCCATTCTCGTCTCTTCCCCGAGTCGTGCTCCCGGCGACGGGCGCCGTTCACCGTCCGTACAGCGGGCCCGGGCGAACTGGAGCCAACTTGTTCAGACAAGTGAACGACCCCCTTTTGGATCTGTCTCCGGGAGAGACCGTGCTCAGTTCCTCCGCCCGTCGCGGTGCGGCCGTACTGCTCAGTGCCACCGTCCTCACCACGCTCAGCGCGTGCGGCGCCGCCCCCGACCCGCAGCCCGCCGGTGCCGCCGGCGACGCGAAGAACGCGAAGCAGCCGGGCGCCGCGACCTCCGCGGCCGACTTCGGTTCCGTGGAGGCCCTCACCGCCGCCGCGCAGAAGGAGGGCCAGCTGAACGTGATCGCGCTGCCCCCGGACTGGGCGAACTACGGCGAGATCATCAAGGCCTTCGAGGCCAAGTACAAGATCAAGGTCAACAGCGAGAACCCGGACGCCTCCAGCTCCGACGAGATCGCCGCCGTCAAGTCCCGCAAGGGCCAGAAGCGCGCCCCCGACGTACTGGACCTCGGCATCGCCTTCGCCCGCAGCGGGGCCGCCGAGAACCTCTTCGCCCCGTACAAGGTCGCCGCCTGGGACAAGATCCCCGCCGGCCAGAAGGACGCCGACGGCCGCTGGTACAACGACTACGGCGGCTACGTCTCCATCGGCTGCGACGCCGCCCGCGTCCCCACCTGCCCGCAGACCTTCGCGGACCTGCTCAAGCCCGAGTACAAGGGCAAGGTCGCCCTCAACGGCAACCCCACCAAGTCCGGCTCCGCCTTCGGCGGCGTGTACGCGGCCGCACTCGCGAACAAGGGCTCCTTCGCCGACATCCAGCCCGGCATCGACTTCTTCGGGCAGCTGAAGAAGAGCGGGAACTTCATCCCCGTCGAGTCCACCCCGGCCACCGTCGAGAAGGGCGAGACGCCCATCTCCATCGACTGGGACTACCTGAACGCCGGCTACGCCGAGCAGTTCAAGGGCAAGGGCGTCGACTGGAAGGTCGCCGTCCCCACCGACGGGGTCTTCGCCCAGTTCTACTCGCAGGCCATCAACAAGGAGGCCCCGAACCCGGCGGCCGCCCGCCTGTGGATGGAGTTCCTGTACAGCGCCGAGGGCCAGAACCTGTGGCTGAAGGGCTACGCCCGCCCCGTGCTGCTGCCCGCCATGACCCAGGACGGCACCGCCGACAAGGACGCCGTCGCCAAGCTCCCCCAGGTCCAGGGCACCCCGGCGTTCCCCGCGTCCGAGGAGCTCGACAGGGCCAAGGCCGCCCTCGCCGAGAAGTGGGACAAGGCCCTCTCCTGATGTCCGCCACCTCCACCACCCCCCACCCGACGGGGACCGCCGGCGGCACCAGCCGCCGCCGGCGGCGCGGCCCGCGCACCTGGCTCGCCGCCCTCCCCCTCCTCGCCTTCACCGGCCTGTGCTTCGGGATCCCGCTCGGCGCCATCGCCTTCGGCGCCGTCACCCGCACCGACCCGGCGACCGGCGCCACCGCACTGACCGGCGAGCACCTCGCCCGCTCCCTCCAGGGCCCGTACCTCGACTCGCTCGTCGGCAGCGTCCAGCTCTCCGCCCTCACCGCACTTATCGGCGGAGTCCTCGGCGTCGTCATCGCCCAGGCCGTCGTCACCTCCGGCTCGGCGGGACTGCGCGGCGCGGCCCTCACCGCCTCCGGCGTCCTGGCCAACTTCGGCGGTGTCCCGCTCGCCTTCGCCTTCATCGCCACGGTCGGGATCTCCGGGGTCGTCACCCAGCTCGCCGACCTCGCCAGCCTCGGCTGGAACCTGTACTCCTTCACCGGACTGACCGTGGTCTACCTGTACTTCCTCACCCCGCTGATGGTGCTGGTGATCGCCCCCGCCCTGGACGGACTGCGCCCCCAATGGCGCGAGGCCGCCCAGAACAGCGGGGCCACCGGCGGACAGTTCTGGCGCCACGTCGGCCTGCCGGTGCTCGCACCCTCGCTGCTCGGCGGGTTCGTGCTGCTCTTCGGCACCGCCTTCGCCGCGCACGCCACGGCGGCGGCCCTCGTCGGCGGATCCGTACCGCTGGTCACCCTGAAGATCGCGGACGCGCTGTCCGGCAACGTGCTCACCGGCCAGGAGAACGTGGCGCTCGCCCTCGGCCTCGACATGATCCTGATCGCCGGCCTGGTCATGGCGGTCTACCTGCCCCTCCAGCGACGGAGCGCCCGATGGCTGCGATGACCCCGACCGCCGCCCGCACGACCCCGGTGGCCGACGCCGGGGCCCCGGCCCCGCGCCCCGCCGCGCTCCGGGCCCGGCGCCGGCCCCGCGTCTGGCGCGGCGCCGTACTCGCCCTCGCGGGCGCCTACTTCGTCCTGCCGCTCCTCGCCTCCTTCGTCTTCACCGTGCACGTGCCCGGGCAGGGCATCTCCTTCGAGGCGTACACCGGACTGCTCGCCGCCGACGGCTTCACCGGGAGCCTGCTGCTGTCCCTGGGCCTCGCCACCGCGACCATCGCCCTGTCCCTGCTGCTCGCGGTGCCCGCGCTGGTTGCCGTACGCATCGGCTCCCCGCGGCTGCGGCCGGTCGTCGAGGTGATGTGCATGCTGCCGCTGGTGGTACCGCCGATCGCCCTGGTCACCGGGATCACCACCGTCCTGCGCTGGGGCCCCGAGCACCTGTCGCGGACCCCGCTCTACCAGACCTTCCTGGCCGTGCAGAACGAGAGCTTCCCGGTCGTCCTGGTCCTCGCCTACACCGTGCTGGCCCTGCCGTTCGTGTACCGCTCGCTCGACGCCGGACTGCGCGCCGTCGACGTGCCGACCCTGGTCGAGGCCGCCCGCAGCTGCGGCGCGAGCTGGCCGTACGTCGTCCTGCGCGTCCTCCTGCCCAACCTGCGGGCCGCGCTCGCCGGAGCCGCGTTCCTGACCCTCGCCCTGGTCCTCGGCGAGTTCACCATCGCCTCCCTCCTCGGCTTCCAGCCCTTCGCCGTCTGGATCGTGTCGATCTCCGGAGCCCAGGCACGCATGTCGGTCGCCGTTTCCGTCCTCAGTCTCCTCATCACCTGGCTGCTGCTGCTCGCCCTGTCCCGGGCGGGCACCGCCCCGTCCACGGCCGCGGCGACGCCCGCCACCACCTCCCGCAAGGAATCCTGAGCCCATGTCCACCACGCCCACCACCGCCCCCGCGGCCGGGAAGCCCGCCGACTCCGCCGCGCCCGCGGGCGCGCGCGTCGAGTTCCGCGCCCTGCGCCGGGCGTTCGGCTCCACCGTCGCGCTGGACGGCCTCGACCTCACCGTCGAGCCCGGTGAACTCCTCGCCCTGCTGGGCCCGTCGGGCTGCGGGAAGACCACGGCCCTGCGCGTGGTCGCCGGCTTCGAGCAGCCGGACTCCGGCGAAGTCCTGGTCGACGGGCAGGACATCACCCGCGTCCCGGCCAACCGCCGTGACGCCGGGATGGTCTTCCAGTCGTACAGCCTCTTCCCGAACCTCAGCGCCCGCGACAACGTCGCCTTCGGCCTGCGGGTCCGCAAGGCCGGCGCGGCACAGCGCCGCGAGCGCGCCGCCGAACTCCTCGACCTGGTGGGGCTGCCGGACCACGGCGACCGCTACCCGCACCAGATGTCCGGAGGTCAGCAGCAACGCGTCGCACTGGCCCGCGCCCTGGCCCTGCGCCCGCGCGTGCTCCTGCTCGACGAGCCGCTCTCCGCGCTGGACGCGAAGGTACGGGCGAACCTGCGCGAGGAGATCCGCAGGCTCCAGCTGTCCCTGGGCATCACCACCGTGTTCGTCACCCACGACCAGGAGGAGGCGCTGTCGATGGCCGACCGCGTCGCGGTCCTGAACGCGGGGAAGCTGGAGCAGTGCGCGGCCCCGGCCGAGCTGTACGAGCGCCCCTCGACGCCGTTCGTGGCCGAGTTCGTCGGCACCATGAACCGGCTGCCCGGACGGCTCACGGGCTCCGGCCTCGTGGAGGTGGCGGGCGTACGGCTGCCCGTGGACGGACCGGTGCCGGCCACCACGGAGGTCGAGGTCCTCGTACGCCCCGAGAACGTGACGGCGAGCGCCGACCCCGACGGCGACGCCACCGTCGTCTCCGCCTCCTTCTTCGGCTCCGTCACCCGGCTCCACCTCGAACTCCCCGGCGGCGTCCGGGTCAAGGCGGACCTGCCCTCGCGGGACGCGGGAGACCTGGCGCCCGGCACCCGCGCCGCCATGGGCCTGGCCGAGCGGCCGGTGCTCGTCGTGGCGGGGCCCGCGTGAGCGCCCTCGGAGCGGTCCTGTTCGACATGGACGGCACGCTCGTCGACACCGAGGTGCTGTGGTGGCGGACCACCGAGGAGATCGCCCGGGAGCTCGGGTACGCACTGAGCCACGCGGACGCGCCGGAGGTGGTCGGCCGGGCGGTGGGGGACACCGCCGCCCACCTGGTACGGGCCGCGGGCGCGGGCGACGCGGCCGAGGTCGCCGCCGCGCTCACCGGGGACTTCTTCCGCCGGGTCGACGCCGGGGCGCCCGTACGCCCCGGAGCTCGGCGGCTGTTGGCCGCGCTGGAGGCCGAGGGCGTGCCGTTCGCGCTGGTCAGCGCCTCGCCGCGGGTGGTCGTGGACTCGGTGGTGGGCGGTTCGCTGGCCGACGTCCCCTTCGCGTTCACCGTGTCCGCCGACGACACCGGGCGCACCAAGCCGCACCCGGACCCCTACCGGGCCGCCGCCGCCCGGCTGGGCCTCGCTCCCGGGCGGTGCGTGGCGGTGGAGGACTCGCCGGACGGCGCCGCCTCCGCGGAGGCCGCCGGGTGCGGGGTCCTGGTGGTGCCGTCGCTCCTGGCGGTCCCGGCGTCGGCGGCGCGGACCTTCGCCAGCTCGCTGGAGGAGGTCACCCCGGAACTGCTGCGGCGGTGCCTGGAGGCGTCGGCCCGGGGATGAGCCGCCGGACGGGCCGGGGACCGGGTGCGGCCGGTACGCTTCGGCGCCCTTCGGTAGGTGCGGCGCCCTCGGGTACGGTGCGGCGCCCTCCCGTCCGGGGCGGTCCGGTCCGGCCCGGTTCAGCCGCCCCGCCCCCGTTCCCGCCCGCCCCGCCGGCCGTGGCAGGCTGGGCACGTGAACCAGGCACCGCCACCGGAACCGGCCCCGCCGGCCCCCGGGCGCAGGGGGGCGTCGCCGAGCGGTCGGCGCGCTGGTCGCGCGGATGCCGCCGGACACGGTCTCGTACTCCGAACAACTCGCGTTGACGCGTCGACCTCGTCGGCGGGCCCGTGCAGGGTGCCGATGGAACGGTTGTTGAAGCGGATCTCGCGGATGCGCCCGAGCGGGTCCACGTCGATCAGCGGCCGCTCGGCGCGCAGCTCGGCGCGCAGCTCGGTGTGCGCGTCCGCGAACACGAACTCCACGGGGGTGCGGGCCAGTACGGCGAAGGCGTGCGGGTCCTCCGCACGCAGCAGCGCGGCGGCGTGGAAGCCGTCCACGAGCCCGGAGTCACCGCCGGGTGCCCCGTTCAGGCAGTGCAGCAGGTGGAGCGTGGGCACGGGGTCCCGGTAGGGGTTGTCGGTGTGCGGGGCGATCCCGGCGCCGGTGAAGGCCAGGTCGGTGGGAGCCGCCTCGACGCGCACTTCGAAGAGCCGGCCGTAGTTCGTCTCGCGCACGAAGCCGAACGTCCGGGCCACGTCGAGCACCGCGCGGTCCCGGGTCGGCACGCCCCGCAGCAGCGCGAACCCGAGCCGCGCCACGCTCTCCAGTACCTCCTCGCGAACCCGCGGACCACTCCCGTACGCCTTCCAGCCGGCCTCCGGCACGCGCCCGCGCAGGTCCGCCGCGGCCCACAGCTCCTTGTCGGCCTCGGTCCGGCCGTCGCCCCGGGCATGCTGGCAGCCCCCGGTGACGGCCAGGTGGCTCCGGGGGAAGGGCGGGGGCGGGAGGACGGGATCGGGCCGCGCGGGCGTCCGGAACCGGAACGCGGGGGCGGTCGTCTGAGACCCCGTGTGGACGAAACGAAGGATCCTGGCGCTGCTGTTCGCCCTGCTCGCGACCCAGCTGGGCTCCCTGATCAGCCCGGCGTACGCCTGCGGCTGCGGGGCGATGGTGCCCGACGGGCAGTCCCGGATCGGGGTCGACCGGGAGACCTCGGTGGTGCGTTGGGACGGCCGTACGGAACAGATCGTGATGCGCTTCACCGTCGGCGGCGACGCCCGCCGGGCCGCCTGGATCATGCCGGTGCCGGGGCGGGCGACGGTGGAACTGGGGGACGGGACCCTGTTCGGCGAACTCGCCTCGCTCACCCGGCCCGAGCGCCGGGCCCGCGGCTACTTCTGGCCGCGGGACTCCGACTGGCCCTTCTCCTCGGGCCGCGGCGACAGTGCGGGAGCCGCGCCGCCGGGCGGCGACGGGACGGGGGTCGGCGTCGTCGGCCGCGAGCAGCTCGGCGACTTCGACGTCGCCCGCCTCACGGCCACCGACCCCAGCGCCCTGCAGAACTGGCTGGAGGCCAACGGCTTCACGCTCTCCGACCGGCTCGCCGCCGAGGTCAAGCCGTACGTGGACCAGAAGTGGGAGTACGTCGCGGTGCGGCTCGCCCCGCGCCGGCCGGACGCGGTGCTGCGCGGCGACCTGGACCCCCTGAAGATCCGCTTCGACAGCCCGCGGCTGGTCTACCCGATGCGGCTGTCCCGCCTCGCCCGGACCCCGCAGTCCCTCGGCCTCTACGTGCTGGCCGACCACCGCATGGAACCCGCCTCCCGCATCGGCGGCTCCGCCCCGGAGGTGACGTTCGCGGGCACCGTCTCCCCGAAGGACGGCCCGCTCGCCGAACTGGCGGGCACCGGGCCGGTGTTCCTGACGGCGATCGACCAGCGGTTCCCGGACCCGTCCCGCATCGACGCCGACCACGAACTGCGCGCCGCGCCCGCGGACACCCCGTACCGGCGGGTGATCCACCACGACGAGCTGCTCACGGTGTGGGGCGGCATCCCGGTCTGGCTCCTGACCATCGCTGTGGCCCTGGTCCTCGCGGTGGCCGCCTTCACCGGGTCACTCCGCCTTCGCCGCCGCCGCGCGCGCACGGGGACCTGACGCCGGCGGTGTCGGCCGGTGCGGAGCCGCCTGCGGCCCCCGGCACCGGGGGCCGTGCGCGTCCGCGTTACCTTGCTGTTCTCGTATCGGGACCGCCCGGGACGCAGTCCGCGTCCCGGAGGCCCGTTTTCGTCAGCGCAAGGGTGACACGTGCACAACCACAAGCCCGCGGTACGGGCCGTCAGCGGCCGCAGCGGCCGTACCGTCCGCATCGCGTCGGCCGTCGTCCTGGCGCTCGGCCTGCTCACCGGCTGCTCGGCGGAGTACGACGCCGACGACATCGCGTACGCCGGGGACTACAGCAGCCATCCGCCGCTGTCCGTGGTCGGGTTTCCGTCCACGGGCACGTTGGGGATCACCCAGCAGGTGGTGTGGCGCATCGCCGACGGCAAGCCCGGCGAGCTGGCGTCCCTGGCGGACGACGCACCGGACGACGGCGCCGCCCGCAAGACTGCCGAGAACTGGATCGCCGCGTTCGGCAAGGGCGCCCGGGGGAAGATCACCGCGGAGTTCTACGACGAGGGTTCGTACCGGCAGACCGTAGTGCTCTACCTGCACGGCACCGGTCAGATCAAGGAGATCTACGTCCTGCCCGGGACCATCGAGCACCATGACGGCTGGCGGGTGAGCATGGCCGAGCCGGACCTCGCAGAAGCCACGGCGGTCGGGCCCTGGGTGCCGAAGACGCCCGGCGAGCTGGGGTCGACGATGATCCGGTGACCGATCCGGTGACCGATTCGGTGACCGATTCGATGAGCGATCCGGTGAACCGAACCGGCTCCGGACGGGCCCGTTCACCGTGCGGCGGGTGCCGGGCCGGCCGGCAGCAGCCGGGCGGCGGTGACGCGGTGCAGGTGGATGACGACGTCGTGCGCGGACGCGAGGGCGACCGGGTACTCGGCTCCCGAGGGCCCGGTGTAGACGGTGCCGATGCTCCGGGTGGTGCGGGCCGTGGCGAGCCACGTTCGGGCGGCGAACGGGGCGCTGCGCAGGTCCAGGACGTAGTCGCGGTGGCCGACCCGGTCCAGGACGTACTCGTTGCTGCCGGGCTGCGCCGGGCCCACGGTGTGGCGGCGCACCTTCCCGTCGTCACCGGTGGCGTTGAACGAGCCCCGGTCGAAGGTGGTGCCGATGCTCACGTAGCCCGTGCCCAGCTTGTCGCGCAGGAAGCTGCCCTGCACCTTCGGGTACTGCGCCGGGTCGCGGGTCTCCAGGGCCAGGTGCGCGTTGTGCGCCGACAGCAGCACCTTGTCCCCGGTGTTCTTCTGCCACCAGTCGACGTTCTCGGCCATGACCGAGTCCCGGTAGCGCATGCAGGCCGCGACCTGCGCGGGGTCGGCGAAGTCGAAGGCGTAGCCCCTGGCCGTCTGGTCGATGGCGGTGGCGTGCTGCACGGCCCAGGCGTACGCCTCCCCGTCGGCCCCGGCCCCGGCCCCGGCCCCGTTCCCCGGGTTCTGCTGCCTGAGGAGGGTCAGTGCGCGCCCGGTCCGGTTCGCCATCTCCTGCCGCTCGGCCGGCGGCTTCGTCAGGTACGCGTTCATGTAGGCGTCGGCGGAGGTCGTCGGCCGAAGGCCGTCGTACAGAGCGGTGAGCTCCGGCAGGAGCGCGGGACGGGTCCGGGCGACGAAGTCGGTCACCTGGTCGTAGAGCTCCGGGCCGGCGTAGGCGAAGTCATCGCCCATGAACTGCACGGGATCCCGCGGGTGTTGGACGTTGTACGCGCGCATCCACCGCAGGAGGCCGAGGTACTCGTCGGTGTTCCACCAGGCGTACGTGTTCTGGAACTCCTCGCGCATGATCTGCCGGGCGTCGCCCCTGCCGTGCAGCACGTAGTCGTTGAGCCGCAGCCCGGTGCTCCAGCTGCCCTCCAGGGCGAAGGTGCGGAAGCCCTTCTCCTCGACGAGGTAGCGGAAGACGCGGTGTTTCATCGTGAGGAACTCGTGCGAACTGTGGGTGGCCTCGCCCAGGCCCACCACCCGGGCGTCGCCCACCATCCGGCCCACGGGGCGCAGGTCGTCCACGCCGCCCGTGGGCTCGGTGGTGCGCAGGGGGTGTGCGCCCCGTTCCAGGGCGGGCACCGGCGACACCGCCGGGGACGGGGGAGCGGCGGCGAGCACCGCCCCGAGCGTCAGGAGCAGAAGGGCGGAAAGTGCGGGAGTGCGTCGTCTCATGCCCCCAGCCTCGTGTCCGACGCCCACCACCACCATGATCCAAACCCCCGGTCCGGGGGTGGGGCTACCTCCACCTCCCGCCCGGACGCGAGGTGGGGGTCGGGCGCACGAGGTGCACGTCGGGCCGGTGTTCGCGATGCAGATCGCCGCCCCGCGGCTCGCGTCGTCCTTGACCGGGACGGTGATCGTGTCGTCGGCCTTCCGGGGGAATCCGCGCGCGTTCGACCGTCCAGCTGCCGCGTCCCGGCTCGCGGGGTTCAGTCGGCAGGGCCGGAGGCGGCGAACGCCGCTTCCGGGCGCGGGACGTAGTCCACGGGGTCCTGGCTCCAGCAGCCGCTGTCGTGGCCGCCGCGGCAGAGACAAGGTCTGAAAGGGTTCTCGGCTTTTGCTGGCTGGAATCCAGGCCGTGCCGTGGTGTCGTCGGGTCGCCGTGCGCCCACGGTTCGGTCGAGTGACACGGGCGGCGGGGGGTTCGGACGGCCGGGACGTCGGGCACCCGCCGTCGCGGACTGCGGCCGTTCGGTGGGTCCCGCCCGCCGTCCCCGCGATCCGGCCGGATCCGGACCGTGCCGTGACCGCCCCGACGTATCGTCGTGCCGTGCCCGCTACGGACGGCGGGCGGCGTGGTCGGCGAAGGGCCCGGGGGCCCACCGCGGGCCCCCGCCCGGAGGTGTCCGTACCGGCCGGCCCCGACGAGGAGGAGCGCCCGTGCCCGTTCCGATGATCATCGACTGCGACCCCGGGCACGACGACGCCCTAGCGATCATGCTGGCCGCCGCCGATCCCGCCGTCGACCTGCTGGCCGTCACCACGGTCGCCGGCAACCAGACGCTGGAGAAGACCACGCTCAACGCCCGCCGGGTCTGCACCCTCGCCGGGATCACGGACGTCCCCGTCGCGGCCGGGTGCGACCGGCCGCTGGTCCAGCCGCTGGCCGTCGCAGCCGACGTACACGGCGCCTCCGGCCTGGACGGGCCGCGGTTCCCGGACCCCACCGTCGACGTGGTCCCGGAACACGCGGTGGACCTCATCCACCGGATCCTGACGGACCACCCGGAGCCGGTCACCCTGGTGCCCACCGCCCCGCTGACCAACATCGCCCTGCTGCTCACCCGCTACCCCGACAGCGCCGCCCTCATCCGCGAGATCGTCCTGATGGGCGGCTCCACAGAGCGCGGCAACCGCACGCCGGCCGCCGAGTTCAACATCCACACCGACCCGGAGGCCGCGGACATCGTCTTCCGCAGCGGAGTCCCCGTCACCATGTGCGGGCTCAACGTCACCCACCAGGCCCTGGCCACCCCCGAGATCCTGGCCCGCTTCGAAGGCCTCGGCACCGAACTGGGCGACACCTGCGCCGGACTCCTCGCATACTTCGCCGCCGCCTACAACCGGCTGTGGGGCATGCCCCACCCGCCGCTGCACGACCCCGTCGCGGTGGCCCGGGTCATCGACCGGTCGATCGTCGGCTGCGTGGAGGCGAACGTCACCGTCGAACTGCACGGGCGGTACACCCGTGGCGCCACCGTCGTGGACCTCCACCGGTACCTGGACCGCCCGGTGAACGCACAGGTCGCCGTCACCCTCGACGCCGACCGCTTCTGGGACCGCATGGTCGCGGCCGTCACGGCCCTCGGCTCCCGCAGCACCTGACCGGCCGGCCGGCCGGCCAGCCATCCAACCCGCCGAGCCGACCGCCCGAACCGGCCCCGAACCGGCCCCCGTCGCCCCCGTCCGCTCAGCCCGCGACGGGGTACATCAGGCCGCGCCGCCCCTCCGGAGACGTCAGCCACTCCAGTTTCGCGGCCGTGTCCGTGCCCGGCAGCGGGGTGTGGAGCACGATCGACAGGTCGGGTCGGGCCGGCACGCGCAGCTGGGTCGACTCGACGTGCAGCGTGCCCACGACCGGGTGCTCCATCTCCTTCCGGAGCTGGCCGCCGGGCCGTACGTCCCGCTGCTCCCACAGCGCGGCGAATTCCGGGCTGCGTTCCTTCGCCTCCGCGACGACCGTACGGAACCCCTCGTCCCGCGGGTGCTCCGAACAGGCCGCCCGGAACTGGGCCACGACCTCGCGCGCCACCTCCTCCCAGCGCGTGGAGCGGAGCCGGTAGATCGGATCGGTGAAGAAGGCGACCAGACAGTTCTGCACGGTCTCCGGGCGCATCCCGAGCACCAGCGCGGCCGCCTCGTTGTACATCACCGTGTTCCAGTACACGTCCATGATGTGCGCGGGGTAGGGCATCCAGGCGTCGATCAGCCGCTTCAGGCCGTGGCACATGTCCCGGTCCCCGGGGGCGACCTCCAGGGCGGGCGGGTTGAGGCCGGCGAGCACGTACAGGTGCCGCCGCTCGGCGCTGGTCAGCTTGAGCACCCGGCCGACCGAGTCCAGGACCTGCGCCGACACGGTGATGTCGCGCCCCTGTTCCAGCCACTGGTACCAGGACACCCCGACCCCGGCCAGCACGGCGACCTCTTCGCGCCGCAGACCGGGCGTGCGGCGCCGCGCTCCGCCGTCCGGGAGCCCGGCTTCCGTCGGCGTCACCCGGGCCCGCCGGCTCATCAGGAACTCCCGCAGTTCAGCCCGGCGGTGCTTGTCGATCGGTGTCGCCACGAAGTTCCCCCTGCCGGCCCCCTGGTGGTGCCACCAACAGGATAAGTTCCCACTCTCCACGGGCATTCCCGCGCCGTGAAGGTGGGGCCATGGCGACCGACACACAGACGACAACCACCGCTCCGCACACGGCGGACCCCGGGGGCCACCGGCTCTCCGGCCGGGCCAGGCTGGTCCTCTTCGTACTCTGCGCCGCCCAGTTCATGGTGGCGCTCGACTTCTCCGTACTCAACGTGGCCCTGCCCGTCCTCGGCAAGGACCTGGGCCTCGGCCGGTCCGCCCTGCAGTGGGCGGTCACCGCCTTCGCGCTGCCGTCCGGGGGCTTCCTGCTCCTCTTCGGCCGCATCGCCGACCTCTACGGCCGCAAGAAGCTGTTCCTGACAGGCCTCGCGGTCTTCGGTTCGGCCTCCCTGCTCGCCACCTTCGCCTGGGACCCGGCGTCCTTCCTGACCGGACGCGCCGTCCAGGGACTGGGCGCGGCGATCATCGTGCCGACCGGCATGTCCCTGCTGACGACCACGTTCCCCGAAGGCCCCCTGCGCGACCGGGCACTGGGCATCTCCGGCACCCTGCTGTCCCTCGGCTTCACCGTCGGCATGCTGCTCGGCGGGGTCATGACCGACACCCTCGGATGGCGCTCGACTATGGGGCTGCTCGCGGTCGCCTCGGTGATCGTGCTCCTCCTCGCCCCCGGACTGCTGCCCGAATCGCGCACCCCCGAGCGGCCGCGGCTGGACGTACCCGGCGCCGTGACCGTCACCGGCGGACTGCTCGCGCTGATCTACGCCCTGTCGACGGCCGCCCAGCGCGGTTTCGGAGGGGCGGACGTCCGGATCACGCTGGCCGCCGGGCTCGTGCTCCTCGCCGCCTTCGCGGTGGTGGAGGCGAAGGCCGAGGCCCCGCTGGTCTCCCTGCCGATGCTGAAGCGGCGCACGGTCGCCTGGGGCAACATCGGAGGCCTCGTGACCTTCTCGATGATGTCGACGGTCGTCTTCGTCCTGACCCTCTACCTCCAGGAGACCCTGCACCTGTCCGCCTTCCGGACCGGTTTGGTCTTCGGCGTCCAGGGCATCGCGTCCGCCGTCGCCGGCACGTACGCCCCCACCCTCATCGGCCGCTTCGGCGCCCGCCGCACCCTCGTCGGCTCGCTGCTCGGCCAGGGCGTGTTCATCGCCGCGCTGCTCGGCGTGGGCACGGAGTCCGGCGCCCTGCTGGCGACCGTGGCCGTATCGCTGGCCAGCATGTTCCACCTCGGAGCGATCATCTCGTACGGGGTCACCGTGACGAGCGGGGTGCCCGACGGGGAACAGGGCCTGGCCACCGGCCTGGTCACCACCACCCAGCAGGTCGGCATCACCATCGGCATCCCGCTGCTCGGCGTCCTGGCCACCACGCAGGCGTCGCTGCTCGACGGCGTGCGGACGGTGCTGGCGATCGACGCGGCCGTCGTGCTCGCCGCCGCGCTCCTGGTGGCGATCGGACTCGGCCGACGCAAGGCGTGAGGTCGGGGCCGCGGGCCCGAGCGGCCCCGGCCCCACGGGCCCACCGCCCCCCCCCGTGACCCGTATCACGGCCAGCGGAGGGGAGGGCCCGCCCCGTGGCCGGGCGAACCCGCCGCTGCCCGGCGGGTCCGGAAGACGGACGTGCGCCGCGCCGCCGACGGCGCAGGGCACGACCTGTGGCCGGCGCGGTCGGCGAGGAGCCCCTCCGCCGCTGCGCGGCCACGTCACGGATGCCGCGTCAGCACCAGGGCACGACGGTGTAGTTGTGCACGTACCGGGCCGACACCCAGCCGGTCGGCTGGCCGTGCAGCCGGTACCAGACGTTGTTGCCCTCGACCCACTTGGCCTGCACCTGGCAGGACAGCCTGACCTTCTCCCACGGGCGCAGGGAGCCGACCACGCGGGCATTGGTGGTGGCGTTGGCGCGGACCTTGACGCCGGCCGAGCTGACGACCAGGCCGTCGGCGTACGGTACGGCCGCCAGCGCGCCCCCGGCGAAGAGGACGGCCGAGGCGGCGGCCGCCGTACCCGCCACAGCGATCCTTCTGAACATGCGCATCTGCGTCTCCCCAACCTCACGACTCACCGGCGCGCATCGAACGCGGCCTTGGGAACGACCCTGCGCCGCCGTTCCGCGGACGGCCGTCCGGCACACCGCACGGTCCCTCGAACGGCGGAGCGACCGGACCGGGGCGGGGCGCCGGCGGTTCACCCCCGGCACACCGCCCGTGTGCCCACGGCGATGCCGCCCACCAGTACGGCGAGGGCGCCCCAGAAGACCGGGGGCGACCACATGAGGACGTCCGGACGCGGGCGACCCTCAGGCTGTAGGAGGTGGTGCAGCTCTCAGCGCCGCCGGTGAAACGACCGAGCGCGGCGGCGAGGGCGATCAGCCCCCGCAGTCAGTGCGGCAGCCCGCTGTCGCACCAACCGCCCCTCGAACCCGTGGGTTTCACCCGACGTGGTACCCGGTCGTACGGCCGCACTTGCGGTGCCCGGCCCGCCGCCGCGGCGGCGGGCCGGGCGGCGGTCAACGGAGCGACGCGCCGTACACGTGGTCGACGGCGATCGTCACCAGCACCCTGCGGTCCGACACCATGACGGACCGGTACTCATCCCAGTCCGGGTGCTCGCCGGCGGCCAGCCGGTAGTAGTCCACCAGGGCCTGGACCTCGGGACCGTGCGGGTCGGTGCCCGGCCCGACGAGCGTGACCGTGCCCTCGGCGGTGGCCCACGTCCAGCCGTCCGGGCCGGTCACCTCCAGCGCGGCGCGCGGGTCGCGGCGCAGGTTGGCGGTCTTGGCGGTTCCCTCCGTCGTCGACACCCGGATCAGCCCGGCGGCCCGGTCGTACGACGGCAGGACGGGGGACAGCTGGGGGCGGCCGTCGGACTTCAGGGTCGCGAGGACCCCGAGCCGGCTGCGCGCGAGCAGCTCGTGCGGGTCGAAGGGCGCGCCCGCAGTGTCCGCGCTGCTCGCAGCGCTCACCGGGTCCGTCGGGTCCGTCGGGTCCGTCGTGTTCGTGGTGTCTGCCATGTGGGCCTCAACCCGGGACCGGACGCGACGTATTCCGGCAACCGGCGGCCGATTCTGCGGAACCGATTCTGCTCCGGGTCGTTGATGGATTGGGTGCACTCGCCCGCTCCGGGTCTCCGTTCCCCGGAGCGGGCTCCGCACCCCTCGCGCCTCCGCACCCCTCGTGTCGTACGAGGCGCTCTCGCGGCCCTTCGGGGAGGTGGGCACCTTCTTCGACCGAGCCCCCAACTCCCGGACCACGCCCCTCAACTCACGGACCACACCCGCCGGCCGCGCGATCCCCCTCGTCAGAGCCGTGTCACGGCTCGCTCGTTCAGGTGACGCCCCTCCTCTCCGCCCCGGCGGGGCGGAGGCCCGGTGTCAGGATGTGGCTCGAAACGGACGCGTGAGCGACGTGGGATCCACCGGTGATCGGGGGGCCCACCGCGCGGAACAGGGAGGCCCGGCGGTGACGGACTCCGTGACGGATGCCCAAGGCCGGACCATCGGCGCCGTGCTCCTCGTGATCGGCTGGCTGGTCATCGCCTGGGCGCTGACGGCGGCCCACGACGCGGCCTCCGCCACGTACGCCGGACCGCCGGTGTGTGACGGGAAACTGATGCGCCCGGGCGACGCGTGCCTCGGCACCGGTTCCCGCACCGGCACGTACGAGGAGATCGCCGGCCGCAGGACCGCGCACGCGAAGGCGGACGCCTGGAACACCGTCGAGACCGCCGGGTTCGTCGGCGCGGGCCTGGTCTACGCCGGGGCGGCCACCGCCGGGGCCGCCGGCCGGCTGCGGGAGCCGCTCCGCACCGGGCTCGTCCTCGGCGCCGGTACGGTGCCGATGCTGGGCGTCGCCGCGGCCCTCTGGCCGCTCCAGGCCCGGGTGGAAGCGGCGTCGACCGTGCCGGTCGGCCTGTCGGGCGTCCCCGCGGCCGCCTTGACGGCAGCCCTGGTCGTCTTCGCCACGTCGGCCTACCTGGTGACCGTCTGGGGGGATCCCGGGAAGGGCCCGCTCCCACCGGCGGAGGAGCGGGTCGCGGCCCGGCGGAGGGCCGCTTCCGCGGCCTTCGACCAGGGCGGGACGGACGACCCCTGGGCCGCGCGGCGGATCGCGGATCCGCTCCCGGCGCACTATCCGGTGTTCGTCGTACGCGGCTTACAGGCGCTGGGGGCCGTGGTGTTCGCGGTGTCCTGCCTGCTCGGCGCCGCCCTCCGCACGGGCTCCGCCGACCTGCCCGGCTGGCTCCCCGCCCTCGGCGCGGGTGTCGGCGGCCTGCTCTTCGCCGTCCACGGCGTGCGCTTCCCGCGCCACGGCTCCGGCCCGGCACGGTGGGGGTACGCCGCGGCCGCCCTGCTCGCCCTCGCCGCCGCGGCGGGCGAACTGACGTCGCTGTCCGCGGCGACCTGGTCCGGCCTGCTGAACGTCGTGGCCTTCACCGGCGCGTTCTGGACGCTCGCCTCGTGGTTCGGCACGACCCTGCCGAACCCGCCGGTCGCCGGCCGGATCGTGTACGCGATCGTGGGCGTCACCCAGCTCCAGGCCGCGGCCGTGGTGGCCACCGCGGCCCGCGCGCCCGCGTCGCCGGTGGCGGCCGAGGTGGCGGCGTACGTCACCACCGTCGTCGTCCTCGCGTGGACCTGCACGTCGTTCGACCGCGCGTCGAAGACCGAGGCCCTCGGCGCGGTGCCCCCGGCCGTCTCCGTCACCTGCTTCTGCGCCTCGTCGCTGCTGCTGGCCGTCACCGCCTACCGCGCCGCCGTCGCGGACCCGGGGTGGTTCGTATGGGCGATCGCGGCGGGCACCGCCCTGGTCAGCGCCGTCCACGCCTACGCGGCGGCCGCCCGGGTTGCCGGTGCGGTCCGGTCCTCACCGTCGAACAGCGGCTGAGCACGGGCAGCAGCGCCTGGGACGACGAAGGGCGGGGCGGACGCTGTGGGTGCCGGCGCACCGGTCAGGCCCGTCCGAAGCGGTCTCGGCGCCCGACCCGGTCCCATCCGGCCGGGGCCGGCGGGCGGGGCACCGTCCGGCCCGCCAGCACCCACTCCCGCTCCAGCCGGTCGTAGATCGGAGAGTCGGACTCGGTCCATGCCGCCCAGAGCGGTCGCGGGCCCCCGCTGGTCGCCCGCGCTGCGAACATCGTCTCCTGCATGCCGCATCAACGATTCCGCGCCCCGGGACGTGGCGGCACGTGACCGTTTCGTCACCACCCGACCGCACCGCACCGCACCGCGCGGGCGGGACGCGGACCGTACCGGGCCGGGCCGGGGGACGGCGAACCGCGAACCGCGCGCTTGGCCTAGGCTGACCCCCATGGTGGGGCACTCAAGTACAAGGCAACGGCTCGTCGTCGCCCTCGTCTCCTTCGTCCTGGCGGCCGCCGCGACGGTCGTGGCGGCGGCGTCGACCGGCCCCTCGTCCGATGCGGACACCCGTCCCGCCAACGGCCTCCAGCGGCCGCCCGAGCCGCCCAAGGAGCACGACCTGCGGCTCGGCCTGTCCTACGGCGACACCCTCACGTGGAAGTCCGACGACGGCCTGGCCGCCGCCCTCAACGACGCGGTCGGCCTCGGCACCACGTGGATCCGGGTCGACCTCTCCTGGAACAACATCCAGCCGGACAGCCCGCGCACCTACCAGTGGCAGCGCTTCGACCGGATCGTCAAGGCGGCCCGCGAACGCAACCTCGACGTCCTCGCCACGGTCGCCTACACCCCCGGGTGGGCCCGGGCCGCATCCTGTTCCGGGCACCGCCCCACCTGTCCGCCGGCCGACCCCGGCAAGTTCGCCGCGTTCGCGAAACTCGCCGCCCTGCGCTACGCACCCCAGGGCGTGCACACGTGGGAGGTCTGGAACGAGCCCAACCTCCCGCAGTTCTGGTACCCCAAGCCCGACGCGAAGGCGTACACCACCCTGCTGAAGTCCACCGTCGCCTCGCTGCGCGAAGCCGACCCGACGGCGTACGTGCTGATGGGCGGTCTGGCCGCCGTCGGCACCTGGGAATCGATCAAGTACGTCTCCCACCTGGACTTCCTGGAGCAGGTCTGCAGGCTCGGCGGCAACAAGGTGGTCGACGCGCTCAGCTACCACCCCTACGCGTGGCCCCAGCTCCCGCACGACGGCAAGGTGTTCAGGGAGATCAGCAGCGCCGGGGAGAACCTGGTCGGCGTCGCCGAGCGGCACGGGACGCCCGGCCTCCCCGTGTGGCTGACGGAGACGGGCGCGCCGACCGACGGCCCCGGCAACTCCGCCGCCGACGAGAAGTCCCGGACGGAGAACATCACGCACGTCACCGAGGCGTTCCAGGCGCGGATCGCCACCGACACCGTGCCGACCGCCGCGAAGGAGAAGTACGTGGCGGCCGCGTTCTGGTTCGCCCATCAGGACACGGCCACCGGCAACGACAAGAGCCATTCCAAGTACTACGGGCTGCGCCGCTACGACGGTTCCGCGAAACCCGCTTTCGCCGCGCTCCGGGCCGCCATCGAGGAGTACGAGAAGCAGCAGCCGCGGTAGCCGGGATGCCTCCCGGCCCGCCCGGGAGGCGTCCCGGCCGCGGTCCCGCCGCGGTCCCGCCGCGGTCCCGCCGCGGTCCCGCCGCGGTCCCGCCGCGGGTCACAGCGAGCGGAACAGCTCCACGTACCGGGCCAGGAGGCCGTTCCAGGAGAACCGTTCACGTGCGGTACGCAGCCCGGCCCCGGCCAGCCGGTCAGCCAGAGCGCCGTCCTCCAGGAGGCGCCGGCAGGCCCCCGCCAGCGCGACGGGGTCGCCGGGAGGCACCAGCAGTCCGGTCCGCCCGTCCTCGACGACGTACGGGATGCCGCCCACCCGGGAGCCGACCACCGGGGTGCCGCAGGCCATGGCCTCCACCAGGACCATGCCGAACGACTCGGCCTCGGTGAGGGAGGGCAGCACCAGCACCGCGGCTTCGCGTACCTCCCGGGCGAGGTCCCGGCCCGTCAGTTCCCCGGCCGCGGTGACCCGGTCCGCGAGGCCGAGGGAGGCGGCCAGGGCGAGGTGGCCGGCGACCGCGTCGCCGCCGCCGACCAGGCGCAGCAGGGCCCCGGGCACCCCGGCCAGGGCGCGCACCAGGACGTCGACGCCCTTCCACGCCGAGGACCGGTCGATCCGGCCGACGTAGAGGAGCGTCGGCGGACGGCTTGAAGGCGGCGGACCCGGCGTGAACCGGCCGATGTCGACGCCCGGGCTGATCTCCAGGGCTCCGGGCCGCCCCGCGGCCAGGGAGACCGGGGACACGGCGACCAGCGCGCGGGCCCTCGCGAACACCTTCGGCAGTACCCGGCGTTCGTACACGCCGATGAGGCGGTCCGCGGCGCCGGTGCCGGGTCCGCCCTTCAGCATCGAGCCGGCGTGGTAGGTGAGCACGGTGGGACGGCGTCCGGCGACCGCGACGGCGATGTCCCCGAGGCCCGGCACGGGGGCGTGGGCGTGGACCACGTCGGCGCCCGTGCGGCGCAGCCAGTACCGGACCTGGAGCGGCCACAGGGGGCTCAGGGGGGTGTTGGAGAGCCGGAGCCAGGAGCCGAGCCGGACGACCCGTACGCCGTCCTCGACGGAGGTACGGGTGCGGACCCCGGGGCGGCTGGTGAGGACGACGGCCTCGAATCCGGGCGCGTCGTGCACGGCGCGGGCCACCCGGGCGGCGTACTGCTCCACGCCGCCGAGGTGCGGGGGGTAGTAGGGGGTGACGACGGCCACCGTGCGGGGGCTCACAGGGCGGCCCGCAGCAGGTCGGGGAAGCGGCGGGCTTCGGCGACGTAGCCGGGCAGGCGCCGCTCCAGCTGCTCGCGGTAGCCGGAGTCGTCCTGGAGCAGCGGCTCGACGAGCGCCCACAGCCGGGGGTGGGTGACGTCCTCGATGGGCAGCACGTGGGCGCCGAGGCCGAGGTCGGCCATGATGCCGCGGGTCTTGTGCTCGTACTCGATGGCCACGCAGGGCACTCCGCTGGTCAGGGAGAAGATCACCGAGTGGAAGCGGGTGCCGATCAGCAGGGCGCACTCGCGGTAGACGCCCTTGAGGTCGCGGTAGTCCACCCTGTCCTCGACCAGCAGGGGCGCCGCGGTGCAGTGCGCGGCGATCCGGCGCTCCACGACGCGGTCGTCGTCGCCCAGGTAGTCGGTGCTCACCTGCGGGATGAGCACGACGCGGGCCCCGGTGCCCTGGACGGCGTCGATCGTCGCGGCCAGGGCCCGTTCGTAGGCGTCCTGAGCGGCCGGGGCCAGCCAGCGGCGGGCCGTGACCCCGACCAGCCGCTGCTGCGGTCCGACGCCGAGCCGGGCCCGCCAGTCGGAGGCCGGCGGCGGGTCGAAGGCGAAGCCGGAGTCGACGCCCCGGGTCACGACCGCATCGGGCAGGCCGCAGCCGCGCAGCTGGGCCACGCTGACGTCCTCGCGGGCCAGGACGAGCGGGGACCGGCCGAGGGCGCGGGCCACGAGGCGCCGCTGGAGGGACGAGGGGAACGGCCCGTAGGACTGCGGGGCGAAGACGACCGGCACGCCGGCACGTTGGGCGAGCAGGACGGGCAGGAGGACGAAGAAGAGGTTCTGGTGGCCGTCGAGCCCCGGGCGGGCCAGGACGTACGCCCCTCCGGTGGACACCACCAGGTCGGCGCCGGTCAGGGCGTCCGCCTCGCGCCGCGCCTCGGCGGGCAGGGCCCCGCGCAGGAGCCCGGCCGCGGCGCGGGGCAGCAGGAGGAGGCCGGCGGCGGTCGCGCCGACGTACGCCTTCCGCAGGATCCGGCGGGGCAGCGACGCCGTCCCGTCGGCGACGTGGCGGCGGATCGAGCCGAGGTTCGGGGCGCCCTCGAACGCGGGGTGGACGGCGGGGTCCTCCATGCCGGCGACGGAGATGTCGGCGTCGGGATGGACCTCCCGGATCTGGCGCAGGCAGACGGAGAGCAGCGCGGCGTCGCCCGCGTTCTCCCGGACGTAGGCGTTGATCACCACGATCTTCACGGGCGGTACCTTTCGGCAGGTGGTGCGGCGGCGGAAGGCGGGGCGGCAGCCGTCGGAGCCGTCGGGCCGGGCAGGCGGACGGCACGCAGCTGGAGGGTGTCGACGGGGGACCAGCCCGGTCCGGGGTCGACGTCCGGTTCCGGGGGGCGGGGCGCGGAGGGACGGCCGCGCAGTAGCGCGGCGGTGGCGAACAGTCCGGCGGTCAGGTTGCCGAGGCCCCAGGCACAGCCGACCCAGACCAGCCCGCGCGGCGCCCACAGTGCGGACAGGCCGATGGAGGTGCCCGCGAGGATGGTGTTGGCGGTGATCAGCTGTTTCATCCGCCCGGCCAGCTTCAGCCCGAAACAGGCCCAGGTGTTGAGGGCGACGGCGAGGGCGGCCAGGGCGAGCACGCTGAGCAGCCCGCTCGCGGCGGTGGCGTACCCGCCGCCGAACATGAGCAGGAGCAGCCCGCTGCCGGCCGCGACGACGGCGACGGCGGGCACCTGCACGGCGGCGATGATCTTCGCGGAGCGCCGCAGGAGCTCGCCGAACCGGGACTCGTCGGAGGAGACCTCGGCGAAGACGGCCTCGCCCACGGCGGTGGAGACGGAGTTCAGGAGGGCGGCGATCTGGAAGGCGACGAAGTAGTACCCGGCTTCGGCGGCGCCCAGCTTCTGGAGCACGATCAGCGGGGTGACCAGGACGGGCGCCAGGTTGATCAGGCTGGACACGTAGCTGGCGACGGAGAAGCGGAGCTGTTCGCGCAGCCGCGTGCCCCGGGTGCGGAAATCGAACCGGAAACCGAGGCGGCGCCGGAGCAGGAGCAGGGCCGCCGCTCCGGCGACCGCGTAGCCGATGCCCGCCGAGCCGAGGATCCCGGCCGCGCCGAAACCCACCAGGGCGACGGGCGCGGCGAGTTTGGCCAGGCCTTGGAGGATCCCGTCGGACAGCACGTTGTACTGGGCCATCCGGGCACTGATGAAGACCGACTTGACCAGGAGGTTCAGCGAGGCGCAGGCGCAGGACAGGACGAAGAGGGCGGCCAGGTGCGGGTGCTCGCGGACGAACAGCAGCTTGTGGCCGTACCAGGGGAGCCCGAGCAGGTAGATCCCGGCGGCGGCGCAGGAGACCAGCAGCACCAGCGCCGTGGACTGGGTGATCTGGCCGTTGCGGGCCGTGCCTTCGGCGGGGAAGCGGATCAGGGTGCTGTTGAGGCCGAACATGCTGAGGTAGGACAGCAGCGAGGTCGCGGAGATCAGCGAGGTGGCCAGCCCGACCTGCTCGGGCGGGTAGAAACGGGCGACGACCACCCAGAAGAGAAAGCTCAGACCGGCCGTCGTGACGGTGGACGCGAGCAGGAAGAAGGAGCTCCGGAACATCTGGTCCGCGGGCCGGGCGTGCCTACCCACGGCCGGCTTCCCGATAGTGCCCGAGCAGCGCTGCGACGTGCCGGTCCCAGCCGAACGACTCCTCGGCGAGCAGGCGGGCAGCGGCCCCCATCGCGGCCCGCCGGCCCGGGTCCGCCACCAGGCCGCCGAGCGCGGCGCGCAGCGCGGGAACCGTACGGGGCACCAGCAGGGCGACGTCGCCCTCCAAGCCGTAGGGGGCGTATCCGGGGTCGTCGCTGGTGACGACGGGCAGGCCGGAGGCCATGGCCTCCTGGACGGTCAGCGGGAAGCCCTCGGCGGTGGAGGGCAGGGCGAACACGTCGCACGCGCGGTAGGCGTCGGCGAGCTCCCCGGCGGACAGGGCGCCGAGGCGGTGGACGCCGGGACGCCCGTCGAGGGCCGCGCCGTCCCCGTCACCGGCGAAGACGAGGTCGTACGCGGAGTCGCCCGCGTGGGCGTCGAGCAGGAGGCCGTACCCCTTCTTCGGAACGAGCCGGCCCGCGAAGAGGACGAGGATCCGTCCGGCGGGCAGACCGAGCCGCTCGCGGGCCGCGGCGCGCTCCGCGGGGTCGGCGGACGGCCGGAACAGGCCGGTGTCCACGCCGTTGGAGAGGTGGTGGTGGGCATCGGCCCGGGCGCCGAGCCTCCGGACGAACGCGGCGACGCCGGCGTTGACGGTGAGCACCCGGCGGGCACGGCGGAGCTGGGGCCTGCCCGCGACGGCGTAGACGACCCGCTGGACGGCGCGGACGAGGGCCGAGGGGTGCGCCACCAGACCGACGTGCTGGGTCACCACGGTGGGGGTGCGGGTGGCGGCCGCGGCGAGTCCGGCGGCCCAGGAGGACGCGTAGAGGCAGTCGTGGACGTGGACGACGTCGGCGTGGCGGGCCCAGCGCAGGGCGGCGGGCAGCAAGGCGGGCGAGAACAGCGGGAAGGGGACGCCCGATCGGCGTTCCACCGCGTTGGACGCGGCGACGCGTACGACGCGGACGCCGTCCTCGTGGTGGATTCCGGCACGGTCGCCGCTGGTCAGGACGGTGACGTCGGCGCCGTGCCGGGCCAGGTGGAGGGCCTCGCCCCGGACGACGTTCTCGATGCCGCCCAGGTGCGGCGGGTAGTAGTGGCTGACGAGCAGGATCCGGGGCCGGCGCGGGGGGTGGTTCACCGGTAGATCACGGCCCCTTCGTTGCTGTAGACGAGGTTGCGAGTGGTGTCGAGGAGTTCGCGCGGATACCGGTACGTCACGAGGTCGCCCCGGAAAAAGACCGTGACCTCGTCCTTGCGGGTGGGGGTGGAGCCGAGCAGGACGTAGGACTGGGACCGCAGCAGCGCGGGGTGGACGCTGTCCTGCGTGCGGACGGTGAAGAGGGTCTGGAGCCGGCTGAAGGAGTACCGGTCGGTCTGTACGACGAGGTCGTCGCCCGCCGCCCGCTGGTTGAGCCACATCGCGGCCCGGCGGTCCTCGGCGTGCGGGTAGTAGATGTCGTAGGCGGGTCCGGAATTGCTGAGCGCGAGCTGCGCGGGGTAGCCGCCCAGTGCCTTGGGGACCACCCCGGTCAGGTCGAGCAGGAGCCCGGCGACGAGGGCGCAGAGCACGGGGACTGCGCGGCGGCCGGCCCAGCCCACCGCCCAGAGGGCGCCGGCGGCGATGAACGGGGCGAAGAACAACAGCCCCTGCTGGAAGGCGCGGAGCACGCTGTAGTCGACCGACAGCTGCGGGACCAGGGTGAACAGGCCCATCATCGCGAGGGCGCCCACGGTCAGCGTGATCTGGTCCCGGACGGGGGTGAACGGGCTCCTGCGGCCGCGCAGGGCGATCACGAACCCGACCAGGACCAGGACCTGGAGCAGCAGGGCGGCTGCCTGGCGGAGGACCCCGTTGAGGGCGGACACGCTCAGGCCGGCGGAGGCGAGGGCCCGGCCGGCGGGCGTGAGCGGCAGGTTCTCCTTCTCGGCCACGGGCGTGGGGTACTTCGCGAGGCCCTCCAGCGCCGGGTACTTGCCCGCGGCGCGGTCGGCCCGGGTGTAGGCGACGGTGTCCTCGCGGTACTCGGCGAGCCGCTCCTCGGGGGTGACCCCGGCGCCGCCGAAGAGGCTGTAGCGGGTGTCGGAGGAGCCGCCGCGGGCGCCTCCGGGCCCGAACAGGTCGCTCGCGACGACGCGCAGGGTGCTTTCGAGCTGGCCGCCGGTGTGGGTGAGGGGACCGGCCCACAGCAGGGCGAGGACGGCCGGGACGACCACCGTCCACCAGGTCAGGAAGGTCCGCATGCGGTCCTGGCCGCGGGGGCGGTGCGGATGGGCGCGGCCCCGGCGGGAGGCCAGCCGCCAGGCCTTGTCCACGGTGAACGCCGTCGCCAGGGTGCCGACGATCACGTAGATCGTCGAGTAGTGCGACAGGACCACTCCGGCCAGCAGCACCGTGAACACCACGCGCCGCAGGGGCAGCGGGCGGCGGGCATCCGTCAGGACCAGCATCGCGCAGGCCAGGAGGAGGAAGGCGATGGCCTGCCTGCCCAGGAACGGCATGTCGGTGAAGAAGGTGGGGAACGCCATGAAGAACACGGCGGAGAGCAGCGCCACGAGCGGGGGCGCCACGTTGCGCACCGCGCGGTGGACCAGCACCGGGGTCAGGGCGAACAGCAGCGGCAGAACGGCCTTGAAGACGTAGACGTCCTCGATCCCGGTCAGCCGGAACACGCTGACCGGGAGGAGGGTGATGCTCAGGCACGCGTTGTACGGGTCGGTGTAGGCGGAGATGTCCCAGAACCCGCCGCCGAGGGTGAGCCGGAAGTAGAGGTACTCGCGCTGGATGTCGTGCCCGGTGATGTACCAGCCGCGCAGGGAGGTGAGCAGCAGCAGGGCGGCGGAAGCCGCGTAGATCCCCGCCTCCAGGACGGGCGGCGAGCAGCGCCCGTGGCGTACCAGCAGGAGGACGACCAGCGCCGCGACGAGGACCAGGGACACCGTGCTGACGGCTCCGCCCAGACCGTTGTTGAGGCGGATCGGGCCGGCCACGGCGAGCAGCAGCGCCGCTCCGCCCGCCCAGGCCACCGGGCGTGCACCGCGCAGGGGGGCGCCGCGCAGGAGGGGGCGTTCCGACTGGGGGGCGAGGATCCCGAGGACGAGGAGCACGACGGTGGTCGCCGCGGCCAGCACCAGCCGGGTCAGGGGCCGTTCCACGCCGAGCGGCGGCAGCACGGTGTTGACGGACAGCGCCACGAGGATGTCGAGGAGCACGGCGAGGCCCGTCGCCAGCATGAGGGAGCCGCTGCGGGTGGAGACCACCTTGTCGGTGAAGCCGCGCAGCAGCAGCACGGGGGCGGCGAGCAGCAGCCACAGGCCGACCGGCGCGAGCAGCGGGCCGGGGACGCCGGGCACCATCTCGACGGCGCAGGCGGGGCCGAGGCTGAGCAGGACACCGAGCCGACCGCGCAGCCAGGGGGGCGGGTTCATATCCCGGCCTCCCGGTACACGAGCTCCACGCGTCGCGCGACTTCGTCCCAGGTGTGGCGGCGGGCCCGCTCGGCGCTGCGGCCGGCCAGCTCGCGGCGCAGGCCGGGGTCGGCCGCGAGGCGGTCCACCGCGGCGGCGAGCGCGGCCGGCTCCGGTGCGGCCAGCAGGCCGACGCCGCGGAGCAGTTCCGTGGTGCCGGGCACGTCGGTGGCCAGGACCGGGAGGGCGCCGGCCATGGCCTCCAGCGCCGCCAGGGGCATGCCCTCGCGGTCCGAGGGCAGGACGAATACGTCGGCGTCCGCGTAGGCGGAGAGGAGTTCCCCGCCGTACAGGGGACCGGCGAACTCGACGCGCTCGCCGAGGCCGAGGCGTGCGGCCCGGGCCCGCAGGTCGGCATCGAGCTCGCCGCCGCCGACGACGCGGAGCCTGACCGGGGCGTCGGCCAGGCCGATCGCGTCGAGGAGCCGCGCGACGTTCTTCTGGGCGCTGAGGCGGCCGACGTACAGCAGGCGCAGGGGACGGGGGGCGGCGGCTTGGTCGGCGAGCGGGGCGGTGACGGGCCGGAAGAACTCCGGGCCGACCCCGTTGGGCACCACGTGCACGCGCGCTGCGGGCACCCGGTAGGCCTCCTCGACGAAGCGGGCCTGCTGCCGGGTCAGCACGATGACCGCCGCGGCGGCGCGTGCGACGCGCCCGAAGACGTGCTTCTTGTAGGCGGGCAGGAGCCCGCCGAGGCGTCCGCTGGCGTCCACGTCGAGGTGGAAGTGCAGGACGAACGGCTGCCGGCGCAGCCGGGCGGCGAGCGCCACCGTCTCCGGCAGGAGGGCGTGAGCGCAGTGCACGTGCAGGACGGCGCCGCGCGGGGCGGCCAGCAGCGAGCCGAGGAGCCCCGGGGCCACCGCGGTGTGGGCGAACTCGGCGGCGCGGTGCCTGCGTACGGACACGCCGTCCTCCCGGGCCCGCCGCGGTGCGCCGCCGGAGCCCAGCGTGGTGGTGACGACGCGGACGTCGTGGCGCTCCGCGAGGCGGTGCGACAGGTGGAGCACGACGCGTTCGAGGCCGCCGAGGTGCGGGGGGTAGTACGGGGTGATCTGGAGAACGGTGCGCATCAGAGTTCCGGGGGCGGGCCGAAGCGGAAGTGGAGTGTCTGGGGGTGCCCGGTCAGCGAGACCCGGACCAGGGCGACGTCGGTCCCCTTGACGCGGACCCGCGCCGTGACCGGGACGGCGGCGCCCTGGTGGGGTTCGACGGGGTAGGTTCCGGTCGCCAGCACTCGGCCGTCCGCGGCCTCGACGGTGAGCGTCGCGACGAGTGAACGGGCTCCGGAGCCGCGGTCGTTCACGGCGAAGGGGACGAGGACGCTCGCGCCGTCGAAGCGCGGGTTCTCGGTGAAGTACAGCTCGATGAAGACGGTCTGCTGACGGCTGAACGACTCCAGGAGGACCGTCCGCACGGCCGGCAGCGACCAGGCGCCCGCGCACGAGCCCGCGGCGAGCACGAACACCAGGGCGGCCCGGATCAGGCGTTTCCTCATGCCGGGGTGTGCCGCCGCTCGCAGCTCGCGGGGCGGCCCTCGGCCGGCCGGCGGAAGCGGTGCTCGAAGAGCTGGCGCAGGTTGGCCATGCCGTCGGGCAGCGCGTTCAGCTTCACCTGACCCTGGCGGTTGCGGTACTCGATCGGTACTTCGAGGCACCGGTAACCGGCCCGGGTGGCGGCGTTCTTGATCTCCTGGGAGAAGGCCATGCCCGTCGACTTCACGTCGACGCCGTCCCAGACGTAGCGGCGGAAGACCCACATGCCGGACTGTGAGTCGCGCAGCCCGTTGCGGAACAGGGCCCGGCTCAGGGCGCTCAGCGCGTAGTTGGCCACGGTGTGGGACGGCTTCATCGCCGAGCGGTTCTCACGCCGGAGCCGGTCGGTCGTCATGAACTCGACGTCGGCTTCGGTCAAGGTGGCCAGCAGCTCGGGCAGCGAGTCGAACGGGTAGGTGCAGTCGGCGTCGCCGGTGGCTATCACGTCGCCGCTGGCCGCGCGGAACCCGGCGTGGTAGGCGTTGCCGTACCCCCGTTCGGGCTGCGAGACGACCCTGGCGCCGAGCGAGGCGGCCACCGCGGCCGTGTCGTCGGTGGAGGCGTTGTCCACGACGATGACCTCGGTCTCCCATCCCAGGGCGCGGAGCGCGCCCGTGGGCACCGAGTTCACCACGGTGGGCAGGTTGGGCGCCTCGTTGAGCGCCGGAATCACGACGGAAAGCGTATTCAATTCATCCCCCGGTGCCGGACGAGAACGACGGCCCGCGCGCCGCTGCAACTGAGGGCCTTCACTTCGTGGAGTCTCGGCCGCACCCCGATGCCGGGCGGTCTGCTGGGTGTTCTCTGGTACGGACGTCGGCCCGGTGTCCGGGCCAGCGGTGACCTTATCCGACCGGTGAGACACCCTTCCACCCGCGTGATCTGCCCGTGATGAGCAAATCGGCGCGAAACGACTCGGAGAGGGATTAACCGACGAGCCAGGAACCAGTGGGCTTGATCTCCTTGTCCAGCTTTCCGCCCTTCAGCGCGAGCACCTGATCCGCGGTCAGCGGCTTGTCCCACACCAGCACGTGGCCGATGACCCCGGCCCACGGTCCGCTCCAGATCCCGTGGTGGCGGGAGCGGCCCAACTGGAGCGGACCCTGGCCCGCCCAGGCCGTGGCCACCGGGGCGCGGCCCGCCTCCTTGCCGTCGACGTACAGCGTCAGCGCCTTGGCCTGGGAGTCGTACACGCCGGTCAGCAGGGCCCAGGTGCGCACCGTGTTGAAGCCGTCGGAGGCGGCTCCCACGGCGGTGGACGCCGCCCCCTTCTCGTCGGTCTGCATCCGGAACACCCACGTCTTCTTGCCGTTGCTGTCCTCGCGGCCCAATTCGAAGGAGTACGAGGTGCCGTCACCCTGGCTTATGGCGAACCGCGAGCCGCCGTCAGCCTCGTTGTAGACCCAGGCGGAGACGGTGAAGCTCTTGGACGCGTCGACGACCTGCTCGGCGGCCTGGGCGTAGGAGTTGCCGTTGCTGCGCAGGCGCAGCACATTGCCGTTGTCCACCGTGCCGAGGACGGCGTCGGGGCTGAGCGCGATGTTCACCTGGCCGGATCGGTCGCGCAGCAGGTTCGGTTCTCCGGGGACAGTGGGCGCGTTGGCGTCCGAGGAGCCCTGGCCTGAGGCGGTGGGCGCCGCCTGCGAGGTGCCGGGCCCCGGACCGCTTCCGCCCTTGTCGCTCCTGTCCAGAACGAAGAACCCGGCGCCCACGCCGAGTCCGCAGGCCGCCACGCCGATGACAGCCATCCAGATCCGCTTGCGCGTGCGCTTCTGCGACTCCGAACGGTCTGCCAACGCCTGCCAGTCGGGCTGGGGCGAGGGCGTGAACGCGGCCGGAGACGGCTGGGACCCCGGCGCCTGGGGGTACTGCGGCGGCCCTGCGGCAAGCCGGGGCTGGGGCAGCGGCTGCTGGTACGGATTGGGCTGCCCGGGCTGCGGGAAACCGTAACCGCCGGGCGTCCCCTGGGGATATCCGTAGCCACCCTGCCCCGCGGCGGGGTCCTGCTGGGGAGTGTTCGAGCGATCCGTACCGTCTGTCATGGGACGGATCGTAAAACATGACCGTCGGGTCGCCACCGGACGGTACGTCACGAGACGGAATCGACACCGCACCGGCCGACGTCGCCGTTGACCTGACCCGCCGCGTCCGTGCCCCTACCGTGTACATATGCCGGACGCGGACCGCCCTGGTGACGTGCACCCCGGCACGGCTGGGGGATGCGACGTGGCGACGAGGAACGGCCCGGGAACCGGGCCCGACGCGGAGATCGCCGCACCGGACGCCGCAGGGGCCGACCTCGGCGAGCTCGTCGCGCACGCCGCCGCCGAGCAGGGCGGCGCGCTGTGGCGGCTGCGGGACGGCGACCGTCAGCTCGACGCCAACGTGGTCCGGCTGCCCGCCGGCGCCGAAGTCGCCCCCCACACCGAGGACCACCTCGACGTCCTGCTCGTCGTCGTCGCGGGCGCCGGCCGCCTCACCCTGGCCGGCGCCGGGCGCGAGGTGCGCCCCGGGTCCGTCGCCGTCCTGCCGCGCGGCGCTCCCCGGGGGCTCGCGGCCGGTCCGGACGGGCTGGTCTTCCTCACCGCCCACCGGCGCCGCGCCGGGATGGGCATCGGCCGCCGTCCCCGGCCCGACGAGGCCGCCCCGTGCGGCCTGCACCTCGTCTGCGGACAGTGCCACCGCCACGCGATCGAAGCCGACGCACGCTTCTGCAGCCGTTGCGGCACCCCGCTGGCGCGCCGGACACCGGGCGGCTGACCGGCCGCGACGCGGGTACCGGGACGACTGTGCGCCTCCGGGCCGCTCCGGCGCACGCCGGAGCGTCAACAGAATGCCTTCTTCGCGGTCTCCTGAGACTTGTGCTGTCCGGGTGGGCTGACGCGAAGCAGGAGAAGTGCCACGATGATCCGTGCTTCAACAGAGTGCCGGGGCGGCGCGCGGGGAGTGCGCCGGCGCAGCGCGTCCTGGCAGCCCTACGCCACGAAGGGGCGGACACCACATGAGCGTTTCACCATTCGTATCGTCCTTAGGCGGCGGTCAGTCCGTGAGCGACGACGACAAGGTGCGGCTCTACTACAGCCGCAAGACCAAGGACATCCTGCACAAGTACGGTCCGGGTCCGCGCGTGCACTTCCACGTGGGACTGTTCGCGGCCGGGTCCCACCCGTACACCACCGTGGCCCAGGGCGAACTCAAGCAGCGCATGGTCGACTCGCAGGAGGCGATAGTCGAGCACGCCGCCCGCTCCTGGGGCGCGCACGAGAAGCCTCCCCGCCGGCTCCTGGACATCGGCTGCGGCCTCGGCGGCGCCTCCCTCTACTGGGCACAGGAACACGGCGCCTCCGTCACCGGGCTCACCATCGCGGCCGAACACGTCCCGATCGTCACGCGCTTCGCGACCCAGGCGGGGGTCGGCGACCGCGTCACGCCCGTGCTGAGAGACGTGCACGACCTGGACGAGACGCACGCGTACGACGCCGCCTACGCGAACGAGAGCAGCGGCTACACCGACCGCGCCCGGCTCTTCGAAGTCGTCGCCCGGGCGCTCCGGCCCGGCGGGTGGTTCGGGATCCAGGAGCACTTCGTGGTGCGTCCCGAGACGCGTGCGTTCATCGACGGCTACTACCGCACGCGCCTGGGGACGCGCGCGGAGTACCTGGCCGCCGCCCGGGCGGCCGGCTTCGAACTGGAGCAGGACGAGGACGTCACCGACCGGGTGGCGGAGTTCTGGGTGCAGTCCATGGCGTGGAACACCGCCGAACTCGACCGCCTGCGCGCCGGTGCCCCTCCGTCGACCTGGACGGCCGAGCGGCTGGGGGAGTCGACGATCGTGCACAGCAAGCTCTTCCGCATCTGGCGCGACCACGCGATGGAGACGCGCCTGCTGCGCTTCCGGATCGGAGGCTGAGCCGTGGAGAGCGGGAAGCCGGTACGTCCGTCCCGCATCGGCGCGGAACTACCGCCGTTCTACTGCCCCTTGGAACGAGACCTGATCCACCCCGAGGCCAAGGAGGTCGAGGCCCGGGCCGTCGGGTGGCTCGACGCGTTCGGCCTCTACCCCGACCCGGTCGAGCGCGCCTGGGGGCTGGCCACGCACAGCGCCGACTTCTCCTGCCGCATCATCCCCCGGGGCGACGCCGAGGCGGTCCTGCTCTTCACCGAGTGGAACTACTGGGCCAACGCCGTTGACGACTGGCAGGACTCGGGAGCCGCCGAGGTGCGGACGGCCGCCGTCGCCGACCACGGTGTGCGGCTCCTGCGGACCCTGGAGAACCCCGGCGCGGGGGTCCTGCCGGACGGGCCCGTGACCCGCGCCCTGGCGGACCTGGTGCAGCGCACTCACACCGTGCTGAGCCCGTTCGAGCTCCGCAGGTTCGTCGAGGGCACGCGGGACTGGCTGCTCGGGGCCGCGTGGCAGACGGCGCAGGCCGAGCGCGGGACGATGCCCTCGCTGAACGACTTCGTCGCCATGGGAGGTCTCGCGAACGGCACCCGATTCTCCCTGACCTGGTCCGACGTCGCGGGCCGGGTCCGGCTGCCGGCGGACATGCTCTACGCGCCGGCCCTGCAGGCGCTCACCGACGCGGCGGGCTTCGTTGTCAGCGCCGACAACGACTTGTTCTCGTACGACAAGGACGACCACCTGGAGCCGCGGGAGGTGAACCTGGTCAACGTCATCGCCCACGAGCAACGTTGCCCGCCGGCCGAGGCGGTTCCGCTCGCCGTTGCCCTGCGCGACCGGGTGCTCGGGCTGTTCCTCAGACTGCGGGCGCGGCTCGCGGACGGGGCCGACGAGCCCCTCGCCCGCCACCTGGAGGCGCTGGGCCACTACGTGGCGGGCTGCATCGCCTGGCAGAGCCGGGCCCCCCGGTACGCCAGCCCCCGCAACCGGCACGAACTCCCCGTCCCCGGGGCGCGGTTCACGATCCGGTACGCCGACGTGCCCAGCCACGCCGGTACGGAGCCGCCGCCGCTGCCTGCGCTCGCCCGGTGGTGGGACCAGGAGCACGCCTGAGGAACGCAGAGGACCCCGGCCGACAGCGGCCGGGGTCCTCGGGATCCGGGCCGGAGCCGGCCCGGGCGCCGGTCAGCCGAGGCCGATGAGGCGCCGCCACCAGCTCGACTTGCGCCGGTGCTGGGCCGGCACGTGGGCCGGCGCGGTCACGGGCCGCGGCGGGACCGGGACGTGCGCGGGATGGCCGGAGGGCTGCTCCGGGTACGGGTACGGGTAGTCGCCCGCGTCCTGGACGGGACGGGGTGCGAACTGAACCGGCAGCGCCAGCAGGTGACGGGACATCAGGGTGCCGCGCCAGCGCAGGTCGCCCGCGGCGACGGCGAGCTGGAGGTCGGGCAGGCGGTCGAGCAGCACCTCGATGCCGGTGTCCGCGATGGCGCGGCCGATGTCCTGCCCGGGGCACTCGTGCGGCCCGCTGCTGAAGGAGAGGTGCGAGCGGTTGCCGTGGACGGACGCGTCGGGGTCGGGGCGGATCTGCGGGTCGGTGTTGCCCGCGGCCAGGCCCAGCAGGACCATGTCCCCCGCCTTGACCTGCTGTCCGCCGAGCAGGGTGTCCCCGGTGGCCCAGCGCCCGATGATCGTGTTGATCGGCGGTTCGTCCCACAGCACCTGTTCGAGCGCGTCGGGCAGGGTCAGGTGGCCGCCGGAGAGGCTGGCGCGGAACCGCCGGTCGGTCAGCACGGTCCGCAGGGTGTTGGCGATCAGGTTGGCGGTGGTCTCGTACGCGGCGATCAGCACCACCCTCAGGTGCATGAGCACTTCGGTGTCGCTCAGGTTCGCGGGGTGCTCCAGCAGCCAGGAGGCGAGGTCGCGGGCGGGCTTGGTCTTCCGCTCGCCTACGAGCTGCTCGAGGGTGGCGGTCACGTACCGGTCGCTCTCCAGGGCCGTCTCGGTCCCCTGCAGCATGTCGCGCGCCGCGTTGACGAGGCGGGGTCCGTGCTCGTCGGGCGCTCCGACGAGCTGGGTCATCACCAGCATCGGGAGCTGGTCGGAGAAGGCGGAGACCAGGTCGGCGTGCCCGTCGGCGGCGATCCGGTCGACGAGCTGGTTGGCGAAGCGGGTCACGTAGCGGCGGATGCCGCGCTTGTCGAAGCGCTGCAGCGATTCCACGACCGCCCCGCGCAGCCGCTCGTGGACCGGGCCGTCGGTGAAGTTGCACACCGGCACCCAGGTGACCATGGGACCCAGCGGGGTGTGGGCGGGGACCCGGCCCTCCTTCAGGTCGCGCCAGACCCGCGGGTCGCGGGCGAACCGCGACGGGTTGCGGGCCACGTCCAGGTTCTCGCGGTGGCCGAGGACCAGCCAGGCCGGGAGGTCCCCGCTGACCAGGACGGGGGCCACCGGCCCGTGCTCGGCCCGCAGCTTCTCGTACAGGCCCATCGGGTCGGCTTCCGCCTCCGGCCCGTGCAGCCGGTGCAGGCCGCCCGCGGCCGCCGGGGCGTGGGCCGGGCACTGGGGCGGGGGGATCGGGTTGGTGCTCACATTGCCTCCGGGGTTGCTGCCTGGGAGTGCAGGTAGCGCATGAGGGTCAGCAGGACGTCGCGGGACGAGTCGCGCCGCCTGGCGTCGCAGGCGAGGATCGGGACCGCCGCGGGGAGGTCGAGGGCCTGGCGCAGCTCTTCGACCGGGTGCTCGGGCGCGTCGGGGAAGGAGTTGACGGCCACGACGAAGGGCACGCCCCGCTCCTCCAGCCGGCCGATGACGTCGAAGCTGATTTCGAGCCTGCGGGTGTCGAGGAGCACGACCGCGCCGAGGGCGCCCTCGAAGAGGCCGCGCCACAGGAACCAGAAGCGCTCCTGGCCGGGCGTGCCGAAGAGGTAGAGCACCAGCTCGTCGTTGATGCTGATGCGGCCGAAGTCCATGGCCACCGTCGTCGTGGTCTTGCGCGCCACGCCGCTCGTGTCGTCGACGCCGACGCCCGCCTTGGTCATGGTCTCCTCGGTCGTCAGCGGCTTGATCTCGCTGACCGCACCGACCATGGTCGTCTTGCCGACGCCGAAGCCGCCCACGACGACGACCTTGACGGCGGCGGCCGCCGACTGCGGGAGTACGTCCTCGCTCCGGGGCCCGGCGGGCGCGTCAGAGCTTCTGTAGTCCATCGATCACTGCCTCGATCAGAGCAAGGTCGGGAAGTTGGGCGGCGGGCACCGGCGGGCGGACGAACACCCGCTTGTCGGTCAGCAGGTCGCTGACCAGCACGGTGACCGCGCTCACGGGCAGACCGGCGTACGCGGAGATCTCGGCCACCGACAGCGGCGCCTGGCACATCCGCAGGATCGCGGCGTGCTCCGGCTGCATTCCGGGCAGGGCCGCGGCCTTCGCCACGACCAGGGTGACGAGGTCGATGCGGGTGGCGCTGGTCGGCCCGCTGCGGCCGCCGGTGATGACGTAGAGCCGTTCCGGGCTGGCATCCTCCCAGCTGGGCGGCGGCTGCCTCACGCGAGCTGCCCGTCATGTCGGGGCGGGCTGCTCAGGTGCTCTCCAATCCGGCTCACGAGGGCCCGCATCTGCGCCCCCATCAGGCCGGCGTCCACGCCCTCGTCGGCCAGGACGGCCAGGTAGGACCCGTCGCCCGCGGCCATGAGGTAGAAGAACCCGCCGTCCATCTCGATCACGACCAGGCGCATCCGCCCCTTGGAGTGGGGCAGTTCCGCGGCCACCGCCCCGGCCAGGCTCTGCAGGCCCGCGCAGGCCGCCGCCAAGCGGTCGGCCGTGTCCGTCTCGGCCCCGAACTGCGCCACGCACAGGCCGTCCGCGGACAGCACGATCACGTGCCGCGTCTGCGGCACTCCGGCGGCCAGGTCCTTGAGCATCCAGTCCATGCTGCTTCGCTGTGTCATCACTGCTTACGTCCCTTTGGTCGCTGTGCCCGACGGGTCCTCGCCGCCCTGGCCGGGCAGGCCGGACAAACCGCTGTGGAAGGCCTCCAGCCACATGCCGGGGGCCGCGTCCGGCGCGGTGCGCGGCGCCGCGGCGTACGGGGCGTCCGGGGTGTTGGCACGGTCCTTGCGGCGCCGCTGCGGCAGACCGCCCGCAGTGCGCTCGCCGACCTGCACGGTCTCTTCCTCGACGGCCGGCCGGGACCTGGCCGGCCCCACCGGCCCGGCGGCCGGCGCGCGCACCGAGGGGCGGTCGGCCGGGTGCTCCCGCGGCGCGGGGGCCGCGGCCCTCGGACCGGAGGAGGCGCCGATGCCGTGGGCCAGACCGGTCGCGGCCGAGGCGCTGGTGATCAGGTCCTGCGGCACGATGAGCACCGCCCGGACCCCGCCGTACGCGGAGGAGCGCAGGGCGACCTGGAAGCCGTACGCCTGCGCCAGGCGGCCGACCACCGCGAGGCCGAGCCGAGGCGTCTCGCCCAGGTCGTTGAGGTCGATGCCGGTCTGGGCCTGGGCGAGCATCTGCTCGGCCCGCTTGCGGGCCTCCTCGCTCATGTTCACCCCGCCGTCCTCGATCTCCACGGCGATGCCGGACTGGACCTCGACGGCCGTCAGGTGGACGCGGGTGTGCGGCGGGGAGTAGCGGGTGGCGTTGTCCAGCAACTCGGCGAGCGCGTGGATCAGCGGCTCCACCACCGGCCCCACGACGGCGACTTCGGAGACCGAGTGGAGTTCCACCCGCTGGTAGTCGATGATCCTCGACATCGCCCCGCGCAGGACGCTGTACAGGGTCACCGCCCGGCTCCACTGGCGGCCGGGGCGGGCCCCGCCCAGCACCGAGATGGAGTCGGCGAGCCGCCCGACGAGGGCGGTGCCGTGGTCCAGGCGCAGCAGGTCGCCGAACACGTCCGGATTGCTGCCGTGCCGGTCCTCCATCTCCCGCATTTCCTGGGCCTGCTGGTGGACGATCGCCTGCACCCGGCGGGCGATGTTCACGAAGGCCCGCTGCGCCGAGTCGCGCAGGTTCTCCTCGGCGTCGACCGCGTCGACGACCCGGGCGAGCACGCTCTGCAGGGCCGCTCTGAACTGTGGTGTCAGAGCGGGATCGTTGCCCCAGCGGTTGCCGTATCCGCCGCGCCCGCCGAGGGAGTTCAGCACCTCTTCGGGGAACTCGCCCTTGCGCAGCCGCTCGATGGCCTCCATCAGTACGACCTCGGAGAGGTGCACGGTCTCGGCTTCCTGCCGGGACAGCGCGTGGTGGAGGGCGGCGACCTGGTCGCGCTGCGCCTCCATCGCCCGGCCGCGGCGCAGCGCCTCGCAGAGGGCCACGACGGTACAGGCGGTCCCGATGGCGACCCAGGCGGTCCGGGAGGGGCCCGAGGAGGTGATGAGGGCTCCGGCGAGGGAGGCGACGGCCACGGCAGCGATCGTGGGCAGGAGCCGGCTTATCCCTGTCTCCGAGCGGGCGGCTTTGCGTCGGAAGTTTTCTTGCGCCATCAAGTTCCTCGAACCATCGAAAGAGGGGATTCCTATGACCGGTGGGCGAGCATAACGGCGTCCAACTCGCGTTTTCCGGACTTTCGTTGGAGTTCATCGGACCGGAGGATCGAATACGGGCCATTGTCGACACGCGGATGATTCGCGGCCGCCCCGCAGGCTTCGGTGAGGGCGAAGAAACCCGTGGTCCGAGTTATTTCATTCGAACACGAGAAGTCGGTTCGAACGTGATTTCCGAGCAATTCCGGCCGCAAGTCGGCTGCGCCGACGAGCCCGGGGTGGTGCGCACGCGCACCGCTTGTGCATACCGGCCCCATTCGGCCCGGGGAGCCGTGCCGCGGGCCGCTGCCGGGTCACGGTGCCGGGTGGTCGCGGCCGTCGGGCGGCCCGGTGCGGCCGTGCGCCGGGAGGGGGTCGTGCGTCGGGAGATGGTCGTGCGCCGGGAGGCGGACGGCGAGCCGGGCGCCCCGGGCCGCCGGTTCGGCGGTCACCGACCCGCCGTGGTGGGCCGCCAGGTCACGGACGATCGCCAGCCCCAGGCCGGCCCCGCCCTCGTCGCGGCTCCGCGCGTCGTCCAGGCGGGTGAACCGCTCGAAGACCCGCTCCCGTTCGGCGGCGGGAATGCCGGGCCCGTCGTCGACGACCTCCAGGACGGCGGTCCGTCCCCGCGGCCCGCCTGCCGTGCGCAGGACGACGTCCACCCGGCCCTCGGCGAACCGCTGGGCGTTGTCCAGCAGGTTGGTGACGATCCGGATCAGCCACGGTTCGTGGCCGGCCACCCGCACCCCGGGAGCGAGGTCCGCGCGGACCCCGACCCGGTCGCCGACCCGGGCCGCCACGGTGTCCCGGACCAGGGCGGTCAGGTCCAGGGGGACGGCCGGTACGGGCTGGGCGGCGTCGATCCGGGCCAGGAGCAGGAGATCGGCCGCGAGGTGCTGGAGCCGCTCGACGTCCTGCAGCGCGCCGCCGATCAGCTCGGGCCACAGCTCCGGGTCCCGGACGGCGAGTGCCACCTCCAACTGGGTCCGCAGCACGGTGACGGGGCTGCGCAGCTCGTGGGACGCGTCGGCGATGAACCGCCGCTGCCGGACCCCGGACGCCTCCAGCCGGTCCAGCGTGGCGTTCATCGTCTCGGCCAGGCGGGCGACTTCATCGCGCGTGTCCGGCACCGGAACCCGCCGGCTCAGGTCCCGGTCCGAGATCGCGGCGACCTCCGCGCGGATCTCCTCGACCGGACGCAGCGCCCGGCCGGTGACCCGCCAGGTGACGAGGGCGACGGTGGCGAGGAGCAGCGGCAGCCCGAGCGCCAGCGCGGCGGTGGTCGTGTCGTCGGCGGCGTCGACGTCGCGCAGCGAGGCTCCCGCATAGACCATGACGACGCCGTCGGGCGTGTCGACGACGACCTGGGCCACGCGTTGGCGGTGCCCGTCCGCGAGCGGGAAGACGTTCCTCGTGCGCAGGCGGGTGCCCGGGCGGGCCGTTCCGGAGGTGGCGAGCGGGGGAGCCCCGAGCATGTTGGGGCTGGACAGCAGGACGCGGCCGTCGGCGGACACCACCTGGAAGAACTCGACGCCGGGGGAGAGGGCCCGGACCCTCCCGAGGTTGCCGCGTGCCGCGAGCCCGGCGACCGACTCGGCCTGGCGCCGCGCGTCGTTCTCCGCGTTGCGCAGCAGGTCCCGTTCGAGCAGTCCGACCAGGGCGAACGACGCCAGGGCCAGCGCCGTGGCGACCACGGCGGTGGCACCGATGGTGGCCCGTGCCCGGACCGTGGCCGGCCACCAGCGCTGCCGCGACAGCCACCGGAGCACGCGGCGCGGCGCGCGGAGCCCCGGGACGCGAAGGCCGAGGAGACGGAGCCCCGGGCGCGGGGCGCGGGGAGCAGGGCCGGCCGCGGGGTCAGCCACCGTCGGCCGCCAGCCGGTACCCGGCGCCGCGCACGGTCTCCAGGGCGCACCGGCCGAACGGGGCGTCTATCTTGCGGCGGACCGCGCTGACGTGGACCTCCACGACATTGGGGTCGCCGTCGAAGGCGCTGTCCCACACCTGCTCCAGGATCTCCCGCTTGGGCACCACCTCGCCCGGCCGCCGCGCCAGGTACTCCAGGACGGCGAACTCCCGTGCCGTCAGCCTGATCTCCGTACCGGCGCGGGAGCAGACGTGCCGGGCCGGATCGAGCGCGAGGTCGCCGAACTCCAGGACCTGCGGGCTCCGTCGCCCCGTGCGGCGGCCGAGCGCGCGGAGGCGGGCGACTAGGACGAGGTACGAGAACGGCTTGGAGAGGAAGTCGTCGGCGCCGGTGTCCAGGGCCTCCGCCTCGTCGTACTCCCCGTCCTTCGCCGTGAGCATCAGGATCCCCGACTCGATGCCCGCCGCGCGCAGGCGGGCACAGACCCGGTAGCCGTTCAGGCCGGGCAGCATGATGTCGAGGACGATCAGGTCGTAGGCGTGCTCGGTGGCCATCCACAGCCCCTGCGGTCCGTCGAACGCCACGTCGACGGTGAAGCCCTCCGACTGGAGGCCCCGCTGCAGTGCCACGGCCAGCCGCCGTTCGTCCTCCACCACCAGTACGCGCATGCCGAACAGGGTCTCAGGCCCGGGCCGCGCGTTTGCTGAAGGGGTCTTCAGGCGGCTTCAGGTGGGCTTCAGGGTGCGCTCCGCACGCTCTGCACGAACCGGGCGCGGTGCCCGGGTGTCCTGAGGAGTCACAGGTATGTCTGAGTCCGTCCCGCCGTCGCAGCAGCCCGAACGTGCCCCCGAGCCCACGCCCGTGCCCGCCCCCGAGCATGCTCCCGGAGCCGGTTTCCGGGGCCGGAAGGGGCTGGTCCGTCTGGTGCCCCGGCGCAGGGGTGCCCGCTGGGCGGCGCTCGGGGCCGCAGTGGTGCTCGTCGCCGGCGGCGTCGCGGTCGCGGCGGTGGCCGTGGCCGACCGGCACTCCGACCGGCGCCCCGTCGGCGCGCGCGAGTTCCGGATCTCCTACGAGGGCGGCGACCGGCGCGGCGGCCCGGGCCCGGGGGAGCACCGCGCGGGCGAGCGGCGCGAGCGGACGGAGCCGGGGGTACCGGCGCCGCGCGACGGGTCCGGCGACGGCGGCTTGCGACCGGCGCCGCCGAAGGGGGCGCCGGCGCCGCTGCCGTCGCTGGGGATCGCGGAGGCGGCCGGGAAGGCGGCGGGAGCGGTCGGCGGCGGAAAGGTGGAGAGCCTGCGGGTGGTCGGCCAGGAGGGCGGCGGCAGCGCGTGGGCGGCGGTGGTCCTCGGACCCGACGGCGTCCGGCATGCCGTGACCGTGTCCGGTACGGACGGCACGGTCACCGGCAACACCGTGATCTCCGGGCGGTAGCGCCGGGCGGTGGCGTCGGGCGGGATTCAACCCGGGTTCCGGAGACATATGCGGCGCACCCCGTCTTCGCCCGGGTGATGCCCTTGATCGTGGGCGCCACGATGACCGTGATGGGCGTGCTGGTGCTCACGGGCGTGCTCGGCGCCCCCTGACACGGTGCTCGCCGACACGGCGCCCGAGGTGGCGGCGCGTTCGGCGGGACCGTCCCGGGCGTGCCATGCGGCCGCCCCGCACCCCTCGGTACGGACCCGCCCGGGGGCGCCGTTCGGCGGATCCGGGGCGGGTTCGGGGTCCGCGGCGCCCTCAGTGGATACGGATGGGGGAGTCGCTTCGTGTCCGGCCAACCCCAGGGAGACCCCGATGAGCTGCATCAACCGACGTGACCTCGCACTGCTGGCGCTGCGGGCCGGGACCGGGGCCGTCCTGATGGCACACGGGACGCAGAAGCTGTTCGGGTGGTTCGGCGGCGGCGGCCTGGAGAAGACCGCGGCCGCGATGGAGCACATGGGCTTCACCCCCGGGCGGCACAGCGCCGTCGCCGCGGGCCTCGGGGAGGCCGGCGGCGGGGCGCTGCTCGTGCTCGGCCTGGCCACCCCGGCCGCCGGCGCCGCGGCGGCGGGAGCCATGGCGGGAGGGGTGGCCGTGCACGCTCCCGGCGGGTTCTTCGCCCAGGGCGGCGGGTTCGAGTACCCCGCCTTCCTCGGGTTCACCGCGGCCGCCATCGGCCTCGCCGGCGCGGGCAGGTACTCCCTCGACCACGCCACCGGCCACACCTTCGACCAGTCCTGGATGCTCGCCCTGGCCTTCGCCGGCAGCGCGCTGGCGGCTGCCGCGGTGGTCACCAAGCGCGCACAGTCCGCGGCGCCGGCGGACTCCGCGCCCGAGGACTGACCGCCGCGGGTCCGGGCTGTACGGGGCGAACCGGGTCCGGCCGTCCGGGGGGCCTACGCGGTGGGGCCGACAGCGCCGTGGGCCCGCCCGATTCAGGCCGTGGTCCCGGACTCCCTCTTCAGGTGCCGGGCGAGGCGGTCGGGGTCGGTGTAGAGGTCGGACCCGGTCGGAACCAGCACCCCGTTGATCTCCATGGCCGGAGTGCCCCGTACGGGGGAGTCTTCGAGCGCCGCGGCGGAGGCTTCGACGAACCGCCGGTGCGCCGTGTCCCGTACCGCCGCCTCGAAGGCCGGGCCGCGCAGGCCGTCGACCATGCCGGCCAGGGTGAGCAGTCCCTCCTGCGTGATCCCACCGGGCCCGCGCACCTTGTCGTGGTAGCGGTAGAGCCGGTGGTGGTACGCGTCGAACCTGCCCTGGTCCAAGGCGGCGCGCAGCGCGTTGACGGCGAGCTTCGACCCGGGGCCCAGGAAGGAACCCAGGGTGAACTGGAGCTGCAGCCCGCCGTTGCGGACCGCGCGCTTCAGGTAGGGCCCGGAGCCCTCCGTCTCGAACTCGGCGCAGGCCGGGCAGCTCGGGTCCTCGTACAGCCGCACGACGAGGGATGCGCCCGGGTCGCCGAGCACGATGGTGGTGCCGTCGGCGGCCAGCGACTCCGGAGCCGCGGGCGGGCGGCTGCCGCCCGCCGCCACGGCGAGCGGGCCGTCGTCGGCCTCCGGTTCGCCGCACGCGCTGACGGCCGACGCCACCGTGATGGCCGCGGCGGCGGCCAGGAAGCCGCGTCTGGATCTGACCTGCATGGATGATCCCTCCCCTGGATCAACAGGGGGAGAGGCTACGCGGTCGGCTGTCGCTGCGCGCACCGGGTTTTTCACCGCCTCCCCGCGCCGCTCGCCCCTGCGGCGGCCGACTCCGGCGTGCGGCGTCGAAATCCGGCCGCGGACGACGGACCCGCCGCGCGCCCCCCGGATGCGTGCGATCATCCGGCAGTGCCCGTGCCGGAACGGGCGATCGTTTCGACGGGGGAAGACGATGTCGCGGCGGTGGCGATGGGTGGTGGCGGGCTGGGCGGCGCTCGCCCTGGCGGGCGGCGCGTTCACGCTGTACCTGAACGAACCGGCGGGCAGCGCGACGCCGCCGGCCCGGTGGGAGCGGGGCTCCACGCGCGAGACCGAGCTCGTTACGTGCCCGAGCCCGGGCAACGCCGACCACGCCCGGGTCTCGTGCTCCTACTGGGAGCGGGGGTAGGCAGGGCCCGCCCCCGTTCCCGTCACCGGGCCGTGGTCGTCACGGGGCGATCGGCAGCTGACGCTTGTGCTCGGTGAGGCGGTAGCGGCGGACGATCGTCTCGAAGGCCTGCTCGGCGATCGGCTTGCCCTCCAGGAAGTCGTCGATGTCGTCGTACGTGACACCGAGGGCGTCCTCGTCGGCCTTGCCCGGGGCGAGGGTCTCCAGGTCCGCGGTGGGGACCTTCCACACCAGCTCCGCGGGTGCGCCCAGCGCGTCGGCGACGGCGCGTACCCGGCGCTTGGTCAGTCCCGTCAGCGGGACCAGGTCGGCCGCGCCGTCGCCGAACTTCGTGAAGAAGCCGGAGACGGCCTCGGCCGCGTGATCGGTGCCGACGACCAGGCCGTCGTGCGCGCCGGCCACCGCGTACTGGGCGATCATCCGCTGCCGGGCCTTGATGTTGCCCTGGACGAAGTCCTGGTGCCCGGCGTCCCGGAAGGCGGTGCCGCCGGCCAGGGAGGCCTCCAGGGCGGCGTCACTCGCGGGCTTGACGTCCACCGTCAGTACCCGGTCGGCCCCGATGAACCCGAGGGCGAGCTGGGCGTCCTTCTCGTCGGCCTGGACGCCGTAGGGCAGCCGCATGGCGTAGAACGTCGCGTCGTGGCCGGCCGCGCGGGCCCGCTCCACGGCGAGCTGGCAGAGCCGTCCGGCGGTGGTGGAGTCCACACCGCCGCTGATTCCGAGCACCAGGGAGCGCAGACCGGTGGAGGTCAGGCGCTCGGCCAGGAAGGCCGTACGGCGCTCGATCTCCTGCTCGGCGTCGAAGGTCTGCGAGACCTGGAGTTCCCGGGCGATCTCCTGCTGCAGGGCGGTGGATGCCGGCCGGCTCACGGCTGCTCCTCGTGGTCGTTCGTCGATGGTGCGTGGTGCGCTGTCCCGTCGACCCTAGTCGAAGCCGCCGACCCGGGATCCGGCGACCGCCGCCCCGGCTCCGGCGGCTGTGGGACGACCGCTGCCGGACGACTGCTGCCGGACGACCGCCGCCGCCGTCCGCCCGGCCTGCGGCGCGGCCGTCCTCAGGCGCCGGCCGCTATCAGCGAGGCGGCGAGCCTCATCCGCTCGTCGAGCTGCTTCTTCGCCCGGTCCAGTGTCTCGGCGTTCCGCTCGATCAACTGCTTCTGGTAGGCGGTCTCGACCGCGTACCAGGTGCCGACCAGGTTGGTCCGCCGCTTGCAGTCCACGTCCTGCCTGGCGGTGGCGATCGCCTGCGGTCCGCTCAGGTCGGCGTCGTCGATGCCGGGCGGCGGGGCCATCGGGTTGTCGACGGTGTAGCCGTGCTCGGCCATGCACGCGCTCCACGCCGCGATCACCTTGACAACCCGGCTGTCCTTGCGGGAGCGGGTGAACCCGTCGAAGCCGAAGGAGTGCGGGACCATGCCGTCCACGGTGTCCGCGGTCGGTGCGTACAGCTTCAGGGCGCTCTCGCGCAGGCAGCCCCCCGCCGGGACCTTCTGCCCGCCGACGACCGTGGTCGCCGCGTCGGAGGTCTCCGCCTCCTCCTGGTTCATCGGCACGGGCTTGGACGGGTCCACCTCCAGCCCGTGCAGCACCAGTTGCTCGTTGGGCCCGAGGGACTGCTGCGGCGGCTTCGAGGCGCCGGCCATCCGGGGGTTCTCGTACCCGAGCCGGGCCGCCTCGGCCGCGTCGGAGAGGCCGTAGCGCCGGCTCTCGCCGGGCTCGTCCGCCGACGAGGCCTTCCGCCGGAGCTGGTAGCGGAAGCCGTAGCGCCGCATGCACTGGTCGACGAGTACGTCCTGCGCCTCGTCGAGGATGCCGAGTTGGCGCGCGTCCGGTACGTACGGGGCCAACGGGAAGGCGAGGGAACGGGTTTCGAGCAGTGCGGTGACCGCCCCGATCGCGGGTTCCGGTCCGGGGCCGCCGGCGCCCGACGGGGAACACCCGGTCAGCAGGAGCGTCAGCGCGACCGCGCAGGCGGTCGGTACGAGGGGCGCGGGGCGCGGCGGGAACATGGGGGCTCCGATGCGGGGACGGCCGGAACGCGGGCGCGGCCGCTCCGACCGGCGCTTGCGGGCGGAGCGGCCGGCGCGCCTGCGCGGACCGGGAGGTCTGCGAGATCTGCGAGGGCTTGCTGAACGCACCCGAACGGGCTCTGGACCGCCTCTAGTTGAAGTAGGCGGACGATATCGAGTTGGTGAAGGTCGCGTTCGTGTTCCCGCGGGCACCGGCGGCGATCGTGGCGCCGTAGCCGCCGCCCTTCCAGTCCGTGTGGATGTTCCACGAGTAGATGTCCCGGTTCGAGTAGGACTCCGTCCAGTCGTTCGTCAACTGGTACGCGCAGCTCTGCGAACCCTTGAAGAAGTCGTCCGCGAAGTTGCTGTCCGAGACGTTGAGGTCCAGGACCGAGTTCTGCTGGTTCTGGTAGCAGAACAGGCCGAACTCCCCGCTGGTGAGCCAGCCGTCCTTGTCGGCGGCCGAAGCGGAGCCGGCGCCGGCGCCGAGGGTGGCGAGGAGCAGGCCGGCGGCCGCGACGGTGCGCAGGGAGCTGCGGAGCTTCATCAGTCTTGCCTTTCGGTCGAACTGTCACGATGTCGGTGGGCGGGACGCCCGGCCGCAGCGGGCCGGGACATGACCGCGGAGAAGTGGATCACGCCCGCACCGACCCCGCAACTGTCCCTGAGTCCAGGGGCATTGATTCCGGCCGTCAGGCCTGCGGGGGGCCTTCCGTGCCGGGGTGGCGGCCCCAGGCGGTGATCATGCCGGGTGACAGGTCGGCGCAGTCGGGCGAGTCCAGGTACCGGACGGCCGCGTCGATCGCGGCGTCGTCCACCAGCCCGGTCGCGGTCATCGCCCCGCTCGCGCGGTCCCAGGTTCCGGCCCAGAACCGGCTGATGGGGCTGCCGGGGGTCAGGGGCGGGACGTGGATCTCGGCGGCCACGCCCTCCAGCCCGGCGGTGCGCAGCAGCTGCGGGTACCGGGGCGTCCAGGAGACGTCGGTGCCGATGGTCTTCCGCAGCCCCTGCCACATGGCCCCCATGGCCCGGGTGTACGGGGTCGCGGGCGCGGTCGCGCTGGTGAGGTCGATGGCGTCGCTGAGGACGAGCACCCCGCCGGGCAGGAGCAGCTCGCGGAAGCTGTTGATCAGATGCTGCCGCGCGGGCAGGTGCATCAGGACGAAGCGGGCGTGGACCAGGTGGAACCGGCCGGGATCGAACGCCGGGTCGGTGATGTCCGCCTCCAGGGTGTCGAGTCCCGGCTGGGGGCGGGCGGCGAGGAAGCGGACGTCGCGGTCGACGGCCAGCACGCTCGCGACGCCGGCCTCCCGCAGGAGCCGCCGGGCGACGCTGCCGGTGCCCGCTCCCAGTTCGAGGCAGCGCCGGCCGGGACCGGCTCCGAGGCTCCGCAGCCGGGCGAGGGTGACGTCGTCGTAGGCGAGCGCGCCGAGGTCGATGCGCTCGTCCTCCCCGGCCCGGTCGGGCGGGAACACCGCCGTGCCGTAGTGGCCGGGGGCGGAGGCCTCCGGGCGGGCTCCTCCGCCGGACGGGGCGTGTGCGCTCATGGACGGTCACCGCTTCCCAGGGCCGGGCGGACCGGTGCGGGCGGTGGGTGCGCAGGGTGCGTACGCGGTCGTGGGAGCAGGTTCACCACCCGTGGTGCCCGCGCTTTCAGTATGGCCGCGGGGCGGCCGGGCGACGACCGCTGCCCGTACGGCCCGACAGGCGGGGTGCCACGGCCGGGGGGCCGCGGGCGGGCGCCGCGGCCCCGTGCATCGCGGTCGCGCGGCCCGTGGCCACGGGGCCCGCCGTCCGGGGTCCGCCGGACGGGTTGCGGCGGACGCCCGCCCCGCGTTTCGGCGGCCGCACGGAACGCGGGCTGGTGTGGAGTGGGCGGGCTGACCGGCCCCGACCGTCCCGACGGCGGACACAGCGGGCAGCTCCCCGCCTCCTCGGCGCCGTCGCACGGCCCGGGGGCCCGGGGGGCGGCGCTGCGGGCCGTGTACCCATTACCGACCGGCGGGAGCCGACACGTGCTGGAACGCAAGCTGCGCAAGGACCACACCGAGGTCACCTTCGTCCTCCCCGCCGACTCCCCGCCCGGACCGGTGAGCGTGGTGGGCGACTTCAACGGCTGGCAGCCCGGCGCGCACACGCTGGTGCCCCGCAAGGACGGCAAGCGCGCCGTCACGGTGGCGCTGCCCAGCAAGTCCGCCCACGCCTTCCGGTACCTGGCCGCGGGCGACTACTGGTTCAACGACGAGAGCGCCGGGGACCGGGAGGGTTCCAACAGCCGCCTCCACACCTGAGCCGCCGACACCGGCCGGCCCTCGGGCCCCCGGGAGCGTGACGAAGCGGGTGTGGCCCGGATCCGGTGGATCCGGGCCACGCCCGCTTCGGCGGCCGGCCACCGGCGGGCGCGCGAGTCAGCCGGCCGGTTCCGGGTCGAGGGGGAACAGCGCCGCCGTGCCGGTCATCTCCAGAAGGCTGCGGAGCTGGTGGTTGGGGGACTCCAGGCGGACGACGGAGCCCGCCTCCACCGCGGTGCGGCGGGCGGTGAGCAGGGCGTTGAGCGCGGAGGAGTCACAGAAGTCCAGGCGGGAGCAGTCGACCACGACGCCCCTCGACGCGGACGCGTGTGCCACGGCGGCGGTGAGGGCGCGGCCCAGGAAGGGGACCGAGTCGAGGTCCATCTCGCCGACGGGCCGTACCACCACGGCGTGGTCCAGGACATCCACGGCGATGTCCTCCCCGCCGGCCTGCGAGGCAGGGCGTTCGGTCATGCGGGATCACTCCTTGGTCGACGGGCGCGCACCGCGGCAGCCCGCTGTTGCGGTCGTCGCCCCGGGGCGCGGCGGGTGCCGCTGGTCGTGGCGGTCCCGGCGTCCCCGGGCGGTGGGGCGGTCCAGCGGAACGAGACGGTGGCTCGGTGCCGATTACCTCATCGTGGAACCTCTGGAAATCTACCTCAGCCATGGCAGACATTGCACGCCGGCCCGGTGATGTTTCTCGAACGGCCAGGAGGGTTGGCCGGGTGGGGCGCCGCATGCGGCCCACCCGGCCGGGCGGGCCGCCGCGGGTCCGGAGAGGCCGGCCGGGCACCGGGCCCCACCGGCCCCGGGTTGGCACCATGGGCCCGTGCCGGGTGCCGGCACGTCCGTCCATAGGCGGCCGAGGAGTCGCACGGCTCCGTACGCCCAGGCCGTCACCCTGGCGGTGGCGCTCGCTCTCGCCGTGGCCGGGGTCCCGGCCCTGGTGAACGGCCGCGTCGTGTTCCCGTGGCTGCGCCGCAGCGTCCGCCGGCCCGCCCTCCGGGGCGTCGGCAACGTGCTGCGGGCGGGCGGGGCGCGTCCGGGTACGGCGGGGGCGCGTACGGAAGCCGGCGCGCCCTCCTCCCGGGTTCATCCCGGGACGGGTCTGCACGATCGGCCGCGTTCTCCGATTGGCTGGTGTCACGCCACCTGAAGGGGTACGCCGACATGCATCCTGCCGAGATCGCCGCCCGCGCGCCGATAGCCGCCGCCACGCTCCGCGCCCACGACGCACCCCCCGCCCCCGGAGGCGGGACGAGCCGGAGCGGGGGACCGCATGGGCGAGGGTGAGTCCGACCCGTCGGGAGCGGGGTACCGGGCAGTCTCCAGCGAACTCGCGGGCGTGCTGCCCGTGGACTTCACCGCCTTCCACTCCCAGCAGCACCGCGCCTACCTGCGCTACGCCCACCTGAACCTGGGCAACGCGCAGGACGCCGAGGACACCGTCGACGACGTCTTCGCCTTCCTGCTGGAGGTGTGGCCGCACGCGCTGCGCGAAGCGAGCCTCCACGCCTTCGCCTGGGCCGCGCTGCGGGAGCACGTCGAGCGGCGCCTGACGGTCCTGGGACGCGCGGCCGCGCTGGTGGAGACGGCCTGGTTCGCCGCGCTGCGCCGCACCTCCCGCGACCGGCTGGAGCTGTTGGAGTCCGAGCTCGGCCTGTACGCGGCGATCGCGGAGCTGCCCTCCGAGAAGCAGTACGACGTGGTGCTGCTGTCCTTCGTCCTCGGCAACGACTCCGACACGGTCGGCCGCATGATGGGGATCTCGCCCGCCACGGTCCGCTCGCACATCCGCGGCGCACGCCGAACCCTGTCCCGCGAGCTCGGGGTGGACTGGATCCCCGGAGAGGAGAAGGACCGGTGAGCGACATGCCACGTGACCGAGACATGCCGCTGTGCGCACTGGACGCCGCCCTGGAGGACGCGGCGGTGCTGGTGGAGGAGTACGCCGGATACGACGAGTACGCGGCCCGGCGCCGTATCGCCCGCCGCGTCGTGGCCCACCGCACCCGCCCGGAGGCCGGCGCCGGGCCGGGGAGCGCGTGCGGGGCCGGCGGCCCGGAACCGGCCACGCCCGCGCAGGGCGGGCACCTGGTGCTGGACGCCGCCTGCCACGTACGGGCCGCCCGGCTCCTGGACGAGACGGCCCGGGCGCTGGTGGAGAGCAGGTCCTACGCCGCCCTCGCGCTCGACGCCGCGTCCTGGCCGCACAGCGCCGAATCGACGCTGCTGTTCGCCGGGCTGCTGCACCTGGCCGGGAAGGGGGAGGGCGCGCAGTTCTGGTTCCAGTACGCGGCCGGGGCCGGGTCCCGCACGGCGGCCCGATGTCTGTACCTCCACCACCTGGCGCGCGCCGAGGTCGCCACGGCACGCCACTGGCACGAGCAGTCCCGGGAGCTGCCCGAGGACGACGGCCTGCCCGACCTGCCACCCGTACCGCACGACCTGGAGGAGGCGCTCGCCGCCTCGGTCATCTGGGCCACCCCGCCCATCACCACGCAGGACCTGACCTCCCTCACCACCGGGCCGGACGGCTCCCGGCGGACCGGCTACCGACTGCCCCCGCGGCTGCGCCTGGCCACCACGGCGCGTACCTGGACGGGCGACCCGGACCTGGGGGAGGTCTTCCTCCCCGCACCCCAGGTCGCGATCGCCGTCGCCCACCAGGCGCGGCTCCCGCGCGCGCACCCGGCGGACGGGGCGCACGCGCGGCCACCGGAGCCGCTCGCACGGGCCCGCGCGCCGCACGCGAGCCGGGCCGCGTCCAGGAGCGCGCCCGCGCCGACGGCCCTGGAGTCCGTACACCAGGCCCTGCGCGTCCTGGAGTCCGTCGACCGCCACGCGGGCGGCGTGGACCTGGCCCAGATCGCCCGGGAGACCCGGCTCCCGCACCTTGTCCTCGCCCGGGCGACCGAGATGCTCGTCCGGGCGGACCTCGCGTCCCCGGCCGGCCCCGACGCCTACGAGGCCGGCGGCACCCTGCGGCTGCCGGGCGGATCCGGCGGGGGCGGGCGCGGGTACGTGGGGGAGACCCTGGCCTGGCTCCGGGACGCCGTCGGCGCCGCCGTGTACGTCGCCCGCTACACCGACGGCGAGGTGGCCGTCACCCAGTACGCCGAGGGCCCGGCCATGCCGGCGGTGGACGAGTGGGTGGACTTCCGCGCGGCCGCCCACGCCTCGGCGGTCGGCAAGGCGCTGCTGGCCCAGCTCGACCACCGCGGGCGCACGGACCACCTGTCCCGCCACCGCCCCGCCCTGTTCACCCCGTACACCCTCGGCAGCCGGGAGGCCCTCTTCCGCCAGCTCGACGCCCGGTGTCCGAACGCGCCGCTGCTGGACCTGCAGGAGTACGCACTGGGCACGGTCTGCGCGGCGGTCCCGATCACGGCCGGCCCGCACGCGCAGTGCGTGGCGCTCTCCATCCCGGTCCCCGACCCCGGTCGCCTGGAGCAGGCCGCCCGCATCCTGCAGAGCGAGGCGGCGGCGGTCCTGCTCGCCCTGATCGTCGCCGGAAGCGCGCCTCGGACGACGGGCGCGGAGGCCGGTACGGGAGGCGCCCGACGGACGGGAGGCCGCGGAGGGGCGGCCGAGGCCGGTCAGGGGCGCGATGTCCTGTCCACCACCGCGTAACCCGTCCCGCGGCAGCGGTACGAGGCCGGTGATTGCACCGATGCGCCCCGCCGCGCTCCGCCGGGACAGTGGTCCGGCCAGCGAAAACGGCGGTCTCCACCGGCGCGTGGCACGGCCTTCGGCTCGGGAGCCGGCGTCGTCCGCATCCGGGGCGGCTCCGCCACGAGCGAGAGGACGACTCCGTCGTGCAGCAGCAGAACAGCGAGAGCCCCCAACGCGCCCACGGGGTCGGCCCCTGCGCCGGGCCGGGCACCGGAGCCGCCCGGGCCGCGGGCCGCGCCACACGCCGGACGGCCCGGCTGCGGACACTCGTCGCAGGGGCGGCGGCGTTCCTGGCCGTCGGCGGGTTCACCACCGCCACGACTCCGGACGCCCGGGCCGCGGACAATCCGTACGAGCGGGGTCCCGCACCGACCGTGTCGAGCATCGAGGCCGCCCGCGGCTCGTACGCGGTGTCGCAGACCACCGTCTCCTCCCTGAGCGTCACGGGCTTCGGCGGAGGCACGGTCTACTACCCGACGTCCACCGGCGACGGCACCTTCGGGGCCGTGGTGATCTCACCCGGCTACACCGCGAGCCAGTCCTCCATCGCCTGGCTCGGACCGCGGCTCGCCTCCCAGGGCTTCGTCGTCCTCACCATCGACACCCTCACCACCCTCGACCAGCCCGACAGCAGGGGCCGCCAACTGCTGGCCGCGCTCGACTACCTGACCGGGCGCAGCACCGTCCGCACGCGGATCGACAGCAGCCGGCTCGGCGTGATGGGCCACTCCATGGGCGGCGGCGGCACCCTGGAGGCCGCCAAGAGCCGGCCGTCGCTCCAGGCGGCCATTCCGCTCACCGGCTGGAACCTGGACAAGTCCTGGCCCGAGATCCAGACGCCGACGCTGGTCATCGGCGCCGACGGCGACTCGATCGCACCGGTCGCCACCCACTCGGAGCCGTTCTACCAGAGCCTGCCGGGCTCCCTCGACAAGGCGTACCTGGAGCTGAACGGCGCGACGCACTTCACCCCGAACACGTCGAACACGACCATCGCGAAGTACAGCGTCGCGTGGCTGAAGCGGTTCATCGACAACGACGTCCGCTACGAGCAGTTCCTCTGCCCGCTGCCGCGGCCGGGCCTGACCATCGAGGAGTACCGGGGCAACTGCCCGCACGCCTCCTGAACCGGACGGCGCCCGGCGGCGGTCACAACCGTCGCCGGGCCGCCGCCGGGCACCGGAAGTTCGGCGCGGGGGCGGCGCGGGGGACGGCCGCGGGGGGCGGCGCGGTGTGGGCCCGCACAGACCCGGGGCGCCGCGCCGGGGAGCGTGCCCAGCCGGGGGCTCCGGGCGCTCCGCCGCCGGTCGACGCGGACCTACCGTGACGGCCGTGACCGGGAAGACGACCCTGAGCCCCGCGCTCCGGATATACGGCCGGAGCACCGCACTGGAGGCCGTGGCAGCGCTGTCCGACCGGCTCCGGGCCGGGCACGGCGGAGCGCTGCTGCTCGCGGCGGAGCCCGGGCTGGGCCGCAGTGCCCTGCTGGCCCGGGCCGCCCGGGACTTCGCGGCCGGACCCGGCCCGGACCTCCGGGCGACCGCCGCGGCCGCGGACCACCGTCTTCCGTACGGCGGGTCGCCCGTGCTGGTCCGCGCCAGGGCCGGCCGGGTCGACGCGGTTCTCCTCCACCCCCTCTGCGCGCCGGGCGGGGTGCGGCCCGCCGGAGCGGGGTCCGGCGGGGGGCCGGGTGCGGGTCCGGCGGACCTGCCGGACCCGTGGGACCTGCCGGACCCGTCGGAGCTGTGGGGCGCTCCCGCCGCCGACGGGCCGCTGCTGTTCTGCGCCGACGACGTGCACCGTTGGGACGCCGCGTCGCGTGCCGCCCTCGGCGCGGCCGTCCGGCGGGCCGGCGCCGCGCGCGGGATCGGGTTCCTGCTGTCGGCCACGGAACACCGCGCGGACGACCCCGACTTCCGGGGCGTGCCCGTGGTCCGCCTCGGCCCGCTGGAGGACGGTGCCGCGACGGCCCTGCTCGACGCGCTGACCGGCGCCGACACCGACCCGTCCGTACGGGACGAGCTGTTGTACGAGGCCGAGGGGAACCCGGCGCTCCTCACGGCGCTCGTCGCCCGCCTGACCCCGGACCAGCTGCGCGGCCACCGCCCGCTGCCCCGGCCGCTCGCGGACGGCGCCGTCCTGCTGGGCACCGTCGGCGACCGGCTGGCCGCGCTGCCCGCCGACACGCGCCTGCTGTTGCTCCTGGCCGGCGCCGCGCAGGCGGCCGAGCCCGACGCCGTCGGCGCGGACGCCGCGCAGGTCCTGCGCGCCGCCCGGGCCGCCGGGCTGGAACCCGCCGCGCTGGACCCGGCCGAGACCTCGGGCGTGGCCCACAGCGACGGCGACCGCATCACGTTCGCCGGCCCGCTGCTGCGCCGGGCCGCGTACGACGCCGAGCCGTCCTCGCGGCGCCGGGCCGCCCATGCGCTGCTCGCCGCTGCCGTCGACGGCGACCGGTACCGGCTGCTCCACCTGCTCCACCGCGCGGCGGCCGCCGACGGCCACGACCCCCGGCTCGCCGACGCGCTCGTGGCCGCGGCGGCGCCCGGCACCCCCACGTCCGGCACGGAACGCTCGGCGGCCCTCGCCCGGGCCGCCGCGCTCACCGCCCGCGGCAACGCCCGTACGACGCGCCTCACCGAAGCGGCCGAGTACGCCCGGCTGGCGGGGCGCTCCCGCAGGGCGCGCGAGCTGCTGGCCGGCACCCGCGACGGGACCGCCCACGACGCCGTGCGCGGCCGGGCGGAACTCCTCCGGGGCACCCTCGCGCTCCGGGACGGGCCCGTGGGTGACGCGTACGAGGCGCTGCTGATGGCCGCGGCCCGGCTGGGCCCGTACGACCGCGAGCGGGCCCTGGCGGCGAGGACGGAGGCGATGGAGGCGGCGTGGGCGGCGGGTGACGCCGCCGCCTGCCTCGCGGCACTCGCCGACGCCCCGGGCCCGGGCCCCGACGGCCCGGCACGCGCCGCACCGTCTCCCGGCGCCCCGGCCTTAGACGGCCCGGCTCTCGGCGGCGCGGCGTGTGACGGTCCGGACTTCGGCGGTCTGGCCCTCGGGGGCGCGGCGTTCGCGTGTACGGCCTGCGGCGGTCCGGCCCTCGGCGGTGCGGCTCGCGGTGGTCCGGCTCTGGGTAGTCCGGCCCCCGGGGGTCCGGCCTGCCGGGATTGCGCCTCCGGGAGCGGTGCTCCCGCCGGTGCGGCTCCCGCTGCCGTGGCCCCCGCCCAGACCCCCGACCGTCGCGGCCGGGCGGGCGGGAGTGGAGCCGGGGTGTCGTCGGGAGCCGCGCTCGGCGGTGCGGCGTACCCGGCCGCCGGCGGTGTCGCGGGGCCGCCCGGGGAGCGGCCCGTACGACGGCCGCCGCGCTCCGGCCCGCCCGCACGGCCCGCACGGCCCGAACCACCCGCGCCGCCCGCACGGCCCGCACGGCCCGAACCACCCGCGCCGCCCGCGCAGTCCGGTCCGTCCGAGCCGTCCGTCCCCGCGCGGGCCCCCGCGGGTCCTCCCGACCCGATGTCCGACTACCGGGCGGGACTCCGCGCCGCCCTCGGCGGTGACCTGCTCGCGGCCCGTGTGCCGCTGCGCCGCGTGCTGGAGCGGGCGCGCGGTGACGACGATCCGGCGCGCCTGCTGAGGGCCGGTGTCGCCGCGCTCGTCCTCGGCGACATCGGGGCCGCCTGCCACGCCAACGCCCGGGCCCTGGCCGTCGTCCGCTCGCGCGGGCTCGCGGCCCTCACCCCCCAGGTCCTGGAGCACCTGGCCTACGCCGAGCTGCGCGCCGGCCGGCACGCCCGGGCCCGTGCCCACGCGCAGGAGGGCCTGCGCGCCGCCCACCGGGCGGGCCAGCGCAACGTCGCCGCGCACCAGCACGCGATCCTCGCCATGGTCGCCTCGGTCGAGGAGGACGCGGCAGCCGTCGCGGTCCACGCAGGCGCCGCCCTGGCGGTCGCCCGCCCGCACGGCCTCGTCCAGGCCGCGACCCTGGCCGCGTGGGCGTCGGCCCGCGCCGACCTGTGCCGCGGACGGGCGGGCGAGGCCGCCGCCCGGCTCGGACCGCTGACCCGGCCGGGGCCCCACCGCGGGCACTTCGCCGTCCGCATGCTCGCCGTACCGTGCTTCGTCGAAGCGGCCGTACTGTCCGGCGAACGGGCCCACGCGCGCGCCGGGGTCGACGCGTTCGCCGTCTGGGCGGCCCGGGGCGGCGACCCGCTGGCGCCTGCGCAGCTGGCCCGCTGCCGCGCCCTGCTCGCCGCTCCGGAGGACGCCGATGCCCTGTACGCCCTGGCGCTGCTCCACCACGAGGGGGCGGACGGCGACTTCGAACGGGCCCGCACCCAGCTCCTGTACGGGAAGTGGCTGCGCCGCCGGCGCCGGCCGGGCGAGGCCAGGAGCCGGCTGCGGGACGCCCGTATCGCCTTCGAGCGGTGCGGGGCCCCCGCCTGGGCCGAACAGGCCCGGGCCGAACTGCGGGCCGCGGGCGAGGCGCCCGCTCCCGCACCGGCGGGTGCCTCGCCCGTGGCCCGCCTGACGCCGCAGCAGCTGCGGATCGCCCGCTGCGTCGCGGAAGGCGCCACCAACCGCGAGGTGGCGGCCCGGCTCTCCGTCAGCCCCCGCACCGTCGACCACCACCTGCGCAACGTCTTCGCCCTCCTGGGCGTGCGCTCGCGGACCGAACTGGCCCGGCTGGTCGACCGTGCCGATAAGGATGGTGCACACCCCTAGGGACCGACCGGGCGGTATGTCATTCTTCGGGAGCCACACAGCCCCGGCGCGGAGGGCGGGTCGCCCCGCGCGCCGGAGCGAGCCGACTCCGGTGGAGGACCGCGATGCCGCACGCCGCACGATCGGGGGTCCGGGCACTGCCCGGCCCGCCGCCCGCCACGCCGCCCGCCCGCTCCCTCGCCACCGCGGAGGCACTGCCCGTCCTGCACCGGGCGGCCCGGAGGCTGATGGACGACCTGCCGGAGCTCACCGACCGGCTGGTCGCCGCCTTGAAGGACCGGGAACCGGCGTACCGGGCCGCCATCGAGGCCGACGCCGCCGAGGTCTGGCAGGAGGCCCACCAGTCCCTGCGGCACAACGTCGGCTCCCTGATCCACCCCCGGGAGTCCCGCGACGCCGCCCGCCGCTGCTCCTGGAGGATCGGGGCCGTGCGCGCCGAACAGGGCCTGCCCCTGGACGCGTTGCTGCACGCCTTCCGGCTCGGCGGCGGCATGGTGTGGCAGGGCCTGATCGAGGAGTCCGCGCGGTACGACCCCGACGACGTACGCCTGTTGGTGCACGTCGCGGCCGACGTGTGGAACTTCGTCGACGAGCACTGCGGGCTGGTCGCCGACGGCTACCGGCAGATGGAGCGGCAGCTGACCTGGCGCCGCGAGAACCGGCTGCGGCTGATGACGGCGGCGCTGCTCGACGGCACGACCCGGATCGCCGACCTGCCCGAGGTGGCCGCCGCGGTCGACCTTCCCGAACAGGGCCGGTACGCCGTCGTCCTGGTCTCCGGCGGCCATCGGGCCGCGTACACGGGCACCCGGCCGCCCCGGGGGCCGGCGGGCTCCCGCGTGCTGTGGCACAGCGCCGCCGACGCGGACCACGGCATCGTCCTGATCGGCGACAGCAGCCTGGACGAGCTGGCCCGCCACATGAGCGGTCCGCCCGGCACCCGGATCGGCATCAGCTCGGCCGTCGACGGTCTCGCGGCCGTCGGGGACGCCCGCCGGCTCGCCGAGACCGCCCTGCGGGCCTGCCCGGAGAGCGGCGGCACCGTCCTGCTCGACGAGCACCTGCCGGCCGCGCTCCTCGTGTCCGCGCCCGGGCTCGGCGCCGCGCTGGCCGAACGCGTACTCGGCCCGCTGCTGCGGCTCGACCCGGGCGACCGGGACCTCCTGCTGGACACCCTGGCCGCCTGGCTGGACTGCGACGGATCGGCGCGGCGGGCCGGCGCCCGCCTGTACTGCCACCGCAACACGGTCCTGAACCGGCTCCGGCGCTGCGAACAGCTCACGGGCCGGTTCCTCTCGCGCCCCGCGGACGTCGTGGAGATCTCGCTCGCCCTGACGGCCCGCCGCCACCTGCGCATCGCCTGACGCCGCGGAACCCGGGCGGCGCCGGCGGGGGCCGGGTCGGCCGGGCGGTGCGAGCAGGCGGCCCCTGGCCGCCTGGACGGACGGCTCGACGCGGTGGTACACCCGGGGAAATCCGGTTGACGGCCGCCGGTGCCGGGCGGTCGGATGGCGCCCCATGACCACAGCGACGCATCCCGACCCGCACCCCGCCGACGAGGACCTCGTACGGCGGCTGGTCGCCGGGCAGTTCCCCCGGTGGGCGGGGCTGCCGGTGGAGCGGTTCCCGTCCGGCGGCACGGTCAACGGCATGTACCGGCTGGGCGACGACATGGTCGTACGGCTGCCGCTGGCGCGGGGCGGCGCCGGGGACGTGGCCCTGGAGCGGGAGTGGCTGCCCCGCCTCGCCCCCCGGCTGCCCGTGGCCGTACCGGAGGCGCTCGGGGCGGGGGAGCCCGCCGAGGGGTACCCGTGGCCGTGGTCGGTGTACCGCTGGCTGGCGGGGGAGAACCCCGAGGCGGGGGCGCTGGACGCACCCGAGCGGCTGGCCCGCGACCTGGCCGCGTTCGTGACGGCGATGCGGGGCGTCACCCTGCCGGGGGCCCCGGCCGCCCACCGCGGCGGGCCGGTCGCCTCGCTGGACGCGGAGACCCGGGCCGCGATCGAGGAACTGCGCGCGATCCCGGAGGAGGGCGTCGACTGCGACGCCGCGGCCGCCGTCTGGGAGGACGCGCTGCGGGCCCCGGCCTGGGACGGACCGCCGGTGTGGCTGCACGCCGACCTGATGCCGGGCAACCTGCTGGTGGAGGGGGGCGTGCTGACCGCGGTCATCGACTTCGGGTGCGCGGGGGCCGGCGATCCGGCCTGCGACCTGTTCCCGGCGTGGAACCTGCTGCCGGCCGGGGCGCGGGAGGTCTTCCGCGAGGCGCTGGACGTGGACGACGCGGCCTGGCGGCGCGGCCGCGGGCGCACGCTCTCCCAGGCGCTGATCGCCCTGCCGCACTACCGGCTGACGAACCCGTCGATGGCGCGCAACGCCCGCCACGTCATCCACGCGGTCCTCACGGACGGCTGACCCTGGTGGTCAGCGCGGTTCGTGGGGTGCCGCCAGGCAGGCGGCGGTTGCGGCGCCGCCGGGTACGCCGGCCGCGGCCAGTCCGTTCCTGCAGCCCTGGAGGTCGCTGACCACACCCTGGTAGCACGCCGTGCGCACAGAGTCGGTGACGGTGACCCCCGCCTGCTCGACCATGTTCGTGCAGGCCGGGATGTCCGCGTGGGCCGAGGGGGCGGCAAGGGCGGCGCCGCCGAGCGTGAGGGCGAGGCCGGCGAGGACGCCGGCTGCGCGGGTCGACGTGCGCATGGGACGCACCTGCTTCCGGGTCGTCGCGCGGCCCGGGACCGATGTGCCGGATCCGCGTGGGAACGGCGCCGAGCGCACGCCGGCCGGTGTGCGGCCGACTGGCCCGTCCCCGTACCGGACCTGCTCGGCAGGGCTGCCCCTCCTCCCCTCCCTCCTTCCGACGCTAGAGCAGCCGGGTGCCGGACGCACCCGCTGGGCGGGCCCGGTCGGCGGTCGACGACCCGCACCGCGCGGGCGACAGAGGCTCCGGGTGGCCCGTTTCAATGATCAAAGTAGGGTCGGGTTAGCATATGAGCGCCGCCTAGCTCGAAAGATAAAACCTGTGACTGTCAATGACGACTCGTTCACCAACTGGAAGAACCGCGAGGAGATCGCGGAGTCGATGATCCCTATCATCGGGAAGCTGCACCGGGAGAGGGACGTCACGGTCCTGCTTCACAGCCGCTCCCTGGTGAACAAGTCGGTCGTCAGCATCCTCAAGACCCACCGGTTCGCCCGGCAGATCGCCGGCGAGGAGCTCTCGGTCACCGAGACGCTGCCGTTCCTGCAGGCCCTCGCCACCCTCGACCTCGGCCCGTCCCAGATCGACATCGGCATGCTCGCCGCGACGTACCGGACCGACGACCGTGACCTCTCGGTGGCGGAGTTCACCGCCGAGGCCGTCCTCGGTGCCACGGGCGCCAACAAGATCGAGCGCCGCGAGTCGCGCGACGTCGTCCTCTACGGCTTCGGCCGCATCGGCCGCCTCGTCGCCCGCCTGCTCATCGAGAAGGCCGGCTCCGGCAACGGCCTGCGCCTGCGCGCCATCGTCGTCCGCCAGGGCGGCGACCAGGACATCGTCAAGCGCGCCTCGCTGCTGCGCCGCGACTCCATCCACGGGCAGTTCCAGGGCACGATCACCGTCGACGAGGCGAACAGCACGATCATCGCCAACGGCAACGAGATCAAGGTGATCTACGCCAACGACCCCTCCGAGGTCGACTACACGGCGCACGGCGTCAAGAACGCCATCCTCATCGACAACACCGGCAAGTGGCGCGACCGCGAGGGCCTGTCGAAGCACCTGCGCCCCGGCATCGACAAGGTCGTCCTGACCGCTCCGGGCAAGGGCGACGTGCCCAACATCGTCCACGGCGTCAACCACGACACCATCAAGCCGGACGAGCAGATCCTGTCCTGCGCCTCCTGCACCACCAACGCGATCGTCCCGCCGCTGAAGGCGATGGCGGACGAGTACGGCGTCCTGCGCGGCCACGTGGAGACCGTCCACTCGTTCACCAACGACCAGAACCTGCTGGACAATTACCACAGCTCCGACCGGCGCGGCCGCTCGGCGCCGCTCAACATGGTGATCACCGAGACCGGCGCCGCCTCCGCGGTCGCCAAGGCGCTCCCCGACCTCAAGGCGAGGATCACCGGCAGCTCGATCCGCGTCCCGGTCCCCAACGTCTCGATCGCGATCCTGAACCTGCGGCTCGCCCGCGAGGCCACGCGCGAAGAGGTCCTCGACTACCTGCGCAACGTCTCCCTGGCCTCGCCGCTCAAGCGCCAGATCGACTTCATCAGCGCCCCCGACGCGGTCTCCAGCGACTTCATCGGCTCGCGGCACTCGTCGATCATCGACGCGGGCGCCCTCAAGGTCGAGGGTGACGACGCGATCCTCTACCTCTGGTACGACAACGAGTTCGGCTACTCCTGCCAGGTCATCCGCGTGGTCCAGCACGTGTCCGGGGTGGAGTACCCGACCTACCCGGTCCCGGCGGTCTGATCGGGGAACTCCCCGACCCGGCGGCGCCGACCCGGCAGGCGGGACGGCCGTGAGGCGGAAGCGGGGCGGCGACCGGTGCCGAGGGGCACCGGTCGCCGCCCCTTTCGCGCGGTGCGCCGCGGCGGGACCGTCCGCCCACGGGACCCCGTCGAGATCGAACTCCCGGCGCTCCCACACCGCGCCCCCTAGCGCCTCTGACACGGAGGCCGAGAAGTCGCCTCCGGTGCCACCGGGGTCCGTGGTGCGTTCATACCTCTGAGTGAGGCCGGCGGGGTTCGAGGGGGTCGGGGGCCGAGACCTGCCTAGGGTGGTCCCGGGGTGGCGGGCAGCGGCTCCGATCGGCGCGTCTACTCACGTACGGGAGCCTGTGTGGCGCAGCAGCACACGACGTCACTCCGGCTTCGCCTCCGGTACCGGTTCGACCATCTCGTCTCGGGCGGAACCACCGCGCTCATCGGCTGGCTCGCCCTGGTCTGCCTCGTGGTCGTCGTTCCGGCGAGCGTGGTCCTCGTCTGGTCCGATCGGGCCGCTCCGGCCACCCTCTCCGGCCGGATCGCCGCCGTGTGGGTCAGTGTCGGTCAGACGCTGAAGATCGGGGGAGCGGTCGGCTCCCCGTTGTTCGTGCTGGCCTCGGTATCGCTCGCGCTCGTGGCGCTGCTCTTCGTGTCGACCCTGGTCAGTCTGATCACCACGGGCATCAACCGGCGCATCATGTCGCTGCGCCTGGGTCACTCCACCGTGCTGGAGACGCGGCACACCGTCGTACTGGGGTGGTCGGACCAGGTCTTCCCCGTGATCGGGGAGCTGGTGGCCGCCCACGCGAACCAGCGCCGCTCCGCCGTCGCCGTCCTCGCCCCGCAGGACAAGGTGTGGATGGAGGACGAGATCTCCAGCCGCATCGGCGACAGCGGCAGGACGCGGATCATCTGCCGCAACGGGAGCACCACCGACCCCACCGGGCTGTGCCGGGTGAGCCCGCACACCGCGAAGTCGGTGTTGGTGCTGCCTCCCACCGGGGACAGCGGTGACGCCCACGTGGTGAAGACGCTCCTCGCCCTCGACGCGGCCGTCCCCGGGCCGGGACAGGGGGATGCGGTGGTGGTCGCCGCTGTCCGTGACGCCCGCAACCACGTGACCGCACGGCTGGCCGCCGGGCCCACGGGACACGTCCTGTGCGTCGACGACATCGTCGCCCGGCTCCTCGTCCAGACCGCCCGGCAGCCCGGCCTCTCGCTCGTCTATTCGGAGCTGCTGGACTTCGAGGGCGACGAGTTCTACCAGGTCCCCGCCGGGGACCTCGTGGGGCGTACGTTCGGCGAGGTGCTGCTGTCGTTCGCCACGTCCTCGGCGGTCGGCCTGCTGCACGACGACGGGAGCGTCACCCTCAATCCGGACCCGTCGGCCGTGCTCGGCCCGGCCGACCGGATCATCGTCATCTCCCAGGACGACGACACGGCCGTGCGGGCGGACGTGGCCCCCCACGTCAAGGAGCAGGCGATCGTGACGGCCGGGCCCAGGGTCGCCCAGGTCGAACGCCTCCTCCTGCTCGGCTGGAACCGCCGCGCCCCGCTCGTCATCGAGCAGCTCGACCAGTACGTGAGCCCGGGAACCATCCTGGACGTCGTGGCGCTCGGCGCGTACGCGGCCACGCACGGCGCCCGAGCCGCCACCGCTGCGCGGTCCCGTCTCGAAGTCTCCTTCCACGAGGGTGACATCACCGACCCGCTCACGCTCGCCAAGTGGGACGTGCCCTCGTACGACAGCGTGATCGTGATCGGCGAGACCGGGCCCGGGACCACGGACGCGACCGTGGACGCCCCGGCTCCGGCGGCGGATCCCGAGGCACGGGCGGACGACCGGACGCTGGTCGCGCTGCTGCACCTGCGGGCCATCGGGGACGCCGCGCAGCGGGACCTCGCCCTCACCACCGAGATGTCCGACGACGGCAACCGGCTGCTCGCGCCCGCCCGGGACGGCGCCGACTTCATCGTGAGCGGCAGGCTGATCAGCCTTCTGATGACGCAGATCTCGCAGAGCCCTTATCTCGCCGCGGTCTTCGAGGAGCTGTTCAGGGCGCAGGGCCACGAGTTCCACCTCAAGCCGGCCGCGGACTACGTCCGGGCCGGTCGTGAGGTCTCGTTCGCCACCGCCGTCGAGTCGGCGCGGCGGCGCGGGGAATGCGCGGTCGGCTACCGGCTGCGGGCGCGCAGCACCAGGGGTCCCGACCACGGAGTGGTGATCAACCCCGACAAGCGGCAGCGGGTCCGGTTCTCCGGGGAGGACTGGCTGATCGTGCTCGCCGAGAGCTGACGGCGCCCACGGGGCGGCCGCTACGCCATGTGTACTTCCAGGGCGGTCCGCACCGCGGATTCCAGGGCTCCCTCGATCCACGCCGGCTTGATGGAGGTGTGGCATCCGGCGAAGTGCAGGCTCCCCTCGGCCCTGCCGACGTGGGGGAAGAGCTCGGTGTGCTGGCCGGGCAGCAGCACGGACGCCTCACCGTAGGCGTACGGGTCGCGCATCCAGGACTGGGTGCGGCCGACGCCGGTGTAGAACACCTCGATGCGCTGCCCGAACACCTCCTGGACCCCGGCGAGGGCGCGCGGGTAGCGCTCCTCGTCGTCCAGGGAGTCCCACTTCAGGGCGTCGTCCGACCAGCTGTAGGCGGCGAGGATGACGCCTCCGGCGCTGCCTTCGACGGGGTAGGAGGGCTGGAACATGAAGCGGTTGGGGTTGTCGGTGGCCGAGCCGCCGCCGATGACGCCGGCCGCCTCGGGCTGGTCGCGCGTGACCACACGGCAGGCGGCGTAGTGGGAGCGCTGGCCGGCGGAGACGTGGCCCTTGGGCACGGAGGAGTGGGCGCCCAGCAGGGTCCCGTCGGCCGGGGTCTGCCCGGTCTGGTACTTCCCGTACAGGCCGGGCCGCACGGCTTCCAGCTCGCGCTTCCAGTCGGCCTCGTCGAACTCCCACCAGCGGCGGCTGAATTCGAGCAGCACCTTGGTGGCGGCGTCGTAGTGCAGTTCGGTGACCGCGCGCCGCTTGCCGTACGAGAGCGCGGGGCTGATGGGGATGTGGCGCAGGCCGGAGAAGGGGACGGTGACGATGGCGGCGTCGGCGGTGAAGGTCTCGCGCCGTACGGGGCTGCCGCCGCGGCCCTCGGAGACGGTCTCGACGGTGGCCCTGCCCTCGCCGTGGGTGATGCGGGTGGCGCGGCGGTCGAGCCGTACGAGGTCCTTCACGCGGGCGTACAGCGCGTCGGCCAGGGTGGCGGTGCCGTCGGGCAGTTCGTAGAAGGCGGTGTCGGGGCTGATCAGGGAGGCGCCGATGAAGCTGTGTACGAAGGCGAGGTGCAGGCGGGACGTGAGGTTCTCGACCGTTCCGATCAGGTCGATGGTCCGTTCGTCGAGCCCGGCCTCCTCCGTCAGGAAGCGGTACATCGACATGTGGCCGTAGCGCTGGATGATGCGTGCCCAGCCCTCGACGAGCGCCCGGTCCTGCTTGCCCTCGATCTCCTTGCGCACGGGGGCGAAGGCCGCGCGGACGATCTGCGCGGCGGGGACGGATTCATACGGCTGCGGTACCCCGAAGGAACGGTTGAGCGCCTGCGGGGCGCGCGCGTAGTCGGCGCGGCGGACGCGGATGCCGTTGACGTGGATCCACGTCCGGTGGGCGGGGCGGCCGGTCCCGTCCACGTCGACCAGGTGGAAGCGACGGCGCTTGAGGCCGAGGCCGTCCATCAGTCCGGTGACCAGGGGGTGGCTGTCGGGGATGCGCATCGCGCCGGCCTCGGCGTACTGCTTCGGGTCGGCGAAGGGCTGGGCGGCGTTCTCGTGACCGCCGGTGCGGAAGGTCTTGATCCGGCCGCCCACCCGGTTGGCGTTGGCCTCGATGACGGTGACCCGGTGCCCGGCCTCGCGCAGGAGGTGTGCGGCGGTCAGCCCGGCCGGCCCGGCGCCGACGATCAGCACCTTCTTGCCGGGTCGGCGCGAACGGGGCAGGCCGGACTTCAGGAGGATGTCGGCATAGCGCGGTACCAGCGGCTGGTCCTGGTCGTCCCGTACGAGGATGGCCCGGGCGATCGCCAGGCAGGCGCCCCAGTCGGTGACCGCGGCGGCCGGGGCGGCCTGCGAGGTCTCGGGGGAGGTGGCGGCGACGGTCAGCCCGCCGGCGCCGGCGACGGCGGCCGCGCCGGCGATGACGGTACGGCGGGAAGGCCGGCGGGAGGGCGCGGGTGCGGGTGCGCCGGGGGACCGGGGAGCTTCGGGGATTTCCGGTTCGGCGTTGGAATTCGTGATCATGAAAGCAACTCTTGCCGCTCGTCCCGGCCCGGACGGCCAGAACGCACCCGCGCGGCCGAGTACCACCCGGACGTGCGGCGCGGGCCGTGCCGTGCTGACGAACTGGGGTTCGGAAGCGCGGCCTTCGGCCCGGCCGGGCAGCCGTTCCCCGGTACGCGACGACCCGCCGGGCAGCGGTGTTTCCCACCGGTCCGCGTCCGTGCCGGCGCGGCGCCCGTCCGGGATCCGTTCGCAGGGGTCACACGGGTGGCAGGGCCCGGGCGGCGGGGGCGGCGACCACGTTGATGGTGAACGTGTGGGACCGCAGACCGCCCGCGATGCCCATGAAGAGCAGGGCGAAGTGCTCCTGTCCGCGTGCGGTGGTGATGCCGCCGATGTCCAGCTGCGACGACGCGGGCCAGCCGAGGTCGGTGAGCAGCCGGCCGGCCGTCCGTTTGGCCTCGGCGTCGTCGCCGGAGAGGAAGACGGTGCTCGGGCCGTCGAGGCCGTCCGGGGAGGTCATGACGGTGGAGTCCATGGTGCACAGCGTCTTGACGACGGGAGCCAGGGGGAACGCCTCCTGGATCTGTTCACCCAGGCTGCTGTTGGGGTGCGAGTTCCTCCGGACGCCGCGAACCGAGGAGGATGTCGTGTCCTGCGGCGCCCCAGCCGTGGGCCAGTGCTCGGGCGACGTTGCCGGTGCCAAGTAGTCCAATGCGCATGCGGCGACGCTAGCCGCCGCCTCGCCCCGGGGAATCGGGCCGCAGGCCCGGACGGACCGGCACCAAAGACGTAGGTCCGCCGGCTCCGCGGGCTCCCCGGCCATGCTCCGGAAACGGCCGGGACGGGGACACCCGGCAACGTGTACGGTCCGGGCCACCCCAGGGGTGTCGCCCCGGGCCCGTCCCCGGGTGCCGTGGCGGGTGGCGCCTTACGCCTACTGGGGTTTGAAGGACCGGATCTGGTAGTTCCCCTGGAGGTTGCCGCCGGCGCGGGCCGGGGTGGAGCCGACGCGGCTGTTGTGGTTGGTCTGGGTGTAGTACTGCACGCGGCGGCTCGTGGCGTTCCAGACCGAGCGGACGTTCTCCCCCCGCTGGATGAAGGAGCAGTCGTCGGCCGTGTTCGCCTTGCTGGACTGCGACCACTGGCATCGCGTCCCCTCGCCGTTCCAGCCGCTGTAGATGCAGAAGTAGCCGGAGGAGCAGTTGAACGCCGCCGCGTCGGCGGGCGCCGCGGACGCGGCGGGCACGGCGCCGAGAGCGGCGGTCAGGGCGAGCGACGCGATAGCGAACGAGCGCATACGGATCCGGATCATGGTGGGATCTTCTCTTCCTCGCGGGCCGGGACGGGACCGGGGCGGGCGGCGTACGGTGCCACCCGCCCCCGGCTTCGGGCGGCGGTGGGTGAAACGTCGCCAGTATGGGGCGAATCGACCATCGCAATCAGGAGGATTTCCGGACAGGCGCGGGCTGTTGGTGCATAACGGCGCATGCGCGGGGCGTGGGCCCGCGCATGCGCCCCGTCCCCCCGCTGGTTTCAGTGGGGCAGGGAGGCGAGCCAGGCCGTCAGGATGCGGTTCGTCTCGGCGGGGCGTTCCTGCTGGACCCAATGGCCGCAGTCTTCGAGGATGTGGGAGCCGCGCAGGCCCAGGAGAGTCGTGCCGAACGCCTCGACGGCGTCGGCCAGCCACGTGATGGAGGGGTCGGAGCCGCCGGCGACGAACAGGGACGGCTGGGTCACCGGGGCGCCGTCGAAGCGGGCGAGGTCCTCCCAGTCCCGGTCCATGTTCCGGTAGCGGGCCAGGGCTCCGCGCAGGCCGGTCCGCTCGAACTCCGCGGCGTAGACGTCGAGGTCGCCCTCGCCGAGCCAGGCGGGCCGGGGCCCGGCCGGGAACCGCTCGCGGAGCGTTCCGCCGTGGCCGACGAAGTACGGGCCGGGCGCGCCGGGTCCGGGCATGGTGTCCGCGGACAGGGCGGCGAAGAAGCCGGCGAGCCAGCCGCGGACGTCGGGTTCGATCTCGGCCTCGGCGCGGCCCGGCTCCTGGAAGTAGGAGACGTAGAACTCCTCCTCCCCGCCCATCCCCGCGAAGACCTCGCTGGGCCGCGGTCCGCCGCGCGGGGTGTAGGGAACGCCGAGCAGGCCCACCGCGCGGAAGACGTCCGGCCGGACCAGGGCCGAGTTCGAGGCGATGGCCGAGCCCCAGTCGTGGCCGACGATCACCGCGCTCCGCTCGCCCAGGGCCTCGACCACGGCGACGCCGTCCTCGACCAGTTCGAGCATCCGGTACGCGTCGGTGCCCTCCGGCCGGGAGGAGCGGCCGTAGCCGCGGACGTCCACGGCTACGGCGCGGTATCCGGCCGCGGCCAGGGCCGGCACCTGGTGGCGCCAGGAGTACCAGGACTCCGGGAAACCGTGCACGAGCAGCACCAGCGGCCCGCTGCCCTGCTCCACGAGGTGGATCCTCCCCGCGGGCGCGGGGAGCAGGCGGTGAACGGGGTCCGTGGACTGCTGCAGCATGGTTCCTCCGGGGTTCGGCGACCGCCTTGGACCAAGGCTGCTGTCGGTCATCCGGGGAACGGCGGGGCCGCGTCGCCTTCGCTTGCCGTTTCGGCAAATACGGCTGCGGCCGGGCCGGGCCGGGTCGGGCCGGGTCGGGGTGGGTCGCGCCGTCGTGGCCAGTCCGGTCGTGTCCGGTCCGGTCCAGTCCGCTCCCGGGCGTCAGGCGCTCGTGTGGATGTCGCCGCTCGTGGTGGACGTGATGATGCCGCGGCGGCCCAGGTCGCCCGGGGGGATGCCCGGGTGGTGGCCGGGCCGCGGGGTGCCGGGGACCGTCGCCCCGAGCGCCAGTCGCGAGACGATCCGGTAGCGGTCGCCGCGGTACACCGAGTGCACGTACTCCACGGGGCGGCCGGTCGAATCGGTGGTGAGCCGCTCGATGAGGAGGGCGGGGGAGAGGAGCGGCACGTCGAGCAGGCCCGCCTCCGCCTCGTTGACCACCGTCGGCTCGATCGACTGCTGCGCCTCGTGCACGTAGACCCCGTGGTGGTTGCGCAGGTGCTCGTAGAGGTCGCCCGCCTCCAGCTCGGCGGGTGTCAGCGCCGGTATCAGGTCGGCCGGGATGTGCAGGTGCTCGATCGCCATCGGCGCCCCGTCCACGAGGCGGAGCCGGGCGATGTAGAGCAGTTCCGCCCCGGGGGAGATCCGCAGGCGGCGCCCGATCCGGGCGCCCGCCTGGATGGTCGAGTGCTCCAGGACCCTGCTGGACCAGTGGCCCGAGGCCTGCCGGACGGCGAACGGGGCCTCGCCGGCGGAGAGTTCCTGCGTGATCTTGGCGGGGGCCACGAACATGCCGCGCCCGTGTTCCCGTACGAGGGCGCCGGTGGCGACGAGCTCGTCCACGGCCGCGCGCAGCGTCGGGCGGGAGACCTCCAGGGTGGCGCAGAGGGTGCGCTCCGACGGGATCGCGTCGCCCGGGCGCCGGATGTCGATCAGGCCGAGCAGGTGCTCGCGCACCCTCTCCCGCTTGAGCACCACCCCGGGCGCCGGTCCCGCCCCGGGCGCCGGCCCCGTTGCCGAAGGTCCCTTGCTCGGCACCGGTGCGGATCCCGTCGCCCCGGGTCCCGAGTCCCCTCCAGGGGAGATCTCTCCCACGGTTCGCCCCCTGCCATCTGGTCATCTGTCCAACTGGTCATATGCATTTAACCATTTGGGTCGCCTCCTCGCGAGGCTCCCGCTGAGAATCCTGCCGCCGGGGAGGGTTGACGTGATGACTGGGTCATGTCACCTTCTAGCCACCCAGCTGACCACCTTGCCAATTGGTCAACTCGCACGTCTCCGTGACGCGTTCAGAACCCGAGGTGATCCGTGAAGAACCGTTCCATCGCCGGACCGGCGGCACTCCTGCTGGCCGCGGCCGCCGTCTCCGCCTGCGGTTCCCCGTCCGAATCCGGCGGCGACGCGGCCGGTGGCACCCGACTCACCGTCTGGATCATGCGCGACAGCGTTTCCGAGGACTTCCTGACCCGCTTCACGGCCGACTTCCGCCGACAGCAACCGGACACCACCCTCGACGTCCAGATCCAGGAGTGGGACGGCATCGGGGAAAAGATCACCGCCGCCCTGGCCAGCAAGAACGCCCCGGACGTCATCGAGGTGGGCAACACCCAGGTCGCCCAGTACGCGGCCGGCGGCGGGGTCGCCGACCTCACCGGGAAGACCGCCGAGCTCGCCGGCGCGGACTGGCTGCCCGGCCTCGCCGCCCCCGGGAGGATCGACGGCAAGCAGTACGGGATTCCCTGGTACGCCGCGAACCGCGTCGTCGTCTACCACAAGGACCACTTCGCCCAGGCGGGCGTCACCGCCCCGCCCCGGACCCGGGACGAATGGCTCGCCGTCACGGCCAAGCTCAACACCGGAGGCCGGCAGGGCATCTACCTGCCGGGCCAGAACTGGTACACCCTCGCCGGGTTCGTGTGGGACGAGGGGGGCGAGTTCGCCGTGAAGGACGGCGGGAAGTGGAAGGGCCCGCTCGACACGCCCGCCGTCCAGCGGGCCATGGACTACTACGGACGGCTCCAGGCCCTCGGCAAGGGCCCCGAGGACTCCGACGAGGCCAGGCCCCCGCAGGCCGAGGTGTTCGCCAAGGGCGACGTCGCCCAGATCATCTCCGTCCCCGGCGGCGCGAAGGCCATCGAGAAGGCCAACCCCGCCCTGGCGGGCAAGCTCGGCTTCTTCCCCGTCCCCGGACCCACCGCCGACCAGCCCGGCTCCGTGTTCACCGGCGGCTCCGACCTCATCGTGCCCGCGGCCTCCGCGCACCAGGAGGCGGCGTACGAGGTGGTCAAGGCCCTGGCGGGGGAGCAGTGGCAGACCGAGCTGGCCCGTGCCATGAGCTACGTGCCCAACCGCACCGGCCTCGCCCACGTCGTCCAGGACAACGAGGGCGCCGCCGCCATGGCGGCCGGCGCGGCACGGGGCCGCGCCACACCGAACTCCCCGCAGTGGGCCGCCGTCGAGGCGACCAACCCGATCAAGAGCTACATGACGGCCGTCCTCACCGGTACGGACCCGGCCCGGGCCGCCCGCACCGCCTCCGACAGCATCACCAAGACGCTGGGCTCCTGAGCCGGACATGCCGAAGCGACCCGGAGCAGGCGCACTCCTGCCCTACCTGCTGATCGCCCCACTCTGCTCGGCTGCCTGCTCCTGCTCGGCTATCCGCTCCTGCGCAACCTGCTGATCTCCGTCCAGCACTACGGCATGACCGAACTGATCCGCGGCGGAGCCGGGTTCGCGGGCCTGGACAACTACCGCAGGATCCTCACCGATCCCGAGTTCTGGGAGGTCACCCGGCGCACCCTGGGGTGGACCACCCTGAACGTCGCCCTCATCATGCTCCTGTCCACCGGCATCGCCCTGCTGCTGCGCCGCCTCGGCCGCGTCCTGCGCGTCCTCGTCATCAGCGGCCTGGTCCTCGCCTGGGCCAGCCCGGTCATCGCCACCACGACCGTCTTCCAGTGGCTCTTCGCCTCCCGCCTGGGAGTCGTCAACTGGCTGCTGGTCACCCTGGGCTTCGAGTCCTACCGCGACTACTCCTGGTTCGCCGACGGCCCGGCCACCTTCACCATCCTCGTCGTCCTGGTCGTCTGGCAGTCCGTCCCCTTCGCCGCCATCACCCTGCACTCCGCGCTGCTCACGGTCCCCGAGGAACTGTACGAATCGGCCCGGCTCGACGGGGCCGGTCCCTGGCGCACCTTCCGCTCCCTCACCCTGCCGATCCTCTCGCCCGTCTTCGGGCTCGTCCTGTGCCTGGAGGTCATCTGGGTCTTCCGGTGCTTCGCCCAGATCTGGGCGATCAGCCGCGGCGGCCCCGACGGAGCCACCACCACCCTGCCCGTCTACGCCTACCGCATCGCCCAGTCCCTGCACCGTTACGACCTCGGCGCCGCCGTGTCCACCCTCACCGTGCTGCTCCTCGTGGGCGTGCTCATCGCGTACTTCCGCCGGCTGCTGCGCCAGGAGGCCGACCAGTGAACGCACCGCCCGCCACCCCGGTCGCCCCGGCCGGGCCCGCAGCCGCCCCGGCGGCCCGCGCCACCCCGGCCGGCCGGCCCGTACGCCGTACCCCGGCCCCGGACCGCGCACGCCGCGCGCTCGCGTCCGCCGCGCGCACCGCCACCGCGCTGGCGGTCTTCCTCGCCAGCACCTTCCCCGTCTACTGGATGGTCCTGACGGCCTTCAAGCCGACCGCCGCCATCCAGGCGGACACCCCCCAGTTCCTGCCCACCTCCCTGACCCTCGACCACTTCCGCACCGCGCTCGCCGCCGACGGGTTCTGGTCCTTCTGGCGCAACAGCCTGCTGGTCACCGCCGGTTGCGTGCTCCTGGCCCTGATCGTCGCCCTCGGCTCAGCCTTCGCCGTGGCCCGGCTCCGCTGGAAGGGCCGGCGCGGGTTCCTGCTCATGGTGTTCATCGCGCAGGTCGCCCCCTGGGAAGCCCTGCTCATCCCCATGTACGTCATCGCCCGCGACGCCGACATGCTGGACCGCCTCCCCACCCTCACGCTCATCTACTTCATGGTGACCCTGCCCTTCACCATCGTGACCCTGCGCTCCTTCCTGACGGCCGTACCGGTCGAGTTGGAGGAGGCCGCGCAGGTCGACGGCTGCACCCGGGCGACCGCCTTCCGGCGGGTCACCCTTCCGCTCCTCGCGCCCGGACTGCTGGCCACCTCGCTCTTCGGCTTCATCACCGCCTGGAACGAGTTCGCCTTCGCCAACATGATCATCATCAAGAACCAGGACGACCGGACCCTGCCGGTGTGGCTGTCCTCCTTCTCCAACGTCTTCGGCACCGACTGGGGCGCGACGATGGCCGCCGCCACCCTCTTCGCCCTGCCCGTCCTGCTGCTCTTCCTGGTCCTGCAGCGCCGGGTCGCCGCAGGCCTGACCGGCGGCGCCGTCAAGGGCTGATCCCCCCGCGTCGACCGTCCGCCGCCACCACCAACACCACCAACACCACCAACACCACCAACACCACCACCGTCCGCCGTCCCGTTGCCCGCCGTCCCGTCACCGCTGTCCCGTCACCCCGCCGTCCAGGCAAGCCCGTTCCACCGGACGCCCGACCAGGTGAGGAGCCCCACCGCGCATGTCCCGCCACACCGCCATCGCGCTCGTCCCCCGACCCGACTCCGTCACCCCCCTGCCCGGCCACTTCACCCTCGACGCCCTCACCGGCGTGCGGGCCGGTCCGGGCGCCGACGCCGCCGCCGACCTGCTGCGCGAGGCGCTCGCCCCGGCCACCGGGCTGCCCCTGCCCCCGCGGTCCGACGGCCGCGTCGTCTTCCTCCTCGATCCCGCGCTCGGCGGCCTCGGGGCGGAGGGCTACGGGCTCACCGTCTCCACCGAGGCCGTCGTCCTGCGCGCGGCCCGCCCCGAGGGCCTGCTCCGCGGCGTGCAGACCCTGCGTCAACTGCTGCCCGCCGAGGCCCTCGCCGGGAGCACGCACCGCGACTCCGCATGGACCCTGCCCTGCCTGCGGATCACCGACCGGCCGCGGTTCGCGTGGCGAGGAGCCATGCTCGACGTCGCGCGCCACTTCCAGCCCGCCGCGTACGTAAGCCGGTTCGTGGACCTCCTCGCCCTGCACAAGCTGAACGTGCTGCACCTCCACCTCACCGACGACCAGGGCTGGCGGATGCCGGTGGCCGCCTACCCCCGGCTCACCGAGGTCGGCGGCCGGCGCGCCGAGAGCACCGGCGACGGCCTGTCCCACGCCGGGGCGTACACCCGCGCGGAGCTCGCGGACCTCGTCGCGTACGCCGCCCGGCGGGGCGTCGCGGTGGTCCCCGAGATCGAGATGCCCGGACACGCCCGGGCGGCCCTCGCCGCCTACCCGCACCTCGGCAACCGCCCCGGCACCCGGCTGGAGACCTGGACGCGCTGGGGGGTCTGCGAGAACGTGTTCGGCGTCCACGACGAGGTGCTGGACTTCTGCCGGACCGTGCTGGACGAGGTGACCGACGTCTTCCCCGCCCCGTACGTGCACCTCGGCGGCGACGAGTGCCCCCGTACCGAATGGGAGGCGTCCGCGGCCGCCCGGGCCCGGGCGGCCGCGGAGGGCCTGGCCGGACCGGCCGCCCTGCACGGCTGGTTCATGCGGACCGTGTCCGCCCACCTCACCTCGCTCGGGCGCCGCCCGCTCGGCTGGACCGAGACCGGCACCGAACTCCCCGCCGCCTTCACCGTGCTGCCATGGCGGGACCCCGAACACGGCCGCGGCGCCGCCCTGCGCGGCCACGACGTGATCATGGCGCCGTTCCGCTCCACCTACCTGGACTACCCGCAGTCCGCCGACCCCGGCGAACCCCGCGGCCAGGACGGCGTCCTCGACCTGCGCGGCGTCTACGACAACGACCCCGCGCCCGCGCACTGGGAACCCGAGGCGGCCGGCCGCGTCCTCGGCACGCAGGCCCAGCTGTGGACGGAGTACGCGCGCACCCCCGCGGAGCTCGAGTACCTGGCCTTCCCCCGACTCTGCGCCCTCGCGGAGACCGCCTGGTCGGCGCACCGCGACTGGCCGGCCTTCCTGCACCGGCTCGACCGGCACCGTACCCGGCTCGCCGCCCTCGGCGTGCGCAGCCGATCCCCGCACACCGTTCCCGCCCCGTGATCCCCCCACCCCGAGAGGAACGCACCATGCGAACCCCCACCCGGCGCACGACCGCCGCCCTGGCCATCGCCCTGACGGCCGCCCTCGGCTCGGCCGCCCTGACCGCACTGCCCGCCGGCGCGGCCGGCGAGTCGGTCAAGGTGCAGTACCGCACCAGCGCCGGCGGGGCCACCGCCGACCAGGTCGAGCCCTGGTTCAAGGTGGTCAACAACGGCACCACCACCGTCGCGCTGAACCAGGTCAGGCTCCGCTACTACTTCAAGGCCGACGGCCCCGCCACCCAGTACCGCTTCGCCTGCTCCTGGGCGGTCAAGGGCTGCGCGAACATCACCGGCACCTTCGGCACCCTCGCCACCCCCACGGCGACCGCCGACCGCTACCTGGAGATCACGTTCACCGGCGGCGCCGGCTCGCTCGCCCCCGGAACCGACACCGGAGACATGCAGTTGCGCTTCCACCGGGCCGACTGGCAGACCCTGAACCAGTCCGACGACTACTCCTTCGACGCCGCCCGCACCGCCTACGGCGACTTCACCAAGGTCACCGCGCAGGTCGGCGGCTCCACCGTCTGGGGCACCGCGCCCGGCGGGAACACGCCCGACCCGGAACCCAGCCCGACCGGCCCCACGCCGAACCCGACCGACCCGGGCCCCTCCGGAGCCACCCTCTTCGACGACTTCAACTACAGCTCCCACACCGACCCGACGATCGCCGCGCACGGCTGGAGCGTCCGCGCCAACGCGGGCGGACCCGGCGTCCCCGGCGCCACCTGGGCACCCGAGAAGGTGACCTTCGCGCGGGAGGCCGGCAACTCCGTCATGAACCTGCAGACCTCCACCGCGGGCACCGGCGAGAGCACCAAGCACACCGAAGTCCTCACCCAGGCCGCCAAGTTCAAGAACGGCACCTACGCGGCCCGGGTGAAGTTCTCCGACGCCCCCGCGTACGGCCCGGACGGCGACCGCCTCGTCCAGACCTTCTTCACCATCAACGACCTCAAGGCCCCCATGGCCGACGACTACGCCGAGTACGACTTCGAGTACCTCCCCAACGGCGGCTGGGGCGAGCCGGCCAACATCCTGTACACCACCTCGTGGGAGACCTACCGCCCCGACCCGTGGGAGGCCGTCAACCAGCACTCCGAGGCCCGGACCAGCTACGCCGGCTGGCACGACCTCGTCCTGACCATCGACAACAACGCCATCACCTACTACGTCGACGGGCAGCTCTTCGGCACCCACGACGCCCGCTACCTGCCCGAGCGCCCCATGTCGATCAACTTCAACCAGTGGCTGATCGATCTGAACGGCCAGCCCAGTACCACGGCCCGCGCCTACGACCAGAAGGTGGACTACGTCCTGCACGTCAAGGACCAGGTCCTCACGCCCGCCCAGGTCGCGGCCAAGGTCGGCGCGTTCCGCACCGCCGGCACCACCTTCCAGGACACCGTCCCGAACGGCTGACGACCCGTCCGACCGGCGCTCCGGGGCGTACGACGGCCCCGGAGCGCCGCGCACGTCCGGACGCACCCCCAGCGCGCGTCGGGACGCACGTCCCGGCGCCCGCTCAGGCGGTCCGGGACTCCGTGCCCTCCGCGCGCCCCGGAGCCGGGAGCCGCAGCGGGTCGGCGACGGCGTCGAGGAGGTCCGACAGCCCCACGGCCAGCGCGGCCCGGGACGCGGCGGGCATGGCGGCCATCGCCTCCGCCAGGGCCTCCTGCCTGCGGGACCGCAGATCCCGCAGGTACGCCCGGCCCCGGGCGGTCAGCCGCACCTGAAGCTCCCGACGGTCGGCCAGGCTCGGGTTCCGCTCCAGGAAGCCGACCGCCTGCAGCCGGTCACACAGCCGGGTGACGGAGGGGGGAGCCGCCCCGAGCAGCCTTCCCAGCGCGCTCAGGTTGATCTCCTCGTTCCGCTCGATCACGAAGAGGACCCGCGCCTGCGCGGAGGAGACCGGGGGAGCGCACACGGTGTCCCGGCCCCGCTCCCAGACGATCTCCAACAGCTCGATCAGCTCGCCGACCTCCACGACCGCGGACGCGACCGGCCCGGAGGGGCGGATCGGGCTCTCGCGCATGTGACACTCCCTACCGGACGTACGAGTCGCCCGAACCGTCGCGGTCGGCGTCTTCGTGGCTTCTATAGTGACAGTTTCGAGAGAGGCAGGGCCCAGGCCGGTGGCCAGACCCGAGGGAGTGGAGCGCATTCTGCGGAATGCCGCGCCGCACGCGCTGTTCGACAAGGTCCGGGACGTCCTCGCCCAGAGGTACCACGCCCACTCCGTCGAACTGCTGATGGCCGACTACGCCATGACCAGGCTCCAGCCGGTGACCGCGCTCCCGGACACCGCCGAACCCGTCTCCGTCCACAGCAGTGCCCCGGGCCGCGCCTTCGGCGCGCAGGAGGCGTACGTGGTCACCGACCGCGCCGGCGCGACGGTGCACCTGCCGGTCAGCGTCCGGGGCGACCGCCTCGCCGTGCTGAGCGTCGGCCTCCCGGTGGACGGCTACACGGCGGACCTGCTCGGCGAGCTGCAGGACGTGGCCGACGCCCTGGCCCATGAGATCCTGGTCGCCGAGCGCGACACCGACGTCTTCCTCCGGGCCAGGCGGGCCACCCGGCTCACCCTGGCCGCCGAAATGCAGTGGCAGCTCCTTCCCGGGCGGTCCTGCTCCCGTCCCGAGTACGACCTCGGCGGGCAGCTGGAGCCCGCGTACGCCATCTTCGGCGACTGCTTCGACTGGTCGACCGCGGCCGACGCGCTGACGCTGACCGTGAACAACGGCATGGGCGAGGGCATCGACGCCGCCCTGCTGACCAACCTCGCCGTGAGCGCCCTGCGCAACGCCCGCCGGGGCGGCCTCGACCTCGTGGACCAGGCCAGCCTCGCCGACCAGGCCGTCTACGGCCAGCACCAGGGCCGGCAGCACCTCGCCATGCTCCTGATGCGCTTCTGCCTGCGGACCGGCGAGGTCGACATCATCGACGCCGGCTCCCCCCGGATCTGGCGGCTCCGGCAGGGTGAGGTGGAGGCGGTCGAGCTGGAGGCCCAGCTGCCGCTGGGCATGTTCGAGGACACCGTCTACACCTGTCAGCGCTTCCGGGTCCTGCCCGGGGACCGGCTCTTCTTCCTGAGCGACGGGGTCTACGACGTCGCCTCGCCCGGCGGCGAGCGGTACAGCCTGCACGCCCTGGCCCGGGCCATCATGAACACCCGGCTGCTGCCGCCCTCCCAGGTGCCCCGGGCGATCCTGGAGGAGCTTGCCGGGCACCGCGGGCAGATCGACGCGGAGGACGACGCCATGGTCGTCTGCCTCGACTGGCACGGTCGCCCGGACGAGACGGTCCCGGACCCGTAGAACGCCCGCAGGAGGGCCCCGCCGCGGTCGGGGCCCTGCCCCGGATCTGCCCGGATCGATCCCGTACGGGAGCGACATCGGGCGGTCACCGGTGGCAGAGTGGGCCGCATGGTGCCTCGCAGCGGTCGAAACGGCGCGGAGGGGCCCCTTCCGCGGCCGTCAGCGCCGCCGCCGAACTGCTGGAAGTGCTCCGGGCCCGGGACAGGACGGTGCGGGGGAAAGCGTCTCCCCTCCCAGCTGAAGGCACTGCTCGGCCCTGATCATCGTCCTGACCGGTTTCCGGGAGGCGGCGGGCGAGGTACTCTCCCGGCCCGGTGAACGAGGTACTCTCCCGGCCCGGTGAAGGTGACTCCGGACACGGCCGGGCGGGCCGAGGCGCCGCCGGACGGAGTCGTCCGGGAGGCGGGGCGGGCCGCGGAACCCGGCGGGGGCAGGGCTTCCGCGCGGATCTCCGACGCTGTCTTCAGAGGCGGCCCGGGGCACGGAACGCGCAGGACGGCGCCGGTGGGGGAGGGCGAGGATAATTGACCAGTTAAAATATTGCCTAACGGCAAATGATCACTCTAAGCTCGCCCCGGACGTAACAGGCGCCCGCAGGGCGCCGCGCTCTCTCGCGAGAAGGGAAACGAACGCCATGGGGAGCGCTCTGGGCCTGGGCTCGCAGTACCCGGCCGACCACGCGAGACCGCCCGCGGCCCGGCCGCCCCGGCAGGCCTCCTCCGTCGACGTCGAGCACGACCGCTTCGAGACGCTGTGGAGCGGCCTGCCGCCCCACGTCCTGCTCGTCGAGGACGATGAGGGAGACGCCCTCCTGGTCGAGGAGCTGGTCGAGGACAGCGGCATCGACGTCCGCCTCGGACGCGCCCGCTCGCTCGCCCACGGCCTGCGGCAGCTGGAGACCGACCCGCCCCAGTGCGTCCTGCTCGACCTGCACCTGCCCGACGCCCAGGGCCTCGACGCGCTCAACCGGGTGCTGGCCGCGTCCGCCGAGGCCGCCGTCGTCGTCCTCACCGGACTCTCCGAGGAGCAGGCCGGTCTCGCGGCCGTCGCGGCCGGCGCCCAGGACTACCTGGTCAAGGGCCGCCTCGAATCCGACGTCTTCATGCGGGCCATCCGCTACGCCGTGCAGCGAAAGCAGACCGAGCTCGCCGCAGCCGCCCTCCAGACGGGCCGGCTGCGCGCGGAGGAGAACGCACGCCTGGAGCGCGGCCTCCTCCCGACGCCCCTGCTGCTCGACGACACCGTCTCCGTGTGCGCCCGCTACCGGCCCGGCCGCGCCCAGGCGCTCCTCGGCGGAGACTTCTACGACGTGGTCCAGACGTCCGACGGGGCCACGCACGCCGTCGTCGGCGACGTCTCCGGACACGGACCGGACGAGGCGGCCCTCGGCGTCTGCCTGCGCGTGGCCTGGCGGGCGTTCGTCATGGCCGGCGCACGAGGCCAGGACCTGCTCGACCTCCTGGAGAAGATCCTGGTCGCGGAGCGGTCCGGACCCGAGATCTTCGCCACCCTGATCTCCGTGACCCGCCGCCCGGGCGACGGACACGTCGCCGTGCAGCGCGCCGGCCACCCCGGCTTCCTGGTGCGCTCCTCCGAAGGCGTACGGCTGGAGGCGGTCGCCGGAGGACCGGCGCTCGGCATCATTCCGGACTGGGACTCCGACTGGCCCGTGACCGAGATCCCGGTCGAGCCGTCCGGCGCCGTGATGCTCTTCACCGACGGGCTGATCGAGGGCCGCACCGGCCCCGGTTCCCAGCGGCTCGACGAGCAGGGCCTGCTCGACATCGCCCGCCGGCACACCCACCTTCCCGCCGATCCGTTCGTCGACGCCCTGATCCACACCGCGCAGAGCCTGGCCGCGGACTGGGGCGGCCTGGCCGACGACGTCGCCGTACTCCACCTCGAATGGAACACCTCCCCGTGACCTCCCCGGAACAAGCAGACCCTCCGCCCGCCCCCGGCGCCCGCAACCGGACCGGCCTGCGCGGACTGAGCGTGCAGGCCTGGTTCATGACCGCGCTCGCCGTGCTCGCCACCATGGTCCTCACCACGGCCGGGGTGGGCGCGGCGCTGCTGTCGAACACCACCGCGGCGGGGGACCGGCTCGTCGACGGGATCGCTCCGGCCCAGCGGGACGCCCTCCGGCTGGAGGCGGCCCTGCTCGACCAGGAGACCGGGGTCCGCGGCTACCTCCTCGCCCGCGATCCCGCCCTGCTGGAGCCGTACGAGCGCGGCCGGGCGGCCGAGTCCGGCGTGTCGAAGCGGCTCGCGATGCTGCTCGGCGACGAGGACGCGGCGCAGGCCGACCTGAGGGCCGTGGAGGACGCCGCGCGCGCCTGGCGCGACGAGTTCGCGACCCCCGCCGTCGCTTCGGTCCAGGCCGGGGGCACCGGCCCCTCCGTCCAGGACGGCAAGGACCGCTTCGACGAGGTGCGTCGGCGAGTCGAAGCGCAGCAGACCCGGCTGGGCCAGGTCCACGCCGACGCGCGCAAGACCTTCGGCGAGGCGCGCTCCGAGCGCGACCGCATCTTCCTGGCCGTCGCCGCGGCCTTCCTGCTGACGGCTCTCTGCCTCGCCGTCCTGCTCCACGTGGGCGTCGTACGGCCGCTCGGCGCGGTGCGCGCGGCGTCCCGCCGGGTCGCCGACGGGCGGTTCGACGAGGAGATCCCCGAACGCGGGCCGGCCGACCTGCGCTCGCTCGCCCAGGCGGTCGAGGCCATGCGCCGCCGTACCGTCGACGAGCTGGAGGCCTCCCGCCGCAACGCGGAGGAGCTCGCGCGCTCGGCCGCGGACCTCGACGCCCAGACGGTGGAACTGCGCCGCTCGAACGCCGAGCTGGAGCAGTTCGCGTACGTCGCGTCGCACGACCTCCAGGAGCCGCTGCGCAAGGTCGCCTCGTTCTGCCAGTTGCTGGAGAAGCGCTACGGCGACCGGCTCGACGAACGGGGCGCCCAGTACATCGGGTTCGCCGTCGACGGCGCCAAGCGGATGCAGGTGCTGATCAACGACCTGCTGACGTTCTCCCGGGTGGGCCGGGTCCAGGACGCGCGGGAGACCGTCCCCCTCGACGGCACGCTCGACCGGGCGCTGCGCAACCTCGCCGCCGCCGTCGAGGAGAGCGGGGCGGAGGTCGTACGGCCCGAAGGCCTGCCCGACGTGGAGGGCGACCCCACCCTGCTCACGATGCTCTGGCAGAACCTCGTCGCCAACGCGGTCAAGTTCCGGGCGCCCGGCCGGACCCCGCGCGTCGAGATCGAGGTCCTGAACGGCACCGGCTCGGAGCCCGGCTTCCACACCTTCAGCGTCACCGACAACGGCATCGGCATCGCCCCCGAGTTCACCGAGAAGGTCTTCGTCATCTTCCAGCGGCTGCACGGCCGGGAGGCGTACGGGGGCACCGGCATCGGGCTCTCGCTCTGCAAGAAGATCGTCGAGCACTCGGGCGGCCGGATCTGGATCGACACCGACCGCACGGAGGGCGCGCGGATGCTCTTCACGCTGCCCGTGCACGGCACGGACGAGCCCGCAGTCGAACCGGCCCCCGCAGTTGAACCGGCCCCCGCGGCCGCCGCCCCCGCAACCCCCGCCGCGCCGGTCCCGGCCCGGACCCCGTCCTCGTCCCAGACCGCCGAACCCGCGGCCGCGGAAGGAAACACCCCATGACCACCCCGAGCCCCGGATACCGGTCCCAGCCCGCGGAAGTCCTCCTCGTCGAGGACGACGCCGGCGACGAGCTCATGACGCGCGAGGCGTTCGAGGACAACAAGATCGGCAACACCCTGCACGTCGTGCGGGACGGCCTGGAGGCCCTGGACTTCCTCTACCGCCGGGGCGACCACACCGGCGCCCCCCGTCCCGACCTGATCCTCCTGGACCTGAACCTGCCCAAGTACGACGGCAGGCAGGTGCTCGAGCAGATCAAGACCGACCCCGAGCTGAGCCACATCCCCGTGGTCGTGCTCACCACGTCGGCGGCCGAGGAGGACATCCTGCGGAGCTACAAGCTGCACGCCAACGCCTACGTGACGAAGCCGGTCGACCTCGACCAGTTCATCCGGGCGATCCAGCAGATCGACGACTTCTTCGTCACCGTGGTGAAGCTGCCGCGGTCCGTCTGACATCACGCAACGAAGAGAGTGGGGAACATGGACACGCACCACGCCGACGCCTACGGCGCCGATGCGCGCAACCGCGTCGAGACGCGGTCCGAGGGCGACGTGCGCATCGTCGTGATGGCGGGCGAGTTCGACATGGACGGAGTGACCGAGCTGCGGACGGCACTCGACCCCGTGGCCGACGGCGTCGCCCGGTTCGTCCTGGACGTCTCCGGTGTCACCTTCGCGGACTCCACCGCGCTCAGCATCATGCTGCAACCCGCACTGGACCGGCCCGTGGTCCTGGCGGGAGAGGTCCCGAACCGGCTGGCACGGCTGCTCGAAGTCACGGGCGCGAACCGGGCCTTCGCCGTCGCGCCGACCGTGGCCGAGGCAATGGTGCTCGACGTCCCGCCGCGGCGCCGCTGACCCGTGAGCGCGAGCGGACGACTGTGATGTTTGCCTCTGCGATTGCGGGGGCGCGCAGTGGGCACACGCACAGCGTCCAGCCGTGACGAGACAGCCGAGGAGGTGAACGTGCGACCCGTGGAGAGCGGACAGGCATACCCGGTCCCACGGACCGCCATGCAGGCCAGGGACCGTGTGCAGTCGCTCATCGAGTCGTCCGGGATCCTGCCGGAAGTCTCCGGTCCCGGGGGCGACGTGTTGAGCGACGCGCTGCTCGTGACCTCGGAGCTGGCGACGAACGCCATCCGCCACGGCGGCGGGATCGTCGGGTTCAGCGCCTCCGTGTCGGCGGACGGGCTGCTCCTCGCCGTCGCCGATGCCAGCGCCGACCATCCGGTGATCCTCGTCCGGCAGCCCGGGACCTTCCCCGTGGGCGGGTTCGGCTGGCCCCTGATCTGCCGGCTCGCGCGGAGCGTGGAGATCCTGCCGGCCGCGCCCGGCGGCAAGCGCATCGAGGTACTGGTGCCGCTGGACGGCGCCCAGGATCCGCCGCCGGTCCCGGACCGGCCCTGACCCGGCGCTCCTGCGCGGCGCCCGCGCCCGGCGTGCGCGTCAGCGTCGGCGCACGGATCGCGGGCCCGCTGGGCTGACCGGTGTCCTTCCTGGTGGCGGGCGGCCTGCTGGTGGGAGGCTGTTCGGCCGCTGACGGCAGCGGCTCGCCGGCCGCGGACCGGCCGGGCCCGGCGACGCCGGCCGCCGGCACGACGTCGGACACCTCGGCGTCCCCGCCCCGTCTCCGTCCCCGCCCTCGGCCGAGGCATCGCCCCGAAGGACCCGTCGGTCCCGACGTACACCCTGCCGCCGCTGCGGCAGTAACCCTTGGTTACGGCGCATCATCCGGCCGGGAGGGGCAACACGTGCTCCATGAAGCGAAGATACGCCGCGCCCGCGCGGGGAACCTGGCCGGTGCTGCTCCTCCCGGTCCAGGCCGCACTGATGGTGGGACTCGGGCTCCTGGTCACGGGACCGGCCGTCGGCCACTGGCCGTTCTCGGAGGAGAACCGGGCCAACCAGGACCTGGCCGAGCGGCGTGCCGCGCCGGTCACCGGCGTCTCCGAGTGGTTCTCCACGCTGGCCGCCACGGAGACGATCATCGGCCTGACCCTGCTCTGCATCGTGGCGCTGCTGGTGCTGCCCCGCGTCGCCTGGCGCACCGAGGCGCTGTTCCTCGGCGCGTCGGTCGCCGCGCAGTCGGCGGTGTTCCTGGTGGTGACGATGTGCGTGGAGCGTCCGCGCCCTGCCGTCCCGCGGCTGGACGGAGCCCCGCCGACGTCGAGCTTCCCCTCCGGACACGTCGGGGCCTCCGTCGCGCTCTACGGCGGGCTGGCCGTCATCGCACTGCTCCGCATGCGGGGCCCCTGGCGGTACGTCCTCTCCGGCGCGCTCCTGCTCGTCCCGCCGGCCGTCGGGATGTCCCGGATGTACCGGGGCATGCACTACCCCACCGATGTGGCGGGCGGCCTGCTCAACGGCGCCGCGACCCTCCTGATCATCGGGTTCGCGGTGCTGTACGGCAGGAAGTCCGCCGCGGCCCCCTCGGCCCCCGCCCCGCGTGACGGCTCGTCCGCCCCCGCAGCCCCCGACGCCGCCGCCGCGCCCGCGGACTCAGCCCGCGCCGGCGGACCCGCCGGCCGGACCGTCGTCGTGGTCCGCCATCCGTACGGCTGCCCGGACGCACTGGCCGACCGGGTACGCGCCGTGCTCACCGCCCGCGGATACCGCGACCAGCGCTGGATCCCGACCTCGGCCGAACGCCCCTGCGGCGCCCTGGCCGAGGAGATCGCCGCGCGCGGCCCCTCGCTCGTGGTGGTCTGCGGGGGCGACGGCACCCTGCGCGCCTGCGCCGACGTCGTGGCCGGGACGGGAATCCCGCTGGCCGTCGCGCCCTGCGGCACCGGAAACCTCCTCGCCCGGAACCTGGGCCTCCCCCTGGACCCGGCCGGCGCCCTGGACGAGGCCCTGGCCGGCGACAGCTTCGGGATCGACGTGGGCCGGGTCGAGGGCGACGGCCTCGCGCCGACCCGGTTCACCGTCATGGCGGGCGCCGGGTTCGACGCCGCGATGGTCCGGGACGCCTCGCCGCGGCTCAAGTCCCGGCTGGGCTGGGCCGCGTACGTGCTCTCCGCCCTGCGGCACCTCGGCGACCCCGGCATGCGGCTGTCGATCCGGATCGACGGGGGGCGCCGCCACCGGCGCCGCGCCCGCATGGTCGTCATCGGGAACGTCGGCACCCTCCAGGGCGGCCTGCCCCTCCTGCCGGGCGCGCGGCCGGACAGCGGACAGCTGGAGGTGATGCTGTTCGACCCCCGCGGCCCCCTCGGCTGGTTCACCGCGGCCGGACACCTCGTCGCCCGGATCCTGCGCGGCGGCCGCCGTGCCCCGCTGCGGCACGCGGTGTCCGCGCAGGCGGGCGGGCGCCGCGAAGCCGGCGGCGCGCTGGAGTACTTCAGCGCCACCCGGGTCGACATCCGCTGCGCGGTACCCCAGCCGCGCGAGATCGACGGCGACGTCGTGGCCGACGGCACCCGGCTGAGCGTCGCGGTCGAGCCCGGGGCGCTGCGGATGTACCTGCCCCGGCCGCCCTCGGCTCCCGCCGGGGTTCCCGGCCCCGCCACGGCCGAAGGCCGCACCGGGCGCGGTCCGGCAGCCCCCGCGCACCAACCGCGCTGACACCGGCCGCGAACGGGCCCGGCACACCGCAGTACCGCAGTACCGCAGTACCGCAGTACCGCAGTACCGCAGTACCGCAGGAAACCGTACGAGGAGGACAGGGGAACGATGGGCACCGCACGACGGGTACCACAACGGCACGACGTGGAGGGCGAGGAGCTGTCCGGCGACGAGGCGTGGACGGCGCTGCGCCGTTACGGCAGCTGGAGCCTGGCCCGCGACTCGTTCGTCCGCTTCCGCTATGCCGACGGCTTCAGTCACGCCCGTGCGCTCGCCCTCCAGACGGTGCTGTCCATCGTCCCGCTGTCCATCGCCGCCGTCGGGCTGTCCGGCGTCCTGCACACCGAGGACGTAGGCCGCATAGCCGAGCTCACGATCCGCCGGCTGACCAGCGGTCCGGGCCAGGCCGTGGTGGACGAGGCGCTGAGCGAGAGCCGCCGCCACGCGGGAAACGGCGGCCAGGCGGCGCTCTGGCTGGGGCTGCTCTTCTCCCTCTCCAACGTCACCACGGGCCTCTGCCAGGTCGAACGGGGCGCCAACCGCATCTACGGGAACGAACGGGACCGGCCCTTCCTCGCCAAGTACGCCCGCGGCCTCTTGATGGCCGCCCTGGCGGGCTTCCCGCTCGGGCTCAGCTTCATCCTCACGGTCCTGGGCTCCCACCTGACCCACGCGCTGGCGGAGGTCTACCAGCTCAGCCCGACCACCGTGCAGGCGTGGGAGATCCTGCGCTGGCCCGTCGGGGTCCTGCTCGCCGTGCTCGCCACGAGCGCGATCTTCCGCCTGTCGCCGCGGCGTCGCCAGCCCGGCTACACCTGGCTGGCGTTCGGCGCCGTCGTCTACCTGCTGCTGTGGAACCTGGCGACCTGGGGGCTGAGCGTGTACGTCGGGGCGAGCAGCTCGTTCACCAGCGTCTACGGACCGCTCAGCGCCATCGTGTCGTTGCTGCTCTGGTCCTACCTCACCTCGATGGCCCTCTTCCTCGGCCTCGCGTTCGCCGCCCAGCTGGAAGCCGTACGGGCGGGAGTGCGGGAGCCGGTGAAGGCCGACCCCGGGGTCTGAACCCGCCCGGCGCCCGGTCCCGCACCGGCCGCCTCCACCGCGAACGAAGGGAGCGTCGCCACCATGGCACAGCGCACCGAACACCCCCGACGGCGGCTCCTGCGGAGCCTGGTCTCACGGCACTCCGGACCCGACGTGACGTTCGGCAGGAGGCTCGTGCTGGCCGCCGTCGCGACGGCCGCGGTGTCCGTGCCCTTCGCCCTCGCCCTGGTGCTGGTCGAGTCCCAGTGGGTCCCGCTGCACCGCCTCGACCGGACCACGGCCGAGCGGCTCCACGCCACGGCCCTCGACCACCCGGGATGGGTGCGCGTCCTGGAGGCCCTCACCGGCATCGTCTGGGACCCGGTGACGATGCGCCTGCTCGTCGCGCTGCTGGTGCTCTGGCTCCTGGTCCGCCGCGCCTGGCGGCTGGCGGCCTGGGCCTCGGTGACCGCGGTGGCGAGCGGCCTGACCGGGCTGCTGACCAAGGTGGCGGTCGAGCGGGCCCGGCCGCACCTGCCGGACCCGGTGTCCCACGCGCCCGGCTTCTCCTTCCCCTCCGGCCACGCGATGACGGCGACCACCTCGTGCGCGGTCCTGCTGCTGGTGCTGCTGCCCCTGGTGCCCCGCGCGTGGCGCCCGCTGCCCTGGGCGCTCGCGCTGGTCTCGGTGGTCGGCGTCGCCTACACCCGGGTCGCGCTGGGCGTGCACTGGGTGAGCGACGTCGTCGGCGGCTGGCTGCTCGGCCTCGCCGTCGTCACCGCGACGACGCTGGTCTTCGAAGCCTGGCGGGTCGATGCCGGGCGGCTCCGCACGACCGTCGCCGAGGGACTGGAGCCCGAGCTCTCCACCACCGATCCCGAACCGCCCGTGGACGTACGGGACCCGGTGCCCTCGGCGCCCCGTGACGAGGCCCGCCGGCCCGTACGCTGACCTGGACCGGCCCGATGTCACCGAACACCGTGCCGCCCGCCGATCGCGGCGGCGACCTGCTCGAAGGTCGGCGCGCCCCGCAGCAGTTGGGGGGTCGGCCTCACCCCGCGGAAGGGAGGCCGTCCGGGCCGATGCGGGCGACGAGGAGGGCGATGTCGTCGTCGGCGGAGGCCGGTACCAGGTGGGCGATCAGGGAGTCGCACAGGTGGTCCAGCGGCTGGTGCGGTTCGGTGAGCAGACCGGTGAGCTCCTTCAGGCGGTCGTCGATGTCGCGGCTGCGGGCTTCGATCAGACCGTCGGTGTAGAGCACGAGGACGCTGCCGGGCGGCAGTTCGAACTCGGTGGTGGTGAAGGGGACCCCGCCGACGCCCAGGGGAACGCCCGGCGGCGTCTCGATCAGGCGGACGGTGCCGTCGGGCTCGGCCACGGCCGGTGGCGGATGCCCGGCCCGGGTGACGCTGCAGCGGCCGGTGGCGGGGTCGCAGACCACGTACAGGAACGTGGCGAGCATCGGCTCGGCCAGGTCGGCGAGGGTGGCCTCCAAGTGGTGCAGCAGCGCGGTCGGCGGCATGTCGAGGCGTGCGAGGGCGCGGACGGTGGCGGACAGGCGACCCATGACCGCGGCGGCCGCGATGCCGTGGCCCATGACGTCCCCGATGAGCAGGCCGGCCCGGCCGCCGCTGAGGGGGAGGACGTCGTACCAGTCGCCGCCGACCTCGTTGACGTCGCTGGCCGGCAGGTAGCGGTGGGCGATCTCGATGCCGGCGGGCGGCGTCACGTGCTGGGGCAGCATGCTGCGCTGGAGGACGACGGCGGTCTCGTGCTCGTGGTGGTAGAGCCGCGCGTTGTCGATGCTGATGGCGGCGCGCGCCCCGAGCTCCCCGGCGAGGGTGACGTCGTCGGACCCGAACGGGCCGACCGGCCGGGTGCGGTAGAAGGTCGCGATGCCGAGCACCACGTCCCGGGCGACGAGCGGGATCATCAGGAACGAGTGCACGCCCGTCTTCACCAGCTGGGCGGGCTTGGGGGAGTGCCGGGCGGCGGGGGCGACGGACCTTTCGTCGAGGCGCGAGATCAGGAAGGGCTGGCGGTCCGAGAGGGCCTGGGTGTAAGGGGCGGCCACCGGGAAGGTGAGGGTCCTGCCGCGCGGGGCCAGGATGTGCGTGACCGCGGACCCGGTCTGCGGGGCCTTGCCCAGACGCCGCAGGGCGATGCCCCCGGTCAGGCCCATGCCCGGCTCGCCGCCGTGGGCGAGCGTCTCCAGGACGTCGACCGTGACCGCGTCCGCGAGGTGCGGTACGGAGAGGTCGGCCAGCTCCTGCGCCGTGCGCTCCAGGTCGAGGCTGGAGCCGATGCGCGCGCTCGCCTCGCTGAGCAGGGCGAGCCTGCGCCGCCCCGCTTCGGCCTCGGTGTGGTCGTGCTGCTGCTCGGTGACGTCGAGGAGGGAGGCGATGACACCGATCGGCCGCCCCCCGGGGTCCTGCACGCGTACGTACGAGCAGGACCACACGCGGTCGTGGTCCGGATCGGCCGGGGTGCGGCCGGTGCGCCGCCGGTCGAGGACCGGTTCGCCGGTCTCCAGGACCCGGCGCATCGCCTCCTCCATCTCGCCCGCGTTCACCTCGGGCAGCACCTCGGCCAGGCGCCGTCCCACGTGGGCGGACTCCGCGAGCCCGTTCATCGCCTCCAGCGCCGCATTGACCTGTAGGAACCGCAGTTGCGTGTCGAGGACGGCGATGCCGACGGGCGAGCGGGCGAACAACCCGTCCCACACCGCCGAAGAGCCCCGGATCCGCCGCGCCGCGTGGGCGTCGGCGGCGAACACCAGCACCGCCGAGGCCCCCGGGCGCCGGTCGGTGACCGGGCACGCCCAGATCTCCAGCTCCAGCGGATGGCCGTCCCGGTGCCAGGTGGTGACCGTACCCATCACCCCGCGCCCGGTGGCGGCCGTCTCCCAGAGCGAGCGGCCCAGGCTGCGGTCGGCCCCCGGGTGGAGCAGATCGGAGATGTGCCGCCCGAGCACCTGAGGCGGGGCGTAGCCGAGCAGGTCCTGCGCGCCGTGGTTCCAGCGCACGATCTGCCCGTCGGCGCTGGTGGCCACGAGGGCAACCGGCAGGGCGCCCAGCCACCCGCCGGCGTCCTGGGCGGCGCTGCTGATCAGGTCCTCCAGTGGCATGTCCTCATGCATCGCGCACCCGCTCCTCACCCGGCACGGCGGGCAGCTGTGCTTCTCCCACACCTCCCATCGTCGCCCTGGCCGTCGTGGGCCGCACTCCGGGTGCGGCGGCCGGAGGACGGGACGGGCCCGTTCGGGCGGCAGCCCGCTTCGGCGTATCGTTCGACGGCTTCGGTCAGGAACCGCCCGGTGGCGTCCGGCTCCGCGGCCCGGTCCCGGAGCCGCCCGTAGGAGGTGGCGTACTCCACCACCTCGGTCGGCTTCTCCAGGTAGACGTCGCTGGTGAAGCGTTCCAGGTAGACCACGCCCGGGTCGGTGCCCTCGGCGAACTCCAGCAGCGAGAACTGCCCGGACACGCCGGGGTGCGCCCCCGCGCCGTGCGGGAGGACGCGCAGGGTGACGTGGGGGTGGGCACTCATCACCGCCAGGTGCTCCAGTTGCGCGCGCATGACGTCGGCGCCCCCGACGGCGCGCCACAGCGCCGACTCGTCGAGTACGACGCGTAAGCGCAGCGGCCGGCTCGGACCGGTGAGACGGTCCTGGCGGCGCAGCCGCACCCTCAGGTGCGTGTCGATCTGCTCGGCCGTCGCGTGGGGGATCGTTCCTGCGATGACCGCCCGGGCGTATGCGGGGGTCTGGAGGAGTCCGGGGATCACCAGGGGGTCGTACGAGCGGATCGATGTGGCTGCCGCCTCCAGGCCGATGTAGGCGCCGTACGGGACGTGGCCGAAGGCGTTCCACCAGCCCTGCTGTCCGGATTCCCGCGCCATGTGGATGAGGGAGTCGACGAACTGCTGGTCCTGGACGCCGTAGAGCGCGCAGAGGTCGCGTACGTCCCGGGGCTTGACGGCGCGGTGTCCGTTCTCCAGGAGGCTCAGCTTGGGCTGGGAGATCATCAGGCTCTCTGCCGCGTGGCGCGCCGTCATCCCTTTGCTCTCACGGAGCTTGCGAAGCTCCGCTCCCAACCGGCGTCTTCCGGCCGTGGGATTGGGGTGTGCTGCCACGGGACGCGTACCTCCGGTTCAGCAACCTGTGTTGGCAGCAGAGTGCCACGGGCGTGTGGAGAATCCGTTCTTCGCCACCCTGTCGGGGGCTCGACGCCTCTAGGCAGCGTGGATGCGGCGATTTCCTGCGGATTTCAAGGCTGGTGGTTTGATCGCAAGGCGAATGCCGGTTCATTAGTGAACTCGTGCGACATTTAAGCGCCCGAACGGGGTGTTCTTTCACGTCACCTGAATGCGGCGCACCGTGCGACACATTGCTGCGTAATATGCCAGCGAAAAGGAATCGGCGGCCCTTTTCTTTCGGGTTCCGCCGATTGCGCCACCGTCCCCTCACAGGAGCTGGCCCCTCGATGACGTCGAACACTCCGGATGCACCCCGTCGGCGCACCACGCCGACATGGATCGCTGCGGCACTCGCCGCGGTGATCGGCTCTGTCGCAGTCGCGATGGTGCCGACCCAGGCGGTCGCCATCGCCACACCCGTACCCCTGGCCGCGGCGGACAGCTTCGCCGTCCTGGCCGGCTCGGAGATCACCAACACCGGACCCACGGTGATCAACGGAGACCTCGGGGTCAGCCCGGGGACGGCCATCAGCGGATTCCCGCCCGGCCTCGTGAACGGGGTCCAGCACTCCGCGGACGCCGTGGCCCTCCAAGCGAAGAGCGACCTGGTCGCGGCGTACAACAACGCCGCCGGACAGGCCACGGACGCCGCCCTGCCCCCGGACGCCGGAGGCCTGACGCTGGTCCCGGGCGTCTACACCGTCCCGTCCACCCTCGGACTCACCGGCACCCTCACCCTGGATGCCCAGGGCAACCCCAACGCCGTCTGGGTGTTCCAGGTCGGCTCGGGCCTGACGACGGCCACCTCCAGCCGGGTGCTCCTCATCAACGGCGCGGCGCCCTGCAACGTGTTCTGGAAGGTCGGCAGTTCGGCCACCCTCGGCACCGACACCACCTTCGTGGGCAACATCCTGGCCCTGACCTCGATCAGCCTCAACACCGGGGCGACGATCGACGGCAGAGCCCTGGCCCGCAACGGTGCGGTGACGATGGACAACAACAGGATCACCCGGGCGACCTGCGCCGCGGGCACCACCGGCGGCACCACGGGCGGCCTGATCACCGGCGGTGTCGTCGCCGGCACGACCACCACGGGCGGCACCGCGACCGGCGGCACCACCGGCGGCACCACCGGCGGCGTCCTGGGCGGTGTCCTCGGCGGTCCGACGACCGGCGGAACCACCGGCGGCACCAGCGGCGGGGTGCTCGGCGGGGTACTCGGCGGTGTCCTGACCGGGGGTACCACGGGCGGCGCCCCGGGCGGCCTCATCGCGGGTACGACGGGCAGCCCGACCGCGGGCACGACCGGTGGGATCAACGGCGGCACGACCGGTGGGATCAACGGCGGTGCGATCGGCGGAGTCAACGGCGGAGTGATCGGTGGTCCGGGTCACGACCACGGCGGCAAGCCGGGTCACGACCACGGCGGCAAGCCGGGTCACGACCACGGCGGCAAGCCGGGTCACGACCACGGCGGCAAACCCGGTCACGACCACGGCGACGACCACGGCCACGGCGGGAAGCCGGGTCACGACCACGGCCACGGCCACGACGGCGGACCCGGCCACGACGGCGGTCACGACCACGGCGGCAAGCACGGTGGCGGCGAGTAGCCGAAGCCCGTCCGCCGTGACGGCGGCTCCCGGAGCGGGACCGAGCGCTCCGGGCGTCCGCCGGACCGTGTGAGCGGTACCAGGGGCGCGCGGCGGCGTTTTCGAATCCGCCGCGCGCCACCGATGAGAGCTCAGGAGAGGCCGATGGGAGCAGTCGGTACGGACCGTCCGGACACGCCGGTGACGGACGGCGCCGTGACGGACGATGTCGTGACGGACAGGTCCGTGGAGCGTGGACCCGGACCAGGGGAACGGGCGGCGGGTCCGCCCGCCGTACTGCTGAAGGCAGGCGTGGGAGCCGCGGTGGTCGCGTGTCTGGCCACGGCCCTGGTCCACGTGGTCCTCGTGTTCCTGCACGTGGCACCCCCGAACCCGGTTTCGCAGCTGTACGGCCGCCAGGTCCACGCGTGGGTCTTCCCCCTGTTCGAACAGAACTGGCGGCTCTTCGCACCGGACCCGGAGTCGGTCAACCGGCAGATCTCGGCCAGGACCGTGCACACCGCCGGGAACGGCACCGTCCGGGTCAGCGGGTGGGTCGACCTCACCGCCGTGGACAACGCCGCCGTCACGCACCACGTGATCCCCAGCCACACGACGCAGAACATGCTGCGCCGGGCCTGGACCTCCTACCTGGAAACACACGGCACCGACGACCGGCCGCACTCGCAGCGCGCCCGGATGATGCAGGAGTACCTGCGCAACATCGCGGCCGACCGCGTCGCCGCCCGGGAACACGGCGCGTTCGAGTCCCTCCAGCTGCGCGTGACCACCCTGCCCATCGCCCCCGCCCCGGCGGCCGGCCCCCGTCCCGCCTCGACCGCCCCCCGGCCCGTTGACGTGCGGTACCTCCCCTGGTGGAAGGCGGTTCCCCGTGGAAACTGAGAAGCGGCGGACAACGGCGTACGAGCGCTCGCCGCGCGGAGTCACCGACCGCATCGACGCGCTCCACACCGCCCTGACGGAGCGACCGGTCGCCCTCTACGGCGCGGCAGTGCTCCGCATCGGCTACGGACTCCTCTACCTGGTCTTCCTGCTGCGCGAGTTCCCCTACCGGGACGTGATCTGGGGGCCCGGCTCGCCGTGGACGCCGGCCCTGGCCGAGGAGCTCTTCGACCAGACGGGCTGGGTCAGCCTGCTCACGCTGTCGGACAACAAGGCCTACTTCGAGGCGTGTTACGCGGCCGCTCTCGTCACCTCCCTGCTGTTCATGCTCGGCTGGCACACCAGGGCGATGTCGGTGCTGTTCGCGCTCGTGGTGACGTCCTTCCACGCCCGGGCGATCTTCATGACGGACGGAGGGGACAACCTCATCCTCCTCATGTCCCTGTACCTCGTCTGCACCGCCTGCGGCCGCCGCTGGTCCCTCGACGCACGCAGGGCCCGCCTCCGGGCGATCCGCGACGACCCGGAGATCCGTACCGGGGACGCGGGCGGCGGCGCCCTGCGGGGCGGCGCACTACGGGCACAACCGGCCGCGGCGCGCACGCTCCTGACCACGGTGCTCCACAACTGCGGGATGTTCGTCATCGCGGCCCAGGTGTGCTTCCTCTACGGATCCGCCGGGCTCTACAAGGTCCAGGGCGGCTCCTGGGGCAACGGCACCGCTCTGCACTACGTGCTGAACCTCGACCTGTTCCGGCCCTGGCCCGGCCTCTCCCACCTGGTCGACGGCCACCCCGTACTGATCGCCGTCGTCGGCTACCTCACCGTGCTGCTCCAGGTCGCCTTCCCGTTCGTACTGTTCGGCAGGCTCAAGTACCCCGTCCTGTGCATGCTGTTGGGCATGCACGTGGGGATCGCCGTGCTGATGGGCCTGCCGCTCTTCTCGGGTGCGATGGTCATCGCGGACGCGGTGTTCCTGCCGGACCGCTTCTACCGGGCCCTGGGGCGGCTGTGCAGGTCGGCCGTCCGGGGCGGGTCCGGACACGGGGCCCCCGCCGCCGACTCCGTGCAGCCCCCTGACGCCGTGGTGACCGAACCGGCAGGATGGGCTGCGGCGCGTGTCGGCCGCCCGAGGGCCGGGCGGGCAGCGGCACCGCAGGGGAGCAGCGGTGGAGGTCCAGGGGTCCGGTAACGCCCGCGAGAGGTGGGCCGAGGAGGCCTACGCGGTGCTGGTCGGCGTGGCGGGCACGTACCGGGCGGTAGTCACCTACAAGGAACTCGGGGCCGAGATCCAGCAGCGGTCGGGGATCCGCACCGACGCCCTGCTGCACAACTGGATCGGCTCGGTCCTCGGCAAGGTGGTCCGCGAGGCGCACGGGCGGGGCGATCCGCCGTTGACGGCGCTGGTCGTGCGCAGCGCCGACGGCATGGTCGGCGAGGGATACAGGGAAGTCCTGGAGCTCGACGGGCAACCGGCCGTGACCGGGATCCGGGAACGCGAACAGCACGCCGCGGAGGCACGGCTCGCCTGTTACCGGAGGTTCGGCGCGACGCTGCCTCCCGACGGAGGGGTGCCCGCGCTCACCCCCAAGTACCAGGCGGCCGTGGACCGCGAGCGTGCCCGCACCGCGCCGCCGCCGGCCGTGTGCACCGGATGCTTCGTACAGCTGCCGGTGACGGGCGTCTGCGACTCCTGCTGAGGGCCGAGGACTGACGGCCGGCGCTGAGGGCCGAACCCTGACCGGCCGTGGCCGCTGTCCCGCGGGGCGGCGCTGCCGTCCGGAATCCGTGCCCGGATCCGGCTGCTCAAGCGCCGGGGCCGGGGGAGTACCGGATCTGCCGCGCCCGGCGGGGGGAAGTGCCGGGCAGGGCGTCCGGTTGCCGTGCGGATCCGGGCGGCAGCTCATCGTGCCGCCGGAGCCCCGGCCGCGTGATGGCGGGGGGATGCCACCACGCGGCTCGGGCCCGCTCGGGATCCCGCGCCGCTCACCGCCGCGGGCTCCCTGTATCCCGCTTTTGGCCGGGATCCGGCCGCTCAAACGGGCAGTGCGCGTACTTTTCCAAGTCCGTGCGGCACCGGCTGCGGCACCGGCACCGGCGCGGGTCACCGGCACACGCCGTCCGGCCCGGACGGGGCACCGCGCTCAGACCGCGGCGCCGGCGGTGATCTCCGCGCAGCGGGTGGCCACGGCGCCGAGCGAACCCTCCGTACGCAGCAACCCGCGCTGGACGCGCGCCCCGTTGCCCCGCTCCAGGAGAGCGGCGATGCCCTCCCGGACGCGTTCGTCGTCGCCGTGGTCGGCCAGGGCCTCGCGCACGTGGGCGTACAGCGCCTCGACGGCCGCCTCGGGCGACGTCTCCCGCATCGTTCCGGGATCGATGAGCGGGCCGTCCAGCCCCGAGCGCCCGGCGCGCCAGGCGGCGAGCCGCAGCAGACCGGTCCCGATCCTGGCGGGCGGCTGTCCGTCCTGCCAGGCGCGGGAGGCGGTCTCGACCAGGCCGCGCACCAGGGCGGCCAGCAGGACCGGGGTCGACGCGTCCAGGCAGACGTCCGCGACCCTGACCTCCACCGTCGGGTAGGCGGCGGACAGCCGGGCGTCGAAGTACATCATGCCCTCGTCGCGCAGCACGCCGGTGTCGAGCATGGCGCGGACCTGCTCGTGGTAGCGGTCGGCGGACCCGAAGACGTCGGTGGGTCCGGCCGACGGCAGCCGGTTCCAGACCCGGCTGCGATAGCTGCCGTAGCCGCTGTCCGCGCCCTGCCAGAACGGCGAGTTCGCGCTCATCGCGGTCAGTACGGGCAGCCAGGGGCGGATCCGGTCCAGGACGGCGACGCCCTCCTCGTCCGACTCCACCGACACGTGGACGTGGCAGCCGCACGTCAGCTGCTCCTGCGCGGTCAGGCCGAACTGCTCGCCGAGCCACTCGTACCGTCTGCCCGTGTTCAACGAGGGCCGGACCGGGAGCGGGGAGGTGCCGAGGGCCGCGACCAGCACCCCGGCGGCCGCGGCGTGCCGGGCGGCCTCCGCCCGCCACCGGGTGATCTCCTCCAAAAGCTCGCCCATCTCCGTGACCGGTTTGGTGGCGAACTCCAGTTGCTCCTTCTGCATTTCCTTTTCGAAGGTGTGCTCCTGAGGTTCGCCGCCCTCCGGCTGCTCCTCCACGGACCGGTCCGCGGCGGCCAGCACGGCCCCGGACAGGGCCAGCGGCTCGCCACTGCGGGCGTCCACCAGCAGCACTTCTTCTTCCACGCCCACGCTTCGCATGTCGCCGCCCATCGGTCCGCTGTTCAGATCGCCCCGCGCCTGCCCTGGCCCACCCCGAACCATGCCGACCAGGGCCGTTCGCGGACCGAGGGCATCGTGCGGGTTGAGGCGCCGGGCGCGGGGCAGGCGCGCCGTCGACGGAGGCGCCGCCGACCCCGGTACCCGGGCGGGCGGGGGCGCCACGGAGCTGATCGAGGGAGTGGTTTCGCGTGACCGAGAACGTGTGGGCCTACCGGGCCGGGGTGGACTACCTGGCGGCGGAACTCACCGGTTACACAGTCGAGGCGACCGACGGCCGCATCGGCAAGGTCGATAAGCATTCCGACGAGGTCACCGACGCCTACCTGGTCGTCGACACGGGCGTATGGATCTTCGGCAAGGAGGTCCTCCTCCCCGCGGGCACGGTGGTGCGCATCGACCACGAGGAGCGCACGGTTCACGTGGACCGTACGAAGGACCAGGTCAAGGCCGCCCCGGAGTTCCACCGGGACAAGCACCTCGACGACGAGCCGTACCGCCGGGAGCTGGGCTCGCACTACGGCTCGGGTGTCTCCGGCATGCCGTTCGGCCTCCCGCCGGCCTGACCCCGACCGCACCGCGGCGGGCACGCGCCCTCCCCCGTTTCGGGATCCGGGACGTGTGAGCCCCGGCTTCCGGGGCACGCGGTGCACCGGGACGGAGCGGTTCGCCCCGTACCCCCTCCCCGCCGACGTATCGACGTACCGACGTACCGAACACAGACCGAAGGAGTTGGGTTCACATGACCGAGCACGGGTGGAGCTACCAGGCGACTTCGGGCTACCTGGCCGGCGCCGACCTGACCGGCTACAAGGTCGAGGCGACCGACGGCAGCATCGGCAAGGTCGACAAGCACTCGTACGAGGCCGGTGACGCCTACGTGGTGGTCGACACCGGAGTGTGGATCTTCGGCAAGGAGGTCCTCCTCCCCGCGGGCACGGTGACCCGTGTCGACTCCGAGCAGCAGAAGATCTACGTGGACCGGACCAAGGAGCAGATCAAGGACGCTCCGGAGTTCATCCGGGCCACCCACCTCGCCGACCCCCAGTACCGCGAGGAGATCGGCCTGTACTACGGCATCGGCGGCCCCTTCGGCGGCCGGCCCGTGTGACGGCCGCTCCGCACCATCCCCCCGTGGGGCCGGACTCTTCCACGAGTCCGGCCCCACGGGCGTTCCGGTGGCCTCACCCCTCCCGCCGGTAGGACCGCCCGGCCCCGGAAGGCCACCACGGCCGAGCGCGGGACACCGGGCACCCGCGGGAGCGGGGCGGGAGGGCGCGACCGCTAGCCTGGCCGCCGGTGGACCGGGTGGGGCGCGAGGGGCGGGGGCGGCATGAAGCACCAACAGGTACTGGACAAGCTGGCGGCGAAGGGGCACGTGCGGGCCCTGGACGAGGAACTGGCGCGCTGGGTGCACTGGCAGATGGTCACCCCGCTCCCCTCCCACGAGGAACTGACCCGCGACGTCGTCACCCCGGTGCTCACCCGCTGGCGCTGCCTGCTCGACTCCGAGGAGGCGCGCCCCGCGACGCGGAACGTCGTCCGGGTCGCCCTCGCCACCCTGCTGCACAAGTACGGGTTCCAGGACCCCGAAGTCACGGCGGCGGCGGTCGAGGCGGTGGACGCCCTCAACCGCGACGTCGTGCTCTCCGACGCCTTCGCGCGGCAGTCCGAGGACATCAAGCGGCTCCTGTGCTCGGCGCCCGTCCCGCTGACCCGCAGGCCGGGCTCGCCGCGCTCCCTCACCTTCCTGCGGCCCGGAGACGTCCTGTCCATCGAGCTGGGCGGCCGCTTCCACGCCGCGTACGTGTGGAAGGTGCACGGCCTCAACGAGACACCCGTGATCGAGTTCTACGCCGGCACGTTCGCGCAGCCGCCCACCGTGGCCGACCTGGCCGACGGTGAGGCGGCACGGCCGGGCGGTCGCGCCCGCTTCGGTGTCGACGGCCTCACGTACCTGCCGGACCCGGCGAACCAGGTGAGGGCCGTCGCCGCGGGGCACGAGCAGGGCCCGCGGGGCGGGGAGCCCGGTCCCGGGCAGGGGCTGTACACGCTGTCGGACGTGATGACCCTCCAGCGGCACATGGCGGACCTCTTCGGTGGGGAAATTCCCGGCTTCGGATCCTGACCTGCGCGTTTGGTGGCCCTGATCCGGGTTAGACGGAGCAGTAAGAGGAGTTCCCGTCCCCCCAGGGAGTGATCAGCTGTGTCGAACAACGAGAAGAGCCAGGCCAAGGTCGAGCAGGCCAAGGGCAAGCTCAAGGAGACGGCCGGCCGCCTGGTGGGCAACGAGCGCATGACGGCTGAAGGCCGCGCCGGTCAGGCGAAGGGCGACGCCCGCCAGGCCAAGGAAAAGATCAAGGACGTCTTCAAGCACTGACCCGCACGAAGCGCCGGCCCCGCACGCCGGTGTCCGCCGCGGTCCCGAACCCCTGGAGGGTCCGGGACCGCGGTGCGTCCGAATCACGGGCGCATCACGTCCGAATCACACGAGGGAGGGCTCCCGCATGACCGTGCCGGGGGAAGGCAGAAGGACGGCCGGGCGCGGTTCCGCGTCGTTCGGGCGCGACGTGGTGCTGGCCGTGGGGCTCGCGGGGATCTGTGTGGGCGGCCTCGCCGTTTTCCTCAAGGCCGCCGGAGGCACCGGAGCGACGCTGCCGGTCGTACCCGTCGTCACGGTACTGGTCCTGGCGGCCGGCGTGGCGCTGGCCAAGTGGGGGGTCTCGCCCGTCAGGCGCCGCTCCGCACCTCGGCCGCCCCGCGGCCCGGCACCGTACGCGGACCCGTGCATGATCGAGGTGACCGCGGTACTGGACGTGCCCGACGCGCGGGAGGTCCCGGACGTACGGGAGGTCCCGGACGTCGATGCCGGCGCGCTGGACCACGCCGCGGTCGATGCCGACGGCTTCGAGCACACGATAGCCGCGCTGTGCGCGCGCGACGGCTGCACGCCCGTGGAAGTGGTGGGCGGCGCCGGTGACTTGGGCGCCGACGTGATCGCCATGACCCCGGACGGACTCCGCATCGTCGTCCAGTGCAAGCACTACGCCGACACGAACCGCGTCGGCTCGCAGGACCTGCAGCGCTTCGGCGGCACCTGCTTCGCCGTGCACGAAGCCGACGTGGCGATCGTCGTCACCACGAGTTCCTACACCGCCCCGGCCCTGGAGTACGCCGAAGGGTGCGGCATCATCTGCGTGGACGGCGAGGCCCTGGCCGCCTGGACCGACCTGGCCTCGCCCCCGCCCTGGGAGTCGGGCAGCCGAGACTCCGCCGCCCGGGTTTCCACGGCCTAGAACGCGGAGGACCGCCGCCGGCGCCGGCCGAGGGCCGCTTTACCCGACGGCGCTCCGGGGGAGCGGGACGTGGACGCGGTCCGCGGAACGGCGCAGGTCAGGACGGCAGCGCCCGCGCGCGCACCCGGTGGGCCGGCTCCTGGCCGCCGCCGCTGGGCAGCACGCGGACCTCGCCGCGGTCGCTGATCTCGGCCCTGACGATGCCGGTCTCGTCGGCGTACACGGGGTGGCCGCCCGGGCCCTTCTGCTCGGTCACGGACACCACCACGATGTCCTGCCCGGACTCGGGACCGTCCTCGAAGACCAGCTCGTACCTCTGGGTCTGCATGTGTGCCATCCGTCCTGGGGGTGCCGGCAAGGTGCTGCGAGCGGATCGGGTAGAGCTCTCGGCCATGCTCCGCCGCGGCCCCGTGCCGCGCATCTCGCGGGCGCCCGGACGGTGGCGCCGCCCCTGCCTGCCTGGGGATCCGGGAGGGAGGGCCGGGGGCCGGTTAGCCCGTCAGTGCACGGGTATGCGCCGCAGAGGGCGATCCGCGGCGGTTCGCGCCGCGGCGGCCACCAGAGGAAAGGCGTACGGGATGACCGATCAGGCGGAAGCGCGGCAGCACGAGCAGCTGCTGGCCGGGCTCAAGGTCGACGCGAGCCGGCCCGAACAGCCCGTCCTGCTCGACGGCGCGGGCCTGCCGATACGGACGTGGCGCGAGAACCACCCGTACGAGCGCAAGATCCGGCGCGGCGAGTACGAGCGCGCCAAGCGGATCCTGCAGATCGAGATGCTCAAACTGCAGAAGTGGGCGAAGGAGACCGGCGCCCGCATCGTGGTGGTCTGCGAGGGCCGGGACGCGGCGGGCAAGGGGGGCACCATCCAGCGGTTCACCGAACGCCTCAACCCCCGAGGCGCCCGGGTCGTCGCCCTCGACAAGCCCACCGAGCGCGAGGCGGGACAGTGGTACTTCCAGCGCTACGTCGACCACCTGCCGTCCGCCGGCGAGATCGTGTTCTTCGACCGGTCCTGGTACAACCGCGCCGGCGTCGAGAAGGTCATGGGCTTCTGCACGGACGAGGAGTACCGGCTGTTCCTCCGCCAGTGCCCGTCGTTCGAGACGATGCTCGTCGAGGACGGCATCCACCTGGTCAAGTTCTGGTTCTCCGTCTCCCGTGCCGAGCAGCGCACCCGCTTCGCCATCCGCCGCGTGGACCCGGTGCGCCAGTGGAAGCTCTCGCCCACCGACATGGCCTCCCTCGACCTCTGGGACGACTACACGGCGGCCAAGATCGCCATGTTCCGCGCCACCGACACGGTCGACGCCCCCTGGACCGTGGTCAAGAGCAACGACAAGCGCCTGGCGCGGCTCCAGGCCATGCGCCACCTGCTCTGGCGGCTGGACTACGCCAACAAGGACCCCGAGGCGGTCGGCCTCCCCGACCCCCTCATCGTGGGCGCCGCCGACACGCTCCTCGAACCCGGTGAAGAGACCACCGACCTCTCGCCGACCCCGCTGGCCGCCCACGCGTCGGGCCCCGGCGCACACCCCTGAGGAACCGTTCCCTCCGTTGCGTCCCCGGGCTGCGCCCCCGAGCCGCGCCGAACGCGCCGCCCGGGGGCGGCCCTTCGTCCGCCCGCGCGGGGAGACGTACGGAAACGGGATGCGGCCAGGTGGGCGCTGTGCCAGGCTGGCGGGCTCGGGGCGGCTCCTGCCAGAGCCGCGGACCGGCCCGTCCCGGGCCGAGCAGCACACCACAGGAGCATTCCGTGATCCCACCCCGCCTGGCCCCGCTGCTGGAGCAGTTCGACTTCGCCGTCGAGCGCCTCGTGGGCCGCATCGCGGGGCCCTTCATGGACAGCGGCGACGGTGCGGACACGAAGACGGTCCCGATGACGGACGAGGAGTACCTGTGGGAGCCGGTGCCCGACTGCTGGTCGGTCCGGCGGCGCGAGGACGGACCGGGGGCGCGGGCGACGCTCCTGGCCGGTGCCGGTCCCTGGGGTCGCGACGCCGCGGCGTACCCGCACCCGTGGCCGCCGCCCTTCACCACCCTCGCCTGGCGGCTCAGCCACCTCGGCGAGATGCTGGCGCTCCGCGCGGAGCACACGGCCGGCGCGCGCGTGCGGATCCGCGACGACCACCCCGTCAGCGGGGACGCGGCTGGGGCGGTCGCGGCCTTCACCGAGGGCGCGGCGGCCTGGCGGAAGGCGCTGGCGGGAGCCGACGACGACGCGCTCGACACCGTGGGCTACTGCACGTACCCGCACGGCAGCGACGCGGAGGAACCGTTCCTCGACATCGTGTGGTGGGTCAACCAGGAGGTCCTGCACCACGGAGCCGAGATCGCCCTCCTGCGCGACCTGTACCGGTCGCGGCAGGCCTGAGCACCCCGGCCTTCTCCTGAGCGCCCCGGCCCTCCTGCGGTCCCCGGCCCTCCTGCGGTCCCCGGTCCTCCCGCGGTCCCCGGTCCTCCCGCGATCCCCGGGGTCAGACGCCCATGGAGGTCAGGCTCTGCGCGATGCTGTTGAGCGTCGCTCCGATGCGCGGGTGCTCGACCTCGAAGCGGGCGAGTGACTGGTTCAGCCCCTCCAGCAGGCCGCCCTCGGCGCCGTGGTCCTCGCGGGCGGACGTGGCTTCGAGCCGTGCGATCAGGTCGTTGAGGTGGGCGCGTTCCTGGGGCGACAGGGACGGGTCCGCGGCCTGCTCCCGCAAGGTCGTGAGGGACGTGCGCAGTTCGTGCGTGGGCATCGGCGGTCCTGTCGTCAACGTTCCGTGGCTCTGACAGTGCTCCGGATACCCCGGTTCCGCCCCGCGAATCCGGGGTGCGCAGCGGTGCCCGGATCGGCGCCCGCCGCCCGCGCGGAGGTCCCGTATATGCGCCGCGCGCCATGACACGGTGCGGCGCCTAGGGAGTTGTGCTCGACCGGCACGAGGCGCTGCGCACCCGGTTGGTCCTGCGCGACGGCGACTTGTGGCAGAAGGCGACCTGGCCGGTGAAGTTGTACGTGGGGTTCCTCGGAGATCTCCAGGAAGGGATTGAGGGGGGCAGGTGGTCTGGCCGCCGTCGACGACGAGGGCGGTGCCGGTGGTGAAGGCGGCGTCGTCGGAGCACAGCCAGAGCACGGCGGAGGCGATTTCTTCCGGTTTGCCGAGGCGGCCGACGGGTTCGTCGGCGATGAGTCCCTCGTGGCCCCCTGGGCGGGTGTCGCCGAAACGGCGGATCATCTCGGTGTCGATGATGCCGGGGCAGACGGCGTTGATGCGGATGCCGACTGCGGCGTGGTCGAGGGCGGCGGAGCGGGTGAAGCCGATGACTCCGTGCTTGGCGGCGGCGTAGGCGGCCTGGCCCTTGAAGCCCTTGAAGCCCTTGACCCCGGCGCCGGAGGAGACGTTGACGATGGCGCCGCCGCCGTCCTGCCGGAGCATCTGCCGGATCTGGGCCCGGGTACACAGGAACGCGCCGGTGAGGCTGACGCTCAGGATGCGGTCCCAGTCGTCCTTGGCGGTGTCGGCGGCCGACTGGACGGGCTGCTCGACGCCGGCGTTGTTGAAGGCCGCGTCCAGGCTTCCGAAGTGTTCGACGCTCCGGTCGACCGCGGCCTGGACGTCCTCTTCGCTGGTGACGTCGCAGGTGAGGGTGAGGGCCTTCGTCCGCAACGGCCGCATGGACGTCCTGGCTGCCAACCAGCTCGCCCGCGCCTTCTACGCCGACGTGTACGCCTCGCCGCACAACCAGGCGAACCTGGCCCGGTTCCAGTTCCTCGACCCCGCCTCCCGCCGCTTTTTCCCCGACTGGGATCTCGCTGCCGACGTCGCCGTCGCCATCCTGCGCACCGAAGCCGGCCGCAACCCCCACGACAAGGACCTCCACGACCTCGTCGGCGAGCTGTCCACCCGCAGCGACGCCTTCCGCACCCGCTGGGGCGCCCACAACGTCCGCCACCACGGCACCGGCACCAAACGCTTCCACCACACGGCCGTCGGTGAGCTCACCCTCGCCTACGAAGGCCTGGAAATGGCCGCGGAACCCGGCCTCACCCTCACCATCTACACCGCCGAACCCGGCTCGCCCTCCGAAGAGGGCCTACGCCTGCTCGCCTCATGGGCAGCCACGCCCCAGGCCCTCGCACCACACTCAAGCGACTGACGATCCCCGGCCGACCGTGACCGTGCTCATCACGACGCCCCTGTCGTTAAACGTCGTTTGACGACGGGCGGCGGGCGTCCAATGAACCCGGACATTCCGGGACCTCGGAGCGCCGTCGATCCGATCAGATCCGATGGTGATTGATGACAGGGTTTGACGGCAGATAGGGTCCGATCCTCCGTACGGAAGGGACCCTAGGCGCCGAACCCGGTCTGTAAGCGGGTCTCGACCGACCAGCAGTCGACCGCCCGGCAGAACCTCGTCCTGGACGAGGCCGGCATCGAGGACCCGGTCGTCTTCGAGGAGGACGGCGGCACCTCCAGCCGTTCGACGGCGCCCAAGGCGTCCCGGCGGTCCCGGCCCAGCGCAAGGCCCGCCGCGAGTACGAGAACCGGGTCAACACACTCGCGCCGCCCGGTCCATGATCAATCTCAGCGCCAACGGCTGTACCGATGTACCTACCGACGTCAATTGCATCGGATGCGAATAGGCGACACCCATCCTGGAGGTTGGCCTGGGACCGCCTGGAAGCGGTCCCACCAGGGACGCTGACCTCGGAACCACGGTAGCGGCCTCCTCGGCGGACATCTGGAAGCCTCACTCCATCACCTCCGGGTCGCATCTGATGCGAAATTCTCGCGTTAGGTGTGATCAACGGAGAGTGATGACGGATGGGTAGGGACGGTCTTGTTCCAGGGTCTGCTCGGCTGCACCTGATCGACGGTCTGCCGTTGCTGCGGCCGGACGAGCAAGTCTTCGAGGCGATGATCATGGGCTGGCGCAACCAGCAGCTCGCCCGGAATCTCTCACTGGGGTACGTCAGTGACCAGGAACGTACAGTCCGGGCGTTCACCCGGCATGCCGATGCGATGCCGTGGCAGTGGACGCCACAGCACGTCGACGAATGGTCGGCCGATCTGCGGGCCGTGCACGGCTGCGTCCGCTCCACCTTGCGGAACTACCAGGGCTCGGTACGGCAGTTCTGCGACTTTCTGACCAACCCGGCCTACGGCTGGGGTGAGGAGTGCCTGCGGCGCTTCGGGACCCACCCCGTCCAGGTGGTCTACGACTGGAACGCCGCGACGCACGCCGACGAGGCCGAGGGTGAGCCGGAACGCCGGGCCTTCACCAGACCCGAGCTGGAAACATTTTTCGACCACGCTGACGAGGAGGTCCTGCGTGTTCGCGGCAAGGGCCGCAAAGGTTGGCTGCCGGCCTTCCGGGACGCCGCCTTGTTCAAGACCGCATACGCCTACGGCCTGCGACGCAACGACACCCGGATGCTGGATCTCACCGACTTCGGCCGCAATCCGGAGGGCCAAGAGTTCGGCGAGTACGGCACTCTGCTGGTCCGATACGGCAAGGCCAAGAAAGGCTCGCCACCCAAGCGTCGCAGCGTGCTTACCGTCTGGTACTGGACGCCCGGCACGATCGATGAATGGATCAGCGAGGTGCGGCCGGGGATGTCAACGCTCTCTGAAATTTGACCCCTGGCCAGTCTCTGAAATCTGACCCCGTTGTGGTTGGTCGTCGAGCGCCCTGGTCGTGTCTGAGTTGTCAGCGGTGGGTGCCAGAATCTGCGGCATGCCGATGTCTGACTACTTTTCCGCTGCTCACGACCAGGCCGCCATCGCGGTCCTCCAGACTCTGGGAGGACCGGGGCAGGCCGGGCTCGACGTGGTCTCGCTCAAGAACATCGACCCGGTCGTCGCGATCGCCCAGCTGGAAGCCGTGATGACCGGCTGCAGCTATGAGGAGGCCAGTGAACGCCCGCGGTCGGGACAACTGCTGTCCTCGCCGGAGGACGAGTCCTTCGTGGTCAGCGTGTCGGACACCTTGGTCGATGCCCTTGCCTCGGCTTCGCGGGACGATCTCGTCCGCTTTGCCGAGCTGTGGTCGATGACCGACGAACTGCGGCAGCTCGGGATCAGCGTCGAGGTCACGGTCGACGTCCTGGAGGCCCTGGCCGGCTTGGCTCGGCGCGCTCGTGCCTCCGGGCTGCGGTTGTATTGCTGGTTGGCACTGTGAGTCACCGGCGTCCGGTGGCGTTGTCCTTGCTCAGCAGTTCGCGTCGCTGGCGGGTGCGGTAGGAGCCGCCGGTCAGGGTGAGGACTTCGGCGTGGTGGACGAGTCGGTCGATCATCGCGGCCGCGACGACGTCGTCGGAGAACGTCTCTCCCCACCGCCCGAAGGGCAGGTTCGAGGTCACCATGACCGAGCCCTGTTCGTAGCGTGAGGCGATGAGCTGGAAGAACAGGTTCGCCGCGTCCTGGTCGAACGGGATGTAGCCCACCTCGTCGATGATGATCAGCTTGTAGCGGCGGATCTTCTTCAGTTCCGCGTCCAGGCGCCCGGCCTGGTGGGCCGCGGCCAGGCGGGAGATCCAGTTGCTCGCGGTGTCGAACAGGACCGAGTGGCCGGCCTGGGTGGCTTTGACGCCCAGGCCGATGGCCAGGTGGGTCTTGCCGAGCCCGGGCGGCCCGAGCAGGATCACGTACTCCGCCTTGGCGACGAACGTGCCGGTCGCCAGGTGGGCCAGGACGTCGCGCCGCAGCGAGGGCAGGTGGTCCAGGTTGAAGTCCTCCAGGGTTTTGACCTGCGGGAAGTGTGCGGTGCGGATCCGCATCGTGGTGCCATTGGACTCCCGGTCGGCGACCTGGCGCTGAAGCGAGTCCTTGCTGACGACCTCCCAGCCCTCCACTCACTGGTCAGCGGCCTGCGACGCGACTTCGACGCCGTCACCGCAGGACTCTCCACACCATGGAGCTCCGGCCAAGTTGAGGGCCACGTCACCCGCGTCAAGCTCATCAAGCGCATGGCCTACGGCCGAGCCAACCTTGACCTCCTACGCCAACGCGTACTCCTGGGCCCATGACCACGCGACAGCACACGATCCCCGGCAGAGCCCGATTTGCCCCAAGAGCCCGTCTGGATGGGGGCTACTGACTCGTCTCGTCAGAGGTCGATGCGATGCTCCGCAGCCGATGGGTCATCGACGGAGCCGTAGCGCAGGACGACGTGCGCTGGCCGGAACGGCAGGTCGTTCAGGATGGGCGCCATGACGGCGAAGAGTGCGTCGGCGTCCGATCCGTAGGCGTAGAGGGCGACCTCGCCGCCTCCGTACTCGTTCCCGTCGAACTCGCCGACGTCGGCTTGCTCGATCGCCTCGGTCAGCAGGGACTGGGCCTGGCGGACGGCCTCCCGCTGGGTTGGATCGCCGAGGCCAGCGTCGGCCAGTCGGTAGTGAGCGATGACGACATGCTCAACGTCGGTTTCTGCTTCGTCTGTGTCGGCCATACGGGAAACGTTCTCATCCCGGACCAACATCCTCGCCGACCTGGCCTTGCGGGATGCGGAGACCTCCACCTCCTACACCAACATGTACTCCTCGACCCGTGACCCTGCGACATCACAAGATCCCCGACAGAGCCGGAAAACCCGAGCGTCATGACCAAGACCGGCAACACTCGCTCCTGCCCGGCCGCGACCTGCACCTTCGTCTCGGGGAACCACAGGTCGCACTGCGTGATCTCGCCCGGCTCGTAGGTCGTCCGATCCACCGGGTCGATGCCGACGTACTCCGGCCGGATCAGTGCCAGCCGCTTGCGCAGGGGCGCCATCGAGTGCGGCCAGCCGATCCGCTCCGCGATCACCGGGGCCGGCATTCGCGGCCACTCGTGTAGCAACGCCCGCATCTGGGGCTCGAACGTGTCCGCCACCTGCCCGCGTGGCGCCCGCTCGTACCTCGGCGGCCGGTCCGAGGACAACGCGGCCCGCACCGTATTGCGGGCCACCCCCAGCCGCCGCGAGATCTCCTTGATGGGCACGCCCTCGGCTCGATGCAGCCGGCGTGTCTCCGCCCAGTCCTCCACCTTTAGCACCCTCCAAGAGTGATCAGGGGGTCAAGGTTGCGAGAGCAGTACGGGGTCAGTCTTCAGGAAGCATCAACAGGTCCGCCTGACACCCGAGGGATGAGCGGTGACGCCGGAGGAGTACGAGCGGTGGCACGTCCGGACCTGCGCACGCTGCGGGCGTCGGGCGGCGAAGTCCGCCGAGTGGTCAGACGGTCCGATCTGCCGGACCTGCTACGAACGCGCGATGCGCATCCGCGGCTGCCGAAGTGACCGACTGTTGCCGGGCCGAAACGATGCTGGTGCACCGGTCTGCCGCGACTGCGCGGGCATCGTCCGCGACTTCTTCGGCGATCGCTGCGGTTTCGAAGGGCTCTTGCTCGGCGGGCGCCTCTGCGAACGCTGCACCCTCGCCGACACCCTCGGCCGACTCCTCGACGACGGCACCGGTCGTGTAGCTCCTTCGCTGCAACCGCTGGTCACTGCCCTGCTGGAGATGGACCGCCCAAGAGCCGCCTGATCTGGCTCCGCAACCCCGACGTTGTCCGCCTCCTGCGGGACCTGGCCACCGGCACTGTCCCGCTCACCCACGACGGGCTGCACCAGGAAACACCCTGGCGAACTGTCGTCCACCTGCGTGACCTGCTGATGGACAGCGGCGTCCTGCCGCGCGTTGACCGGCAGCTCATGCTCTATCAGAGCTGGCTGACCGAACGGCTCGCCACCATCGAGGACCCCGAACACCGTCGGCGTATTCAGCACTTCCCCACCTGGCACCAGATGCGGCGCCTGCGGAGCAAGGCGGAGAAAGGGCCGCTGGGACGCTCCCAGACCAGCCAGACGAAACAGGAGATTACCCAGGCCGGCGCCTTCCTCACCTGGCTTACCGACCGAGGCCGCACCATCGAACACTGCCAGCAGGCCGACCTCGACGCCTGGCACACGGAGAAGCTCGCCACCCGGCGCCCGGCCCAGACGTTCCTGCGCTGGTGCATGAAGACGAGCCGGATGCCCCGCGTCACCCTGCCACCCCAGGTCATCAACCAGGACCAAGCGCCGCTGCACCAGCACCGCCGACTCGCCATTCTTCGGCGGGCCCTCAATGACGACTCCCTGCCCCTGCGGGCCCGGGTCGCCGCCGCGCTGGTTCTCCTCTATGCCCAACCCGTCACCTCCATCGTCCGCCCCACGGTCGACGACGTCCTTGACGACGGGGCCACCGCCGCCGTCCGGCTGGGAGATCCGCCGTCCCCGCTGCCCGAGCCCGTCGCTGACCTCATGCGGACCTACATCCAGTCCCGCCAGCACCTGTCCTACGCCAGCAGCAGTGCTCACACTGGCTCTTCTCCGGCCGCCAGCCCGGACAGCCGATGAACCCGGTCAGCCTCCAAGTCCACCTGTGGGAGATCGGCGTCCCACCGCAGCGCGGCAGGACCTCTGCGATCCGCCAACTCGTCCTCCAGGCCCCGGCCCCCGTCATCGCGAAGGCGCTCGGCTACCACGACAAGACAGCCACCCGCCTGCTCACCGAAGCCGGAGGAACCTGGGCACGATACGCCCCCGGCGACCACTCACGGTGACGTCAGGATCGACCTCACTGAGTCCAGTTGTGGAAGCGCGCCCGCTTGGGACCGCACGCGCCGTCGGCGAGGGCCTTGTCGTAAACCCGCTGCACGGCGGCGTCGGCCTCGGCCTTCGGCGCATTCATGGGGATGTAGACCCCGGAGTAGGCGACGCACAATGAGTTGATCTTGATGTGACTTCGCACGTGGTCAGCACAATGAAGCCGCAGTAAATGCGTACACCTCGCCCTGGCGGCCGGAACGGACCGCCGCAGGTCGCGACGATCACGGCAGGGCTCCGTCGCAGTAAATCCGGTATTTACTGCGGCAGTTGCGAACGTGTTTCCGCGATCGAGCATCCGCCCGAATGTCGTTCTGCTGTGCGGACTTGAGGGAAGGGGACTGTCAGTGCCCGGCGCCAGCATGCTTACCTGGGTCATGCCCCAGATCCTCCGTCACGGGCAGGCACTCGGCGAGCAGGTCGACGACGTCGCGCCAGGCTCGCTGCGCGTGCCGTGGGTGGTAGCCGACGCCGGGGACCACAGGGTGGTCGACCGGCGGGTGGTGGAAGGCGTGCAAGGCGCCGCCGTAGACCGCGAGGCGCCAGTCGACGCCCGCGGCCTGCATCTCGGCGGTGAACGCGTTTCGTTGCGCGGGCGGCATGATCGGGTCTTCCGACCCGACCCCGGCCCACACCGGGCAGCGAATGCGCGCCGCCTCGCCCGGTCGGCCCGTGGTCAGTGCGTTGACTGTTCCGATCGCGCGCAGGCTGACGCCGTCGCGCCCGAGTTCCAGCCCGACGGCGCCCCCGGTGCCGTAGCCGACGGTGGCGATCCGGTCGGGGTCGGTCCGCGGTTCGGCGCGCAACACGTCGAGCGCCGCACGGCCGATGCCCCGCATCCGGTCGGGGTCGGCGAGCAGTGGCATGCAACGGGCCAGCATCTCCTCGGGGTCGCCCAAATAGCGCCCGCCGTGAAGGTCGAAGGCCAGCGCCACGTATCCCAGCTCGGCGAGAGCATCGGCCCGGCGGCGCTCGACGTCGCTGAGCCCCATGCCCTCTGGTCCGAGCAGCACCGCGGGCCGGCGGTCGACACCGGCCGGGAGCGCGAGGTGCCCGATCATCGTCAAACCGTCGGCCGGATACTCGACCGTACGCGTCGTAATCTTCGTCATGAGACTGGACTGTAGTGATCGTCGAGCCCGCTCCGGCTGGTGTTCTGCCGCTGGCAGAACAGCGCGCGTGTCCCTCTGAAATACCGGGGCCAAGCGCTCAGGGCTTCAAGATCATCTAGTTGTCCCTTTGGTGCGTACCTCGGTCACACCCCAGCAAACGATGGCACCTTCGGGCATCCGAACGGCATGGAGCGCCGGCCCTTCTTCTCGAGGGGCCCTTCAAGGACGCGGACGGGAGGCCGGAGCGGTCTTCGCACGACGCCTACGGGGGATACCTGGCGGCCCCGACCGGGCCCGGAAGTGACCACGGGCCGGCAGGCGGGGCGCGGAGTCAGCGGGGGAGGGCCGCGATGATCGCCTTGCCCGGACCGAACTGCGGCTGGACGACGGTCACCGACTGGGCGAGGCGCTGTACCAGGGGCCAGCCGAACCCGCCGGTCCGGCCGGAGAGGTCGGGGCTGCGGTCCTGGGGGTGGGCGGAGCTGGGGTCCTCGACGGTGACGTGGATGAGGTGGCGGTCGGCGCGCAGGTGCAGCGCCGTCACCGCACCGGCGTGACGCAGGGCGTTGGTGACGAGTTCGGAGACCAGCAACAGCACGTTCTGGACGGTCGTCTCCGGCGGGGGCGGGTTCAGGTCCGCCAGGAAGCCGCACGCGGCGTCGCGTGCCTGCGCCGCGCGCACGGGCCTGCAGCTGCATTCGAGCGGATGGCCGGTGGGAGAGTCCTCGACCAGGTTCAGGTTCTGCATGGCGTTCACCCCGTTCTGCGGCGGCCCCGTCCGCGGGCCTTTCCCGCGCTGACCCCGCGGGACGGGTCCGGGAGCGTGGGCTCCCGGGTGTCGTCAGTTGGTGGCGAGCATGCCCTCGCGCAGGCGGGCGAGCGTGCGGGTCAGGAGGCGGGAGACCTGCATCTGTGAGATGCCGAGGCGCTCGCCGATCTGGGCCTGCGTCATCTCCTGGCCGAAGCGCATCTGGATGATGAGCTTCTCGCGTCCCGCGAGCTGCTCCAGCAGGGGCGCGAGGCTGTGCAGGTCCTCGAAGAGCTCCATGGCCGGGTCCTCGTCGCCGAGCGTGTCGGCGAGGGCGCGCGGGGCGCTGTCGGACGACTCGTCCTGGTCGTTGTCGAGGGACTGGCTGGAGTGGCCGTTCGCGGCGACGAGGCCTTCGATGACCTCGTCGTCGGTGAGGTTCAGGTGGGTCGCCAGCTCCCGGACCGTCGGCGCGCGGTCGAGGTCCGCGCTGAGCTCCTCCTTGCCGCGGGCCAGCTGGATGCGGAGCTCCTGGAGCCGCCGCGGGACGTGCACCGCCCAGGTCGCGTCGCGGAAGTGACGCTTGATCTCCCCGGTGATGTAGGGGAGGGCCAGGGTGGTGAACTCGTTCCCCATGGCCGGGTCGAAGCGGTCGATGGCCTTGATGAGGCCGATCGTGCCGACCTGGATGAGGTCCTCGATGTCGGTGCCGTCGGTGCGGTTGCGGAACCGGCGCGCAGCGAACTGGACCAGGGACAGGTTCATCTCGATCAGCGTGTTGCGTACGTACTGACGCTCCGGGGTGCCTTCCTCCAGGGTGCTGAGGCGGAGGAAGAAGACCTTCGACAGGGCGCGGGCGTCAGCCGGAGCGACCTCGCGGGCGTTGTCGATGCGCGGCAGCTGCGCCGGCACGGCGGCCTCTGCCGAAACCTGCTGGGTCGTGGCGGCGACTGCCTGCTGCGTGGCGACGATGTTCACTGTCCGCTCCCTGGCGCGATCTCGACTTCATGGCCGGTGGCACTCCCCGGTGCCGCGGCCGGTGTGGCTGCGCAGCAAGAGCATGGCCTGTGCGGGGCACACCCGTCAAGCAATACGTGAAAAACTTTTCGTGAGTCGTGTTGCGTGAAAGCTGTTTGGCGTGATGAATCTATCCAAACGGGGTAAAACGACGCCTCTTTGTCGACATTCCCCCTTCCTGGGCGGGCGTGGCACGGGATCCGCGGTCCGGGGTGACCGGGATACCGGCCGAACGGACGATGAGGTGCCCGTCGCGTCTTCCGTAGCATCTCCCGCCTCGCCGAGGGCCCCGGCCGCGGCATCGCGATCACGATCGACGACGGCCCGGACCCCCTCTGGACGCCGCAGGTCCTCCAGGTGCTCAAGGAGAACGACGTCAAGGCGACGTTCTGCATGATCGGGACCGAGGCGCGCGCGCATACCGGCCTCGTCCGCCAGGTCGCGGCCGCCGGGCACCGGCTGTGCGACCACTCCGTCGACCACGACGTGACGATGGACCACAAGCCCGTCGCCTACCAGAAGCAGCAGATCCTCGAAGCCAAGGACATGATCGAGAAGGCGGCCCCGGGCGTCACCGTGGACTACTACCGGGCCCCGGGCGGCGCGTTCACGCCGGACAGCCGGGCCATAGCCGCCGCGAGCGGCATGCGGCCCCTGGGCTGGAGCGTGGACCCCAAGGACTGGAGCAGGCCGGGCCTGCCGGCCATCGTGTCCGCGGTGGAGAACGGCCTGCCCCGGCAGCCGACGGTCCTCTTCCACGACGGCGGCGGTGACCGCAGCGAGACGGTCGCGGCGCTGAAGGAGTACCTCCCCTGGCTCGCCGCACGCGGCTACACCTTCACCTTCCCGGACCGCACCACCCCCTGACCCGGAGCCCTTGACCCGGCGCCCCGGGCCTGACCGGCGCACGCGAGGGCGTGCGCCGGTCAAAGGGTGACGTGGGCCGCGATGGTCCGTGCGCTCGCCAGGGGTTCGGTGTGCGTCGTGTCGACCTCCAGGTCGTAGACCACCCCCCGGTGGACCAGGTCCGCCTGTGACGCGGCCATTCCCCGGACCCGGTCGCCCCGTGCGAGCTCGCGGCCCGCGGCGACCGCGCCCTCGCACCTGACGCCGACCCACAACACCTCCAGCCCGCCGACGGCCTCCTGCCACCGCCGCTGGGACGCCGCCCCGCCGAGGAACACGTCGTCGATGACGATCCGGGCGCCCGCACGGGCCATCGCCGCGATGCCCCCGGTCCAGGCCGCCTCCAGCGTCCGGAAGTCCGCCCCGACGCCGACCCGGCCGTCCGCCGCGATCTGGATCCCCGCGTCCGAATCCCGCATGGCCGCCGGCAGTGCGTCGACGAACGCGTCACACCCGAACGCCAGCCACGGATCCGGCAGTACGGCCTGCAGGCACCGGACGATCCCGGACTTCCCCGAGCTGGAACCGCCGTTGAGAATGATCATCCGAGTCGTCACCGCGCCACCGTAGGGGAACCTCCCCACGGCACGAAACGGATTTCGCCGGACGGCGAGGACGGGACCGGAAACGACAGGAGGGCCCGGATCCGTGGGGATCCGGGCCCTCCTGGGCAGTAGCGGGGACAGGATTTGAACCTGCGACCTCTGGGTTATGAGCCCAGCGAGCTACCGAGCTGCTCCACCCCGCGTCGGTGAACACCACCCTACGGCACCCCGCGGCGCCCGACCGCCACACCCCCCGGTCAGGCCGCCGTGGCGCTCGGCTCGGCCCCGGTCTCCGCCTCGCGGGCCGCCCGCTGGTTCACCGCGTCCTCGTCGGTGCGCGCGTCGTACGAGATCAGCTTCGGCAGCAGCGCCGCCAGCACGGCCACCGAGGCCACACAGGCCAGCCCGCCGCTCCAGAACGCCGTACGGGTGCCCGTCCAGCCCGCCATGGCACCCGCCCGTACCTGGCCGAGCTGCGGGCCGACGCTGTACGAGAGGACCTCGATGCCGGCCAGCCGCCCGCGCAGCCCCTCCGGGATCGTCTGGTTCCAGATCGTGCTGCGCCCCAGCCCGCTCAGCATGTCGCCCGCGCCCGCCACCGCCAGGCACAACAGCACCGGCCAGACCGTCGTGAACCAGCCCGCCGCCGCGATGGCCAGCCCCCACGCCGCGGCCCCGCACACCACCAGCAGCCCGTGCCGGCGTACCCGCGACACCCAGCCGCTCGTCAGGCCCAGCACCAGCGAGCCCACCGCACCCGCCGCGTACATCAGGCCCAGCGCCCACACGGCGTCGAGCTCGTCCGCGAGGAACGGCAGGATCGCGTTCGGGAACGCGAAGCACATCGCCGCCAGGTCGATGGCGTACGTCCCCAGCAGCACCGGACGGCTCCACGCGTAGCGCGCGCCCTCGGCGATCCCGCGCAGGGACGGACGCTCGGCGTCTTTCACCGGTGGCGCCGGGGCCAGCCGCACGCACAGCAGCACCGAGACGAGGAACCCGGCGACGGTGACGGCGTAGGCCGAGGCGTAGCCCGCGAACGCGACGACCAGTCCGGCCAGGGCCGGACCGGCGATCGCGCCGAACTGGTAGCGCAGCCCGCCCAGCGCGGCCGCCGCCGCCAGCTGGTCGTGCGGCACGATCCGCGCCATCAGCGAGTCCAGCGCCGGCCGCTGCAGCCCGGTGAGCGCCGACACGCCCGCCGCCACCACGTACAGCGGCCACAGCAGCGGGTCCGGCAGGAGCGCGTTCACCAGCAGAACCAGGGCGAGCACCCCGAGCCCGGCCTCGGTCAGCAGGATCAGCCGCCGCCGGTCAACGGCGTCGGCGAGGGCGCCCCCGTACAGGCCGCAGACCACCAGCGGCACCAGCTCCACCGCGCCCATCGCCCCGACCGCCAGCGGCGAGTCCGTCAGGTGCTTGATCTGGAGCGGCAGCGCGATCATCGCCATGAACGAGCCGAAGAAGGTGACCGTGCCCTGGTAGAACAGCAGCCGGAAGTCCCGGCCGGAACGCCAGGGGGAGAGATCGGGCAGTACGGCGGCCCAGCGGGAAGTGCTCACGACGGTCCATCGTCGGCGTCGGCGAACACCCCCCGCAACGCATTTGTCCGCCCCGGACGGGCGAAACCGGCACCGGGCGCGTGCCAGGGCGGCCGCGCGGTGGCAGCCATGGGGCATGCCACCGGTGTCCGCTTTCCTGCGTACGGCCGCGTCCTACGCCTGGCGTCTGCTGGTCGTCGGGGCCGCCGTCTACGCGGTCTTCGCCGTGCTCGGCCGGTTCCACGAGATCGCCGTCGCGCTCTTCCTCGGCCTGGTCGTCACGGCGCTGCTCTCCGTCCCCGTCCGGCAGCTGGAGCGCGTCATGTCCCGGCCCCTGGCCGTCGCCGTCTGCCTGCTCGGCAGCGCGGTGCTGCTGCTGGGCGGGCTGGCGCTGGTGGGCGAGGCGGTCGCGGGGGAGAGCACCACCCTGGTGCGGGAGTTCCGCGCGGGCCTCGACAGCATCGAGGCATGGCTGGAGCAGCCGCCGTTCCGGCTGAACCCGGGTGCGCTGTCGGACGTCCGGTCGCGCCTCGGGGAGTACCTCTCCAGCCACCGGTCCACCCTGGTCAGCACGGCGCTCAGCGGAGCCGGGCACCTGGTCGAGGTCCTCACCGTGGTCGCACTCGCGCTCTTCTCCTCCGTGTTCTTCCTGAACGGCGGCGACCACCAGTGGTCGTGGTTCTGCGCGCAGCTGCCCGACGCGCCGCGCGACCGCGTCGTGGTCGCCGGGCGGGCCGCCTGGCACACGTTCACCGGCTACACCCACGGGATCGTGCTGATCGCGGCGACGAACGCGCTCCTCGTCGGGGTGGCTCTGTACTTCCTGGGAGTCCCGCTGGCCGTTCCGCTGGCGCTGCTGGAGTTCTTCGCGGCGTTCGTCCCACTCGTCGGCTCGCCGATCGCGCTGGCGGTCGCCGCGGTGGTCGCGCTGGCCGCGAAGGGGCCGGCCACCGCGGCCGTGGTGGTCGCCCTGATCGTGGTAATCGGCCAGATCGAGGGCCACCTGCTGCACCCGCTGGTGATGAGCTGGGCGGTCCGGCTGCACCCGCTCGTGGTGGCGGTCTCGGTGATCGCCGGAGCGATCGCGGCCGGAGTGGTGGGCGCGGTCGTCGCGGTCCCGCTGGTCTCGGTGACCTGGTCGGTGTACACGGCCCTGCGCGACTCCCGCCTCGGCACGGCCGCGGAACCCTGACGGCCGGCTACGCGCCGGCGGCGGCGCCGTCCCGGTCTCCGGCCGCCCACCAGGCCAGTACGCGCGCGGCCATCGCCTGCTCGGCCGGCGCACCGGGCTGCGGGCCCGACGGGCCGAGGCCGAAGTGGTCCTCCAGCTCGTGCCGCAGGAACGCGTCGATCTCCGCCCGGCCGGCGCCGGCGCGCAGGCGCCCGAACAGCGGGGCGATCATGCAGTCGTACTCGTCGCCCACCAGGTCGGCGACGCCGATCGGATCCCACTCGTTGAGCAGGCGCCCAGGTCCCTCGCGGTGGAGGTGCTCCAGGCTCTCATCGCCCCAGACTGCCATCCGGGAACGACCGGCTCACCCGCCCCCTGGCCGTCGTCCGGGCGGACCGCTGTCGTCGCGGCGCGCGGCCCCGTCGAGTTCGGCGTCGAGGGCGACTGCCGCGGTGATCAGGGCGAGGTGGGTGAAGGCCTGCGGGAAGTTGCCGAGCTGCTCGCCGGTGGGGCCGATCTCCTCGGCGAACAGCCCGACGTGGTTGGCGTAGGTGAGCATCTTGTCGAAGGCGTAACGGGCCTGCTCGATCCGCCCCGCCCGGGCGAGGGCGTAGACGTACAGGAAGCTGCACAGGGAGAACGTGCCCTCCGCCCCCTGGAGGCCGTCGGGCGAAGCGGCCGGATCGTAGCGGTAGACGAGGCTGTCGGAGACGAGCTCGTCCTCCATCGCGTCGAGCGTGGAGAGCCACCGCGGGTCCCGGGGGGCGATGAAACCGACGAGGGGCATCAGCAGGAGCGAGGCGTCCAGGACGTCGCTGCCGTAGTGCTGGACGAAGGCCCGCCGCTCCCCGCTCCAGCCGCGGGTCATGACCTGCTCCAGTACGGCGTCGCGGGCCGCGGTCCACCGGACCAGGTCCGCCGGGCGGGCGTTGGCCGTGGCCTGGCGGATGCCGCGGTCGAAGGCCACCCAGCACATGAGCCGGCTGTAGGTGAAGTCCTTCTGGCCGCCGCGGGTCTCCCAGATGCCCTCGTCGGGGCGGTCCCAGTGCTCGCACAGCCAGTCCAGCACCTCCGCGCAGCGCATCCAGCCGTCGTAGCCGATGATGTTCGCGACCTGGCCGGACGGGGCGAGGGCGTAGACGGCCTCGCCGTAGATGTCCAGCTGGAGCTGGCCCGCCGCGCCGTTGCCCGCGCGGACCGGGGCGGAGCCCCGCCAGCCCTCCAGGTGGTCGAGGACCTCCTCGGTCAGGTACGGGTCGCCGTCGACGCGGTACATGATCTGCAAGGGTTCGCCGTTCGGAGCGCGGCCCTCCGCGAGACGGTGCCCGAGCCAGTCGCGGAACTCGTTCGCCTCCTCGGTGAAGCCGAGGTCGCGCATGGCGCGGACCGAGAGCGAGGCGTCGCGGACCCAGGTGTAGCGGTAGTCCCAGTTGCGTTCGCCGCCCTCCCGCTCGGGAAGTCCCATGGTGGCGGCGGCGATCGGTGCGCCGGTCGGCGCGTACGTCATCAGCTTGAGGGTGATGGCGGAGCGGTTGACCATCTGCTGCCACCGGCCGCGGTACGTGCAGCGCCCGATCCAGCCGTGCCAGAAGCGGCGCACGGCGACGAACGTGTCCACCATGTCGGCCATGGTCACCGGCGGCGGGGCCGCGCCGCGGGTGTCACAGACCGTCAGGACCACGGCCGCGTGCTCGCCCGCCTCCAGGGCCACGGCGGCGCGCACGTCCGGGCCGTCGGTCTCCAGCGACATCGGTCCGACCGCCTGCAGGTGCGCGGTGATGCCCGGCCCCTCGAAGCGCGCGGTGGCTCCGTCCGAGGTCAGGGCGTGGGGGAGCCGGCCGTAGTCGAAGCGGGGGCGGCATTCCAGGGTGAAGCGCACCGCGCCGCGGACGACCCGCATGAAGCGCACGATCTGGTGGCGGTCGGTGACAGTGTGCGGGTCGTGGACCGGCATGAAGTCGACGACCTCCCCGACGCCCTCGGGCGTGAGGAAGCGGGTGATGAGGATGCCGGTGTCGGCCAGGTAGAGCTGGCGGGTGGTGACGGCGGGCGGGCCGTACGCCGCGCCGGGGCCGCCGTCCGGGGTGTGCGGGGTCTCCGGGGCGTCGGCCGTGATGGCGAAGTGGCCGCCGCGGTCGTGGTCGAGGAGGCCCGCGAAGACGCTCGGCGAGTCGAAGCGGGGCGAGCAGAACCAGTCGAGCACGCCGTCGGAGGAGATCAGCGCACAGGTCTGGAGGTCACCGATCAGACCGTGCTCGGCGATGGGCGGGTAGCGGCGCATCGGCCCTCCCGGGCTCGCGGCGGCTGCGGAGACCCCCAGGGCGTGGCGGGTGCCACGCCCTGGGGGTGCGCCACGCGGGGGTTCCCGCGCGTCGGGCCTCCCCGGGTCCACGGCCGGGCCGCGGCCGGGCATGCGGCGTACGGTGACGGCGAAGCCGCCGCCGACCCCGTCACGCGGTGCGGGAGTCCTGGCGGAGACTGCCGGTGCACAGGGCCCAGATGACGAAGAGGCCGATGGCGATCGACACGATGGCCCAGATCGGCGTGTAGGGCAGCCACATGAAGTTCAGGATCACGCTGATCCCGGCCAGGGCCACACCCATCACGCGGGCCCAGTCGGCTCCCTTGAAGAGGCCGGCGCCGACGATGATCAGGACGATGCCGAGGATCAGGTGGATCCAGCCCCACGCCGTCACGTCGAGCTTGAAGGTGTAGTTGCCCAGGCGGGTGTAGACGTCGTCCTCGGCGATTCCGGCGATGCCCTTGATCACGCCGAGTACGCCGTCCACGAGGAGCAGGACGGCGGCGAACACGGTGCCGCCGGCCGCCCACGCGCTTCCGCTGTCATGGGTCCGGTGCGGGGCGGGGCTGGAGGGCTGGGGTGTCGTGTGCTGGGCCACGGGATGCTCCTTGACCTGAGGGAACGCCGCTTCAGGCGCGACTTCAGCCTTCGGCCGGGGCCGGGGGAGGGACACCGGAGCGCGGCCGTTCGGGTGAATCCGCGCCGCGGGCGGGCCCCGGATCCGCGGCGCCCGCCGGCCGGCGGGCCGGCCAAAGGGGATGCGTCCGCACCGATCGGATTCTCCCGGCTTACCCGGCCTGACCCGCCTGACCTGCGGATCCGACGCCCCGATCCCCCTCCCGGGCCGTCACACGCCGGAGGGGCCTGCGTGGTCGGCGGGCAGCGGGCGGCCGTCGAGGCGACCGGTCACGACCAGGTCGCCGTCCGGGGCCCGCCGGGCGAGGACGCCGGTGCGGAGATAACCGTCGGCGGTGAAGGCGCGCGCGTTGTGGTCCGGCGCCCGGTAGTAGCCCCGCGGGGTGTACGGACCGCGGGTGAGGAGCTCGCCCGGCTCCCCGCCGGGCACCTCGCGGCCGTCGGCGTCGACCAGGCGCACCTCGTCGTCGGGCGAGAGCGGGCGGCCGTGCGCGGGGGACGCGGCCCCTTCCGGACCGGCGGGGCGGGTGAGGGTGAGCGGCCCCTCGGCCCCGCCCAGGACCTGCTGCGCACGACAGCCCCAGGCGGTACCGATCCGTTCGGCCGTCGCCGGGTCGGGGGCCATCGCGCCGACCTGCACCAGGCGCAGGGAGCCGCCGTCGGCCCGTACCGCGGGAGGCGCGTCCAGCCAGAGCCGGGCGACGGAGGGCGCCAGGGAGGTGACGGTGACCCCCTCCCGTGCGACGAGGGGAAGACATGCGGCGGGGTCCGGGTCCTCGACCAGGACGACGGTGCCGCCGACGGAGAGCGTGCCGACGATGCCGGGGGCGCCGAGGACGAGGTTCGACGCGGCGGGCAGCGCGGCGAGGTACACGTCGTCCCCGGTGAGCGACACCAGCTCGGCGGCGGCCCGCGCCTGGTACGCGTAGTCGTCGTGGGTGCGCGGGACGAGCCGGGGCGTCCCGCCGGCGCCGCCGGAGAGCAGCAGGAGCGCCACCTGCCCGGCGCTCCGCTCGGGCACCCGGTCGGGCGGGGAGTCGAGGGAGCCCAGCGGGAAGTAGTGGCAGCCCGACGGGTCGGTCGTGAAGCCGCCGTACGGGGACGAGTCGCCCGGCGCGTCGAGGGGGAACACCCGCCGCAGGAAGGGGCCTTCCGCGGCGATGTCCGCGGCCATCGCCGTGTGGTCGAAGCCCCGGTACGCGGCGGGGGCGACGTAGCCGACGGCCTGGGTGAGCCGCACCAGGGGGGACACCTCGGCCGCGCGGTACGAGACCGGGCAGAGCACGGGGACGACGCCGGCGCGCATCAGCGCGAACACGGTGACGACCAACTCGGGGACGTTCGGCAGCTGGACGACGACCCGCTGCCCGGTCCGGAGGCCGCGCAGCCGGAATCCGGCGGCCATGCGGTCGGCCCGCCGGTTCAGCTGCGCGTAGGTCAGGCGGGTGGCGCCGTGCACCAGCGCGGTCCGCGGCCCGTACCGCTGGGCCCAGTCCCGCAACAGGTCGTCCAGCGTGTGGCCGCGCCAGTGCCCCGCCGCCCCATAGCGGTCGACGAACTCCTCGGGCCAGGGCGTACATCCCTCAAGCACCGCAGCCATGCGCGTCTCTCCGTCCCCCGCCGTCCCGGTCCCGGCCATCCAATCCGCCCGCGCCGCGGGCCACCATGGGCGTCACGAACCACGGACGCCGCGCTCCGTCGGCGGAAAGCCCAAGGGACGCCGCTGACCAGGAGGTTCACCTTCTTCGAGACCCGTCTTCGGGACCTGTCTCCGGGACCCGTCCTCGGGACTTGTCTTCGCGACCCCGTGACGGAGAAGCCCGCGCCGTACCGTGCGGATCGGGCCGGGGGAGCGCGGGCCCGGCACGATCCACACGGGGCCGATCGAACCGCGAGGGCCGCACGACCCGGAGGAGACGGCTAATACCGCAGTGCCGTGCCGGTCTCCGCCGCGACCGTGCCGGACAGCTTGTGCGTGCTGCGCGCGGTGCCCTGCCCCGTCGCGTTGCCGGGAACGTCCGACACCGTCACCACGACCGTGTCGAGCAGGCTGCCGCTCTCGTCCTTCATGTCCACCTGTACGGCGAACGACTTCGCCGAGCCGTCGGTGTTCTTCACGGAGACGGGCACCGTCGTGAAGCCCTCCGCGTCGGTCGCGGGCGCGCCCAGGGTCACCTCCGCCTTCGCGTCCACACCGTCCTTGACCTCACCGAGCCTGTCCTTCGCCACGGCGGCGGCCGATGCCGCCGCGTCCGAGGCCCGGGACGCCGCGGACGAGACCGCCGCCCCGGCGGACTCCACGGCCGACGCGGCCTTCGAGGCAGCGGTGCCCGGATCGCCGTCACCCGAGCAGCCCGCCGCACCCAGAGCGAGCACCGCCACGGCCGCACCGGCCAGGCCACGCATCCATACGATCGCCATCACGCCTCCTGAAGTTGTTCGTTCCGTCCAGTCAAGGCCGTGACCGCCCGCACGCGGGGCATCACCCGCACGCCATCCGGGTGACGCCCCCGCAGGCGCATGCCGAGCCGTACCCGACCCGCCGGCCGCCGCGGCCCCCGGGCCCGCCCCGGGGCCCGCGGCGGCCATCCCGGGGCGTCCCGCCCAGGGGATAGTCTGTGCGGGTGGAGGCGGCTGACCGGCGAGAAGACGACGGACCCCGTGCCGGGCGGCCGGGTACGGGCGACGCGCGGCTGATGGCCGTCGCCCGCCACCTGCGCCACATCAACGGTGAGATGAACGGCCTGATCCACCGCTTCGCCGGGGAACAGGGCCTGCACGCCACGGACATCCAGGCGCTGGGCGCGATCCTGGACGCCCCGTCCCCGCTGACCCCCGGAAAGCTCGGGCAGCACCTAGGGATCACCTCGGGCTCCGTGACAGCCTGCCTCGACCGCCTGGAGAAGGCGGGACACGTCCGGCGCGTCCGGGACTCGGCGGACCGCCGCGTCGTGCACCTCTACTACGAGCCCACGGCCCGCAAGGTCGCGGTCGATCACTTCCGCGTGCTGGCCCGGGCCACGGAACGCGCCCTGGAGCGCGCCGGCGAGGACGACGCCGCCGCCGCGCTCCGCTTCCTCGCGCTGCTCGGTGAGGAGTTCTCCGCGGGCGCCACCGGCGGCGCCACCGGCACCTGAGCCCGGGGCCCCCGCCCGCGCGCGTCGGCGCACGGGCGGGCCAGGCTCCGCGGACTCAGTCCGTACGCGCCGCCGCGGGCTTGCGCACCGGGGCCGGGGCGGCGGGCCGGCTCAGCCGGCCGGGCCACCAGGCCCGCGGGCCGATGTCCAGGACCAGCGCGGGCACCAGGAGCGAGCGGACCAGCAGGGTGTCCATCAGCACCCCGAACGCGACGATGAACGCGATCTGCACCAGGAACGCGAGCGGGATCACCCCGAGGGCGGCGAAGGTGGCCGCGAGCACCACCCCGGCCGAGGTGATCACGCCGCCCGTGGCCGTCAGCCCGCGCGTCACGCCCTCGCGCACCCCGTGGCGCAACGACTCCTCGCGCACCCTCGACATCAGGAAGATGTTGTAGTCGACGCCCAGGGCCACCAGGAAGACGAACCCGTACAGAGGGACCGAGGAGTCGGTGCCGGTGAACCCGAGGACGTGCCGGAACACCAGGGCCGAGACGCCCAGGGTGGCGAAGAAGTTCAGGGCTACCGTGGCGACCAGCAGCAGCGGCATCACCAGCGAGCGCAGCAGTCCGATCAGGATCAGCAGGATGACGGCCAGGACCACCGGGACGATGAGCGTGCGGTCCCGTTCGGCGGTCCGCTGCGTGTCGTAGGCCTGCGCGGTGTAACCGCCCACGAGGGCTCCGGCGTCCGGCACGGCGTGCACGGCCTGGCGCAGCCGCGCCACGGTCGCCTTCGCCGCCGCGGTGTCGGCCGGGTCCCCCAAGGTGGCGTCGATGCGGACCCGTCCGTCCGCGATCAGCGGCGACTGCGGCTTCCCCCTCTCGGTCACCACGGCGGCCGAGGCCACGCCGTCCGTCTCCTCGACCGCCCGGCGGACCTCCGGCAGCCGTGCGGCGTCGGCGATCACGACGGCCGGATTGCCCGAGCCGCCCGGGAAGTGCCGGCTCAGCTCCCGCTGGCCGGCGACGGACGGCGCCTCGTTCACGAAGATCTCGTCGAGCGGCACGCCCCCGGAACGGAGGGTCGGTGCGAAGGCCGAGCAGGCGAGCAGACCCACCAGCACGACGGACCACACCTTGCGCGGGGCGCGGTCGACGAGCGCGGCGGTCCGCTCCCAGATCCCCCGCCCGCCGTTGCCCTGCCGGACGCGTGCGGGCCAGTACGCCCGGCGGCCGAGCAGCACCAGCGCGGCGGGGAGGAAGGTGAGCGAGCTCAGGACCGCGCACACGATGCCGATCGCGCCGACCGGGCCGAGCGCCCGGTTGTTTGTCAGGTCGCTGAGGACCAGGGCGAGCAGGCCCAGCGCCACCGTACCCGCACTGGCCACCACCGGGCCGGCCGACTGGCGCAGGGCGGCGCGCATCGCCGTGAAGCGGTCGTCCCCGTGCTGGAGTTCCTCGCGGAAGCGCGCCGTCAGCAGCAGGGCGTAGTCGGTGGCCGCGCCGATCACGAGGATCGAGAGGATCCCCTGGACCTGGCCGTCCACGCGCACCAGCCCCCGGTCCGCCAGCGCGTAGACGACGGCGCACGCCGTGCCCAGCGCGAACACGGCCCCGACGATGATCAGTACGGGGAGCAGCAGGCTGCGGTAGACGAGCAGCAGGATCACGAGGACGGTGAGCAGCGCCACGCCGAGCAGCAGGCCGTCGATGCCGGCGAAGGCGTCCGACAGGTCGGCCTGCGTCGCGGCGGGTCCCGTCAGCCGGGCCGTCGTCCCGCCGACGAGGGAGGAGGCGGCGCGGATCTCCTCCAGGGCCGGCGGCAGTTCGTCGCCCAGGTCCGGGCGCAGCTGGAGCACCGCACGCAGCGCCCGGCCGTCCTCGGACGCGGTGACGGGGGACGGCGGACCCGCGAAGGCGGGCCGGCCGTCGAGCCGGGCGAGGGCGGCGGTCGCGGCCGCCGTCTGTTCGGGGGTGACGGGCGCGGAGCCGTCGCGGGTCCAGACGACGACGGCCGGCAGGGACTCCTGCTGCCGGAAGGCGGCCTGGGCCCGGACGGCCTTCGTGGACTCGGCGCTCCTGGGGAGGAAGGCCGCCTGGTCGTTGGTGGCGACCTCGCCGAGCTTGCCGGCGTACGGGCCCAGCGTGCCTCCGATGCCGAGCCACGCCACGAGGATCAGGGCGGGGACCAGCCATCTGGCCAGTCGGGGAGAGGGGGACATGGTGCTCCTGGGGCGGGGGTCTCTCGATAGCCACATATCTTGATGGTCAAGATATGTGGCTCAGGATAGCCCCTCACCGGCCGCGGTTACCCTTCCCTGTGATCTCCGCCCCGCGCACCCTCGTCCCCCTGTCCTCGGCCACGGAGCTGTCCCGCGTCGAGGACGGGCTGCGTCTGCCGCTGCTCGTCTGGGCCCCGGGCCCCGGCTGGCTGATGCTGTCCTCGGCCGTCCTCGGCGGGGGCTGGGGCGAGCGCCGCTGGGTGATGAACGCCCAGGTCCCGTCGGGCTACCGGCGCCACGACCCCGACCGGCACCTGGAGGCCCTGGCCCGGGGCGCACGGCTCTGCGGTCCCGGAGCCGCCTTCATGACCGCGGCCCGGGTCGACGCCCACGGGTACGCGCACGACGGAGAGGCCGAGGCGCTGGTGACGGCCGGTGTGGGCGTGCACGGCTGGGCCGCCTCGCCGGAGCCCGCCGGCGACGGGCCGCCACCGGCCGGCACCATCAACATCATCGGGGCCCTTCCGGTCCCGCTGTCGCCCGCCGCGTACGTCAACGCGGTCGCGACCGCCACCGAGGCGAAGGTGCAGGCGCTGCGGGACGCCGGAGTCGACGCGTCCGGTACGCCCACCGACGCGGTCTGCGTCGCCGCCCCCCATCCGCGGCCCGGGCAGGCGTACGAGGTCTTCACCGGCCCCCGCTCGACCTGGGGCGCCCGCCTCGCCCGGGCCGTGCACCGGGCGGCGTACGACGCCTGCGTCCGCGACCTGCGGGCCCGCGGGGCGGCGGGACCCGAACCCGGCGCGAACGCGGGGGTCAGGCGCGGAGGTTGAGCAGCATCAGTGGACTGGACGTGGGGCGCGCCGCACCGCTTTCGGGTTCGAGGGTCAGGCCGACGGCGAGGGCCTGAGCCGTGTCGCCGTGCAGCAGGACCGCGCCGTCGCGGTGCAACGAGCCCGCCGGGCGCATCGTGCCGTGGTCGTCGAACCACAGCCGGTAGACCGAACCGGGAGGCGCCGGGGGAAGGCCGGAGGCGACGAACACGGACCGGTTCAGCAGCGCCGAGGTCACCACGGTCGCGGTCGCGCCCCCGCGGGTGCGCCCGTGCACGGTCCGCGCGTCCGGCGCGGCCATCACGGCGGACAGCGCCCGCACCTGCCCGTCCGAGAACAGCGCCCCGGGCCGCGCCTGCTGGATCCGCTGGTGCTGCCAGACGGCGGCGGAACCGAAGGCGGCAGCGGCGACGCAGGCCGCCAGGACCAGGGGCCCGGTCCTGCGCGCCAGACGTACGAGCGGCCCGGCCGGGCGGTCGGGGCGGGCGGGCGGGCGCGACTGGCGGACGCTGCCGATGCCGAGCAGGACCGCCTCCTTCGCGCCCGGGGGCGGGGGCAGGCCCACCGCCGCGCCGAGGGCCGCCGACGTGGCCCGGAAGCCGGCCACTTCCCGGGCACAGGCCGGGCACCCCTCCAGGTGGGCGGCGAAGGTGCGGCGCTCCTCGGCATCGAGCGCGTCGAGGGCGTAGGCGCCGGCGAGGGCGTGCGGATCGTCTTCGTGCTTCATCTGTCACCCCATGCGGTCGCGCGGCGGGGCGGGTCCGCCGCGCAGGTCGGGTCCTGCCTGCCCGGAGCGGGCCCGCTCCGGCGCCCGCCCGGCGCCGTCGAACGGCACGGACGGCAGGGCCGTCGCCGGTCCACGGACGGGCATCCGGCCCGGCGACGGGCCCGGCCCCCGTAGCTCCGGGGGCCGGCCGTCGACCCGTCCGTCGCCTGTACGGTCTTCGGAACGGAGGCCGATGAGGATTGGCCGCGGGCAGGGCTCTGCCCGTACGGCTGAACGCAGTTGGAGCACGTGCCCACCCCTGCCGGTGCCACCCGCCGGACCGGCACTCCCGGGCGCGGGCGGACATCGGGGGAGCGGCCGGTCTCCATCTCGTCGGAGGTGGGACCAATCCGCCGGACGTGGCGGCGCGAATGCAGGGTGTGAGCAACTTCCGAACGACCTTCGCCCGCGGCCTCAGGGGCGCCGCGGCCGGCCTGCTGGCCGGTTTCACCGCCCTGGCGGTCGCCGAGCTCGTCGCCTCCCTGGCGCGGCCGCAGGCCGGACCGGTGACCGTCGTCGGAGGGGCGGCGATCGACCGCACCCCGGCAGCGGTGAAGGACTTCGCGATCCGCACCTTCGGCGAGAACGACAAACTCGTCCTCCAGCTCGGCATCCTGGCCACCCTCGGCCTCCTCGCCATCGCGCTCGGCCTGTTCTCCCTGCGGCACCGGCGCACCGGCGCCGCCGGGGTACTCCTCTTCGGCGTCATCGGCGCGGCGGCCGCGCTGACCCGCCCCGACACCCAGGGCCCCGTGGACGCCCTGCCCTCCCTGGTCGGCGCCCTCGCGGGCGCGGCGGTCCTGTACCTGCTGGCCGGACGGGCCGCCCCGGCCGCCGGATCGGAGTCCGCCGCCGGATCGGCAGACGGGCGCTGGTCGCGCCGGGGATTCCTGGCCGCGGCCTCGGTCACCGCCGTCGCCGCCACCGGCTTGGGGGCGCTGGGCCGTACGCTCTCCGGCCGTCGCGGCCAGGGCGCCGTGGCGTCGAGGGAGACGCTGAAACTTCCCGCGCCCGCCTCCCCGGCCCCGGCCCTGCCGGCCGGCGTCCAGCTGAAGGCCCAGGGCATCAGCGCCTTCACCACGCCGAACAAGGACTTCTACCGGGTCGACACCGCCCTGGTCGTCCCCCGGGTCGATGCCGACACCTGGCGGCTGCGCATCCACGGCAAGGGAGTCGCCCGGCCCCGCACCTACACCCTCCAGGACCTGCTCGAACGCCCCCTGATCGAGCGCGACATCACCCTGACCTGCGTGTCCAACGAGGTCGGCGGCCCCTACATCGGCCACGCCCGCTGGCTCGGCGTCCGCCTCGCCGACCTCCTGCGCGAATGCGGGGTCAAGCCCCCCTCGAAGGGCGGCCCGGCCGACCAGCTCGTCGCCCGCTCCGTCGACGGAATGGCGCTCGGCTCCCCGGTCGAGGACGTCATGGACGGCCGCGACGCGATCCTCGCCGTCGGCATGAACGGCGAACCGCTCCCCTTCGACCACGGCTTCCCCGTACGGATGCTCGTGCCCGGCCTCTACGGGTACGTTTCGGCCTGCAAGTGGATCAAGGACCTGGAGCTCACCACCTTCGACGCCTACGACGCCTACTGGGTCAAGCGCAAGTGGGCCCGCAAGGCGCCCATCAAGACGCAGGCCCGCATCGACACCCCCAAGCCTTTCGCCCGCCCGGCCGCCGGCGCCGTCATCGTCGCCGGGGTGGCGTGGGCCCAGCACCGGGGCATCGAACGCGTCGAGGTACGCGTCGACGACGGGCCCTGGCAGGACGCGGACCTGGCGCCCCAGGCCGGTGTCGACACCTGGCGCCAGTGGTCCTACCCGTGGAAGGCCGCAGCCGGCGGCCACACGCTCACCGTCCGGGCCACCGACGGCACCGGCGCGGTACAGACCGAGGAGCGCGCCCGGACCGTCCCCGACGGTGCCAGCGGCTGGCACAGCGTCTTCGTCACCGCCGGATAGCCCCGCGGCGGACGCCCCGGCGAAGGACCCGGTGGCGACGGCGCTTCGAACAACCCGGCGCTGTCGACGCTGGGCTCGGGCGAGGCGTACAAGGTCGCCGGCACGTCCGGCGCCGTCTGCGGCGACGTCAGGACGGCCAACGCCAACGACCACATCGTCGACACCGTCCTGATGTCGAAGCAGCACCCCGCCACCCGGTACGGCACACGCCCGCGGGCCGGGACTCCGACGGGAGTCCCGGCCCGCGGGCGTGCGGCAGTGTCAGTCCTGGTTCAGCGGCAGCGCGAGGTCGGTGACCTGCTGCTGGGCCGGGAACGCACCGCGCCCGGTCGCCTTGCCGTTCAGCACGTTGATCTCGTACAGGCCGTACGACCGGCCGGTGCTGAGTGTGGCGAAGCCCTTGTTCACACCGGTCTTGACGGAGTAGTAGATGTCGAAGCCGGCGTTCGGCGCGGCGTTGACGCCGAGGTTGCCGGTGGGCGCCAGGTTGCCCGCGTTGGCGGGGGACTGCAGCGAGATCCGGTCGGCCGCGGTGTCCAGGTCGAACAGGGACGTGGCCGTCGCGGCGTTCAGGTCGTTGTTCGTGTACGCGGCGCCGGTGACGCCCGTCGCGGTGGACGGCGGCATGGTGGGGTTGGTCAGGGTGCCGTCGACGGTGGTGCCGAGCGGGGCCGCGGCGTCGTCGATGTTGTGGCGCAGGTTCTGCCCGGTGTCGGAGATGACCCGCAGCCGGTTCGCGGCCGGGTTGAAGTCGACGCCGAACTGCGTGCCCGACAGGGCGACGGTGAGCTGTGAGACCTTGACGGCCCTCGCGTTGGTGGTGCTGAGGGTGTAGACGCCACCCCGGTCGCCGACGCCGTACAGCCTCTCGTTCTGGACGCGGAAGTCGATGCCCACGAGCTTGGTGTCGCCCCGCAGACCGGACACCTTGCCGATCGAGAAGGTCTTGGACGGCCTGTCGACGTCGAACTCCACCAGCCTCTGGTCGGCCGTCAGGCCGACGGCCCGCAGGTCGGTGTGCGCCACGGCCGGCGCGGCTTCGCGCGTGCCGCCGGTGTCGGCCGTGGCGAACGCGGGGGCCGCACAGAGGGCGGCGAGGGCGGCGGAGGCGGCGATGACAGTGCTGCGAGTAAGCATGTTCACCTTTCGGAGACGTGCGTACCCCCGCCCGGATCCAGGCGGGGTCCTCACGTGCTTCGGAGCGGTACGGCCCCCGGATGAGGACCACTGCCCGAGTCCACTCCAACGGCCCAGCGCGCGTCGCCCGTCCGCCGCCCTATGCGGTACGGCTGGTGCAGCCGCCCCCGGCAGCTCCGCCGCCGCCGGAGCCCCCCGTCGGGCCGGACCCTCCCAGCGCCTCGCCGGTCAGCGCGAAGGAGAGGACGAGGCCGGAGCCGCCGGCACGCGCCCCGGTGAGCGCGGCACCCGCCGGGAGGTCGTCCAGGCGGACGGTGCGGGGCGCGAGCCGGTCGGCGAAGGCGGAGGCGGCCGGCAGGGAGGACACCCGGTCCACGGGTATGTCCCGGCCGAACACCCCGATGGTGGCGGGCGTGACGGTCAGGCTGTCGGCCGTGGTCGACAGCGTCGTCTTCACGGTGACGGGCAGGCCCAGGTCACCGGCGGACCCGGAGAGGACGAGGTTCTGCCCGTCCGAGCCCACCGTCATCCCGGCGGCCGCGCCACCGGCTTCGCCGCCGAGACGGTCCTGCAGTCCGCTGTAGGGGACGGTGGCCTCGGCGGTGCCGCCCGCGCCGGCGCCGTCGCGGGTCACGTCCTTCAGGACGGCCTCGACGTCCACGTCGGTGCCCTGCCGCCGGACCCCCTGCACCTTGACGCGTACGGTGCCGACGCTGCCGGTCAGGGCCCTCAGCCCGGCGAAGGCGCTGTCCAGTTCCGCGGTGACCGCACCCGTCGCGTGGAGGCGGCAGCTCGCGGCCGACACGACGCGCTCCTCTACCCGGCCGCGGACCACGAGGTCGGTGGCGGTGGCGGCGACCGCCGCCGCGGCGAGGCAGGCGGCGGTGATGACCAACGTCTTGCGGCGGGGCGTCACAGTGAGGGAGTTCCGTTCCGGGCGAGGATGGCGAAGGCCTTGGGCAGGAGCGGGGCCGCGTCTGCGGCGGTGCCGGCCTCGCGGCGGGCCCGCTGGGTGCGCAGCACGGCGCGGGCCGCCGAGAGCGCGGAGCACGCGACCACCATGGCGTACAGGTCGGCGTCGGGCATGTCGTCGGGGAGCCGTCGCAGCACCAGGAGGCTCAGCCGGTCCTCGAACTCCGCGAACGCCTGGGTCAGCCGGGTCCTGATCAGCCCCTGACTCTCGGTGCCCGCCAGCGAGTGGGTCAGTCCCGTCAGGGTGCTCTGCGCGAACGGGACCGCGGCCTCCGTCAGGGCCTGGCACACCGCTTCCAGGGGGTCCTCGTCCAGCGGCCGCGCGGTCAGCGCCGTCTCGACGAAGGCGAACAGCTCCGCGCTGTCCGGCAGCAGGAGGGACTCCTTGCTCTCGAAGTAGCGGAAGAACGTGCGCTCCGACACGTTCGCCGCCGCCGCGATGTCGGTGACCGTGGTGCCCACGAAACCGCGCTCGGCGAAGAGAGCGGCGGCGCACGCACGCAGGGTGCGCCGGGTCTGCTCCTTCTTGCGTTCCCGCAGGCCGGGCAGGGCGTTATCGGGTGCCATGCCGTACACCCTCACCCATATGCGGCAGACATGTCAATTGGCAGTGCTGCCACTTGTCACCTTGTGTCTCTTGACGGCCCTGCCACGTCATGGGAGTCGCCGTGTCCCCTGCCCCGCCCGCGTCCCGAGCCGCGTCCCCGCTCCCGCCCGAGAGCTCCGAGGGGGCCACCGCCCACCTCACCGGTGGCACCAAGGGCACGGTCTGGCCGTCAGCGTCGTCATCGACGCGACCGTCGTGCGCCTCGTCACGGTGCCCGCGGCCGTGTTCCTGACGGGCCGCGCCAACTGGTGGCCGCCGCGGCGGCTCGACCGCGTCCTGCCGCATTTCACGGTGTGAGCCCCGGCCCCGACAGGAGGGCGTACGCCGTCTGCGCGATCAGGGAGTCCGTCGCGGGCGACGCGTTCCCCGCGATGCCCGAGCGCATCAGCGCGCTGCCTTCGAGCAGGGCGATGAACGCCTCCGCCCGTGCGCGCCGTTCCTGCTCCGGCAGGCCGGGCAGGTGCAGCCGGACCTGCTCGGCCACCAGGTCCGCGTAGCGCCCGTAGAAGGTCCGGACCGCCGCGGCGACCGCCTCGTCCCGCGCGGCCAGGGCCCACAGCTCGACGAAGACCCGTACCAGGTCGGGGTCGTTCTGCTCGGCGAGGAGCAGGGCGATCACCCGCTGCAGCGGGACCGGCTCCGCGGCTTGTTCCCCGCCCCCGCCGAGGCCCGGGGCGACGTCCGCGAGGCGTTCCAGGGAGCGGCTCAGGAGGCGGTCGAGGACCGCGTCGAGGAGGCCGTCGCGCGTGGGGAAGTAGTACTGGAGGTGGCCGAGGCGCACCCCGGCGGCCTCGGCCACGGCGCGCAGGGACAGTGCGCCGTGGCCGCCGCCGACGAGCGTGCGCTCGGCGGCGTCGAGGAGGGCGGCGCGGCGGGCGGACCCCTTCGCCGTGCTCACGCGGCGGCCCCCGCGACGGGCCCGGCGGTCTCGCGCGCGGTGACCTCGACCCGTACGCCCGCTGCCTCCAGCGCGGGCAGCAGGGTGCGCGGCAGCGGGTGGGACTCGGGGAAGGCGAGGCCGGTCCGGGCCGGCGCGCCGTCGGCGCCGAGGACCCGGCGCAGGCCGAGCAGGGCTCCGACGGCGGTGAGCCGGGCCTGGCCGTGCGGATCGGTGACGGTCGCCCGCAGGGCTCCCAGCCGCCCCTCGACGTCGATGCGCAGGGCGGCGGTGCCGCCGTCCCCGGGGGCGTAGAGCAGGCGCCGCCGGACCGGACGCCACCGCTCGCCGCGGGCGCGCCGGAAGAAGCCGATGCGGCCCAGGCCGACCAGGGTGGACGTGGCGGCGGCGCTGCTGAAGCCGATGCGGGTCGTCACGGTACGGGCGCCGAGTGTCAGCGGCAGGGTGAACTGCTCGGGCGTGTCGATCCGGGCCACCTTGGTGCGGTGGTCCCCGATGGTCAGCGTCCGCGCGCCGCTGAGCGGGGTGACGCTCCGGGAGAGTCCGCCTTCGCGCACCTCGAAGTCGACGCCGAGGCGGTCCATGAACTCCACCGAGTCGGCTCCGGCGCGGTCGGCCAGGTCGTAGCGGACGGAGGTCTCCACGCTGTCGGCCCCGCCGAGGCGCTCCGCGAGCGCGGCGGCGACCAGCGGCACCACGCCCCCCATCCAGCCCGAGGAGAGCAGCACCGGCGCGGCGGGACCCGCGTCGGGCCGGCCGACCGAGGCCAGCGTGGCTGCCCGCTGCACACGGGACGTCCAGCGCGTCACGTCCACGTACGGCACCCCGCCGGCGAGGGCGGCCCTCAGGACCCGGTCGTCCGGATCGTTGACGACGCCCACCACGGCCCGCACCGCGGCGTGGAACGGCTCCGGGTCGGAGAGGTCCCAGCGCCGCGCTTCGGCGCCGAGTTCGCGGCACAGGTCCCCGGCCCCGGCGGGCGAGCGGCCCGTGAGCAGGAGGGGCCACTGCCCGGCCGCCATGCGGGCCAGTTCCGCGCCCACCGTTCCGTACCCGCCGACGAGGAGCACCGGTCCGGCGGGGTCGTGCACCAGCTGATCGTTTTCCATGGGGGAGACTATAGGTCACTCGACCTAGAAAATGTCGCGAGCGGTACGGGCGACGTGGACGGCACGGGCGACGCGGGCGGTTCGAGTAACGGCTGGTATTTCCCGCCGCGCTTCCGCCGCGCGTTCGCGCATCTGCGCATCCGCGCCTCCGCGGGTGGCAGGGGTGCGGTTCATCCCGTGGTCATGCTCGCGTCATGCCCGCTTCGTGGTGGCTACCCGCAGGTAGCCCAGGGTGGTTGCGATCCTTGGAGGTGCGGCCGCGTTCCCGTCCCGACGCGCGCGGCCGGCCCCTGAGTCCGTCCCCCGAGCAGGAGGCAACATGAGCGTGACCCCGGGCAGGAAGACGATCACCGCCGTGGCGGTGGTCGCGGCCCTCACCGTGATCGCCGGTCCGGCGTACGCCCGTACGGACCACGGTGCCGCACTGTCGATGCCCGAGGTGTCCCCCGCCGTCGAGACCCCCTCCCTCTTCGACGACGAGGAGGGCGGCAACGCGAACGCGGACGACCCGGCGATCTGGCGCAACGCGCACGACCCCGACCGCAGCCTGGTGATCGCCACCGCCAAGGAGGGCGGCCTGCGCGTGTACGACCTAGACGGGCGCGAGGTGCAGTCCCTGCCCGCGCCGCCACCGCCGCGGGAGGGCGACAAGCCCGGGCGCTTCAACAACGTCGACCTGATCACCGGCCTCCGCTTCCCCGACGGCCGCCACGACGTGGCCGTCGTCTCAGACCGGGGCCGCGACCAACTGCGCGTCTACCGCATCGACCCCGGACGGCCCGCCGGCCCCCTGGTCGACGTGACGGACGCGACGGCCGCCCCGCACGTGTTCTCCACCGGCCAGGACGAGGTCAACGAGCAGCGCACCGCCTACGGCCTCGCCGCATACACCGACCGCCGTACGGGCCGGTCCTTCGCCGTCGCCAGCCGACGGGGCGCCACCGCCCTCGCGCTCGCCGAGCTCACGCCGACCTCCCGCGGCACGGTCGGCTACCGCACGGTCCGCACCGTCACGCTGCCCTCCGCCTTCGCCCTGCCCGACGGCACGCGGTGGTCACCCTGCGACGAACCCGGCGAGCTCCCCCAGGTCGAGGGCATGGTCGTCGACCCCGACACCGGCGACCTGTACGCGGGCCAGGAGGACGTCGGCATCTGGAAGCTCGACGCCGACCTGCGCTCCCCGGCCCGGCTGATCGAGAAGGTCCGCTCCTACGGGGTCCCCGGCACCTGGAATCCTGACACCGAGGAGTGCGGCGCGGGCGCCGACCCCGGCTTCGGCGGTCGGCACATCACCGCCGACGTGGAAGGACTCACCATCTGGCGCGACCCGCGCCACCCCGGGCGCGGCGGCTACCTGCTCGCGTCCAGCCAGGGGGACAACACCTTCGCCGCCTTCGACCGCGACCGCGGCAACGCGTTCGTCCGCAGTTTCCGCGTCGCCGCGGGCACGAAGCCGGGAACGCCCGACGGCTCCGAGGAGAGCGACGGCGCCGCCGTCACCAGCGCACCGCTGGGGACGAAGTTCCCCCGGGGCCTGCTGGTCGTCCAGGACGGCGCCAACACCCCCGCGGCCTCCGGACCCGGCGGAGAGGTGCGTACCGACACGAACTTCAAGTTCGTCGACCTGGGCGCCCTCGCGCGCGCCGCGCGTCTGTAGTACCGGCCCGGTTCCCCCGTTCAGCCGGTCGTCGGGCCGCCCGCCCGGCGCGGGCGGCCCGACGGACGGAGACTGGGAGGGGACGGGACTCGCCGGACGGGAGACGACCATGGCCAGGCACCACCAGTTCAGTGCCGACCGGGAGGGTCACTCGGTGACCGTCACCGTGCACGGCGACCACCCGCATGTCATCGAGCTGCTCGTCGACGGCAAGGAACTCGACCGCCGCGCGGCGCGCACGGGCAGCTGGATCCTGGACGCCGAACTGGCCACCGACCCTCCGACTCCCCTGCGCGTACGGGTCCACTTGCCCCACACGGCGAGCACTCCCCGCTGCACCCTGGAGATGGACGGCAGGGAAGAGGTCATGCCCCAGCGGTCGTGAAACGGGCTCGCTGAACGGGCTCGCTGAACGGGCTCGTGGAACGTGTCCGTGAAACGGAGGGCAAGAAACCGACGGCCGGAATCCGATGCGTACTCCATCGGGTTCCGGCCGCCGTCGTCACCGCCGCCCGCGCCCCTGCCGGAGGGCGCTTACGGGCTCAGGCCCGGATGAAGTCGAGCAGGTCGGCGTTGAAGGCCTGCTCGAAGTCACCCGTCAGGCCGTGCGGCGCGCCGGGATAGACCTTGAGGACGGAGTCCTTGACCAGGGTGGCGGACTTGTGCGCGGCCGCGCCGATCGGCACGATCTGGTCGTCATCGCCATGGGCGATGAGGGTCGGGACGTCGATGCGCCCCAGGTCCTCGGTGAAATCGGTCGCCGAGAACTGGGCGACGCAGTCGTACGCGGCCTTGAGCCCGGCCTGCATGCCCATCAGCCAGAAGGCGTCGCGCGCGCCCTGCGACACGTTCGAGCCGGGCCGGTTCGCACCGTAGAAGGGCTCGCTCAGCGTCCGGTAGAACTCCGAGCGGTCCAGGCGCACTCCCTCGCGGATGCCGTCGAACACCTCCAGGGGCAGGCCGTCCGGGTTGGCATCCGTCCGCAGCATCAGCGGCGGCACCGCGCCGAGCAGCACGACCTTGGCGACGCGCCCGGTCCCGTGCCGTCCGATGTACCGGGCGACCTCGCCCCCGCCGGTCGAGTGGCCCACGAGGACCGCGTCGCGGAGGTCAAGGTGCTCGATCAGCTCGGCCAGGTCGTCGGCGTACGTGTTCATGTCGTTGCCCTGCCAGGGCTGCGCGGAGCGGCCGTGCCCGCGCCGGTCGTGGGCGACGGCGCGGAAGCCGTTCTCGGCGACCAGGCGGAGCTGCCCGTCCCAGGCGTCGGCGTTGAGCGGCCAGCCGTGGCTGAAGACGACGGGCCGGCCGCTGCCCCAGTCCTTGTAGAAGAGGCCGGTGCCGTCGCTGGTGGTGAAGGTGGTCATGGGAACGTCCTCAGGTCGTGTCGGGGCGGTGGTCGGACGGGGCGGCGCACGAACGCCGGGGCACTGCCGGCAGCCTCCAGTCGGCCGCGTTCGATGGTCGGCTCGCGTCCCGGGCCGGGCAACTCGGCGAACCCCCCGTCGCGTGTACCCGTACCGGTGCTTCCCCTGGTCCGCGCGGGTGGCCGGCGGGCTGGGCATCAGGATCCCGTCCGGTGCCGTGCGGCCGTCCGGGGCAATACAGCTAGGCCGTCTCATTCGGACCGCCTTTCCCGCGAGGGCCCCGAGGGGCTCCCCGCCGGGGCGGCAGAGCGGGTTCGTCGCCGCGTCCTGGGCCGACCCCAGGCGGCGCGGCCGGCTCCTCCGTGCCCCTGCGTGCACGGGCATTTGCCTCAGACGGCACGGCGGGGCCGCGCGTCGGCCGGGAGACGGCGCCGTGCGTTCTGGGGCTAGCGCCGGGCGCGGGCGGGAAAGAAGCGAGGCCACCGCGGCCCTAGCGTCGATTCCGTCCGGCGGCGGAGCTCACGGCCCGCGCCGGAATTCCCTCCCACCCCTTTTCCTTCCGCAGAGGACTGCCGTGTTCGACATCAACCGGGCCAGGCCGCACCGAGCGGGGACCTGCTGACCCCCGACGACTCCGTCATGGTGTTCGTCGACCACCAGCCGCAGATGTTCTTCGGCGTGGCGAGCGCGGACCGCGCGGGGATCATCAACGCCCCGATCGGCCTGGCCAAGGCCGCCCGGGCGTTCGACGTCCCGGCCGTGCTCACCACGGTGGCCGCCGCCTCGTTCTCCGGCCCGATCCTTCCCCAGCTCGCCGACGTCTTCCCCGGACAGACGCCCGTCGACCGCACCTCGATGAACGCATGGGAGGACGAGGCCCCGGTCGCGGCCGTCAAGGCGACAGGCCGCAAGAAGATCATCCTCTCCGGCCTGTGGACCGAGGTCTGCCTCGTCCTGCCGGCGCTCTCGGCGCTGCTGGCCCAGGGCTACGAGGTGTACGTGGCGCCACGGCCTGTGGGTGCAGAACGACGGGTACGAGTACCCGCTGTTCCTCGTCGTCACGGCCGCCGCGCTCGCGGCCACCGGCCCCGGCCGCTGGTCCCTCGACGCCGCCGCCGGCCTCGCCCCGTACCCCCTGTGGTGGGCGCCTGCGGCGGTCGCCACGGGCCTGGTGAGCGGACTGTCGACCCGGCTGGTCCTCCACCGGCGCACCCCCGGCCGGTGCTCGACGAGGCGGACAAGCGCACCTCCACCCGCCACTTCCTGCGCGAGCTCAACCCCTTCGCCTGACCTCCGCCGTAGACGACGCCGGCGGCTTCCGGAACTTCCCCGACAACTACGCCACCGTCACCGACCTCGCGCGCTCCGGCGAGCTGTCCCTGCGGATCGCCTACCACCTGTTCCCCCAGACCGCCGGGCAGGAGATCGCCGACCTGACCCGCTGGACCGAGACCGTGCGCCCGCAGGACGGCGACGAGTGGCTCCGGCTGAACGGCGCCGGGGAGAACCTGACCTGGGCGGCCGCGGACTTCGAGAACTTCGCCGAGCCCCGGCCCGGACTTGCCGGCGGCTACGAGGCCGAGTTCGGACGCGCCGTCCGGCTGCTCATAGAGAACGGCTGGGGCTTCCGCCTCCACGCCACCTACGACGAGACCATCCGGCGCGACCTGGCCGTCTTCGAGTACCTGGCCGCCGACGGGCTCTTCCCCGCGGGCAACCGCTGGCTGTTCGACCACGCGGAGACCGTCTCGGACGAGAGCCTCGACCGGATCGCCGCCCTCGGCGGCCGAGAAGGCCCTGGAGCTGTACACCCGCTGGCGCGGCCTTCACGGGCGAGGAAGGGGTCAAGGGAATCCTCAAGGAGGGCTTCTACGGCGACCCCGCTGAGTTGTCCGAGGACTACTTCACCGCGGTCGAGGACGACATCCCGCACATCGAGGCAGTCCTCACCGTGGCCGGCGGCCGGATCGTGTACGCCACCGCCGAAGAGGGCCTCGACGAGGCGGTGCCGGCGGTGTCGCCCGCATGGAGCCCGGTGGCCCACTTCGGCGGCTACCAGGCGACCATCCGGCCCAGCGTCACGGGCGCCCGGCAGGCCGACCTGATGGCGGAGGCCGTCGCGGAGTCCGAGCAGCACCGCCAGTGGCGCGTCGCCCGGGGGTTCGCGCCCGAGGACCGGCCCCCGGGTGTTCGACCCCTGCTTCGTCCTCTGACGGCGCCCCGCCCGACCCCCGCTCCCCGCGGGCACCGACAGGTGCGGGGCGGCGCCGGCTCCCCCCGGCCGGCCGCCGCCCCGCACCGCAGCACCGACGGTCTCCGACCACCCTCGGAGGTACGCATGCAGCACCCCGCCCCCGCAACCGGCGGAGCCGGCCACGGCCCGGCCCCCGTGGAGGGGCGCCGCTTCGAGCCGGACCTCCGCTCGATGACCCGCATCACCCTGCGCCCCGTGGCGTCGCCCATGCCGCTCGGCTTCGCCCTCGTGATCGCCTCGGTCATGACCGGCCGCCTCCGGCTGGGGGGTCTTCGGGGAGACCGGCCACCGCGCGGTGGCCCTGGCCGTCCTGCCGGCCTTCGTGCTGCAGCTGCTGGTCGACGTGCTGGTCTTCGGCGCGCGGGACGTGATCGCGGCCACGCTGATGTGCGTGTTCGCCGGCAGCTGGCTGGCCTACGCCCTCGTACTGGGCACCGGGGCGGCCGGCGGCCCCTGCGTCCTCGCCGTGCTCAACCTGGCCCTTCTGGGATTCGGCGCCCTCATGACTGCCGTCACCCGGCCCAAAAACGGGCCCTGTGGTGCGTCCTCGTCGCCTCGCTGCCCCGGTGGGCCGCGGGGGCGGCCTCCGGGCTGACCGGCATCCCGTGGCTGGGGCACGTGTCCGGCGTGCTGGGCCTGCTGGTCGCGCTGATCGCGGGCTACGCCGCGTTCGCGCTGATGCCGGAGGACATGCGCAGCGAGGAGGTGCTCCCGATCGGCCGCAGCGGCCCGGCGCACGCGGCCGTGGAGGGCGATCTCACCGTCCAGCTGCGCCACCTGGAGCGCGCGGCGGGCGTACGGCGAACCCTCTGAACGCTGCGTTCCGGGCTTATCAATATCTGTTGCCGTGGAGTGAGATATGGGCACGACGCGCCATGAGTATTTCTTCCACAGCAGGCCGAGCAGAATGATTCACCGTGCACGCACCATCCCATCGTGCTACTGTCGATCTCAGTTGCAGTTGTGGTTCCCAAAAACTTCAAGTGCCCTCACCGGTGTTCTGCGCCGGTGGGAGCACTTCTGTATTTCCGGTCATTTTTCCGGGTGGGGCAATCATCGCGGCGACACGGAGACCGCACGGTGTGGTTTCCGGGTACTGCCCCAAAGGAGAATTGACATGGCATCTGGCACCGTGAAGTGGTTCAACGCCGAAAAGGGTTTCGGCTTCATCGAGCAGGACGGCGGCGGCGCTGACGTCTTCGCCCACTACTCGAACATCGCCGCCCAGGGCTTCCGTGAGCTTCAGGAAGGCCAGAAGGTGAACTTCGACATCGCGCAGGGCCAGAAGGGCCCGACGGCCGAGAACATCGTTCCCGCCTGACGCTGACGCGTATACGCAGCTGGGGCCCGCACCTTGGGGTGCGGGCCCCAGCTCGTTGCGTTCTCGGGCGCAGATTTCCCCCGGGCGGCACGACCCGACCCGTTCGGGGTGTCCCGTCGTACGGTCCGCCCGACCCGGGCTCCGGATTTCACATCCGTCAGAGCCTCCCGCAGTCGGCGCCGCGGATTTCACGTCCGCGGTGCGCCACTGATTTCAACGCCCGATCCGGTCCACGGCCATTGCCGCCGGACGGATCCGCTTTCGCTTTCGTATTCATTCGGCTCGTTCTCGCGAATCTCCCTTCGGGATTCCTCGATACGTGCCGCATCGAGGAAGGTTCTGCATGAACCGCACCATTCGCACGAATGACCGTTCTTCCCGAGGCCGCAGTGGCGGTTCCGCCGGCTCGTCCGGCGGCTCGTCCGGCGGCTCGTACGGCGGCTCGTCCGGCGGCTCGTACGGCTCCGGCAACTCCGGGAGCTCCGGCGGGTCCGGCGGTTCGGGTCGCGGGAGCCGTTTCGGGTCCTCCGTGCCGTCCCGTTCGGGTTCCTCCGGCCGCTCGGGTGGTTCCGGGTACGGCGGCCGCCGCTCGTCGGGGCCGCAGGGCGAGTTCGCGCTCCCCAAGACGATCACTCCCGCGCTGCCGGCCGCCGAGGCGTTCGCCGACCTCGACA